>NZ_REFY01000004.1:0-300000 GCF_003841485.1 Natrarchaeobius halalkaliphilus | reverse complement strand
ACGCCGTTCTGGCCGTCGATCCGGCGGCGGTGCTCGAGGGAACGGCTCCACCGTCGGTTCTCGAGCTTCTGGCGTCGTTCCCACCGTTCGCACTGGCCGCGGCCGTTCTCGTCCTCGCACTGTTCGCCCTCTCGTCGGTGCTATCGACCGTGACGATGGTGCGGGTGTTCCGGCTGGTGCCCGCACGCGCGATCGGCGGTGCGCTCGCGGCCGGTTCCGTGTTCGTACTCGCCGTCGGTCTCGCGGTCGTCGATCGGATCGAACTCGGCGTCGTCGCCGCCGCCTTCGCGTTCGTGATCTGGGACATCGGAGAGTACGCCGACGGCGTCCGGGCGGAACTGGGCCGTGGTGCCGAGACCGTCCGCGCCGAGATGGTTCACGTCGGGGGAACGCTGCTCTCCGGTGCCGTCGTCGCCGGTGGAACCATCGCGCTCTATCGGTGGGTTTCGGGAGCGCAGATCTCCGACCCGACGAACGCCGCGATCGCCCTCGGAACGGGACTGCTCGCGGTCGTTCTCGTTTCCTGGGCACTCCGCGGCTGACGGATACTGCGGATGTCCCGTTTCCGACGTATCTCGCAAGTCGAGCGGTCGTTGACAGATAGCTCGCGGTCGTTTCGCGACTGGGATTCCGTAGTCACTTCGTCGAGTCAGGGACCGTCGGTCCTTCACACGCTCATCGACGGCACCGAGACGTCGTTCAGTGCGGTCTCGACGACCGCCGTCGGATCGACGCCACGCACGTCCGACTCGGTCGTCAGGACGATCCGGTGATCGAGCACCGGGTGAACGATCGCGTGGACGTCTTCCGGTGCCACGTAGTCCCGTCCAACGATCGCCGCGCGGGCTCGCGTCGCTTCGAACAGCCGCTGGACGCCACGCGGCGAGATACCGACGTCGACGCGGTCGTCCTCGCGGGTCGAACGACAGATATCGACGAGATACTCCCGGACCTCGGGTTCGACGGCGACCGACTCGGGAACCGACTGCAGCGAGAGAACGGACTCCCGGTCGATGACGGGGGACACGTTCGGCGTTCGCGAGCGTCGACTCGCGCGGCGATCGAGTAGCTCGAGTTCCCCGTCGCGGTCGGGATACCCCATCGTCGTCTTTATCATGAACCGGTCGATCTGTGCCTCGGGCAACGGAAACGTTCCCTCCTGTTCGACCGGGTTCTGCGTCGCGATGACGAAAAACGGCTCCGGGAGCGTTCGGGTTTCGCCGCCGGTCGAAACCTGCTTTTCGCCCATCGCTTCGAGCAACGCCGCCTGCGTTTTCGGCGGCGCGCGGTTGATCTCGTCCGCGAGGACGACGTTCGCGAAGATCGGTCCGGCCTCGAACTCGAATCGGCCCGCGTGTTCGTCGTAGACGTGCGTTCCCGTGATGTCCGCCGGCAGCAGATCCGGCGTGAACTGAATCCGGCTGAACTCGAGGTCCAGCGCCGTCGCGAGCGTCCGCGCAGTCAGGGTCTTTCCGGTTCCGGGCACGTCCTCGAGGAGGACGTGGCCCTGCCCGACGACGGCCGTCAGGATCGTCTCGAAGCGGTCGTGTTCACCGACGACGGCGGTCTGAATCTCCCCGAAGACGGCATCGCACGTCCGGGCGGCCTCGGCAGCGTTCATGAAACCGATCAGTTTCCCGACGCCCATATAGGGTTTGGCCCGTTCTCGAGGATCGGATTCTGATCGTGTGAACAAGCTCGCCAGGTGAATCGACGGCGCGACACGGCCGCCGAAACCGACGGGTGCAAACCACTCGAGTCCCAATCCCTCCGCGATGGAGGTTCAGTTTCTCGGTGGAGCCCGCGAGATCGGTCGGAGTGCGATCCTCGTCGACGACCGGCTCCTGCTCGATTTCGGGATGGATTCGGGGAACCCCCCGTCGTTTCCGATCGGCGATGTCGATCCGGAGGCGGTCATCGTGAGCCACGGCCACCTCGACCACGTCGGATCGCTGCCCTCGTTGCTGTCGGGCGACGGCCGTCCTCCGGTTCACTGGACGCCGCCGACACGCGACCTCGCGATGGTCCTCGCCCGCGACACGCTGAAGCTCCACGGCGGAACCTACGACTGTCCGTTCACGGAGGCCGAACTCGCCCGGCTCACACAGGTTTCGGAGACCCACGGCTACCGCGAGCCGTTCGAGGCCGCGGGCTACGAGATTACCTTCTTCGATGCGGGCCACGTCCCCGGCAGCGCCCACGTTCTGATCGAGGATAACGGCTTCTCGAGCGGCCGACCCGGGGCCGACGGCGGGACGCGGCTGCTCTACACCGGCGACTTCCACACCGGCGACCAGCAACTGCTCGCCGGAACGACGGCGCGTCCGAACGCCGACGTCGTGATCTGTGAGAGTACGTACGCGGATACCGCCCGCCGACCGCGAGCGGAGATCGAAGCCGGGTTCGCAGAAAGCCTGCGGACGACGATCTGGGAGGGCGGCACCGTCGTCGTTCCCGCCTTCGCCATCGGGCGCACCCAGGAGGTGCTGTGTCTCTGCGAGGAACACGACCTCGAGTGTTACGTCGACGGAATGGGAAAACGCGTCACCGAACTGTTCTTGCGGGCGGAAAACCGCGCGTTCCTTCGCGACCCAGACCTCTTGCGGCGGGCGAAAGGGAACGCTCGCTTCGTCGACGGCCGGGACGGCCAACGCAAGCGAATCGCGGCCCAAAACACGGTCGTCGTCACCACGAGCGGGATGCTCCACGGCGGCCCCGCGATGACCTACGTCCCGGAGATCCGCTCGCATCCGGTGAACAAGATCGCAATGACGGGGTATCAGGTCGAGGGAACGCCCGGTCGGGACCTCCTCGAGACCGGTAGCGCGGAGATCGACGGACGGGTTATGCCCGTCAGCGCCCAGGTCGAACAGTTCGATTTCTCCGCGCACGCCGATCGAACCGGCCTGCGCTCGTTCCTCGAGTCCTACCGAAATGACACGGTGCTCGTCAATCACGGCGACCGGTGTGAGGCGTTCGCCGCGGAACTGCGAGCGGACGGGTTCGACGCGAGCGCGCCCGAACTGGGGGCGCGACTCGAGGTCGGTTCTCCGTGATCTTCGAGGTGTGAGTCGAGGAAAATAGTCTCCCCCTCACCGACTACGTCGTGGCCGGGTGGACGGTCGCCCAATCGCGCAATCGAATCGTCATCAAGAGTAGTACCGTTCCGGTACCACCGTCGATCACCGTTCTACGGCCGGTTCATTCGGCGGCCGATCGCTCGCCAACGGGCTGGAGTTCCTCGTCGACCAGCGTCTCGTAGGCTCGACGGAACCGCTCGGAGAGTGCCTGGTGAGAGATTCCGAGTTCGGCCGCGAGCTCCTCCATCGAGATCCGTCGGGGGATCTCGAAGTAGCCGTACTCGAGGGCGGCCTCGAGCGCCTCGCGTTGCTGTGGCGTCAGCCTCGTCTCGGGCTCCGCCGTGTCGGTCACGTCGGTCACGCGCCGAAGATCGGCGTTGATATCGCGATCGACGAGCCGGTCGTAGGCGTTACAAAGTGCGTCTCGATCGGGGAACCGAACTCGAACCTGCCACCAGCCGTCGGTCGCCCACGCCTCGAGCAACGAGCCGCCGTCGGAGAGCAGCGGATCACAGAGCTGGTCGATTCCAGCGCCGTCGCCGAACGTTACGTCGAACAGCAGTCTCGAGTTCGTTTCGACGACGAGTTCGCACGCCTCGACGGTCGGATCAGCGTCGAACGATGCCACCGCCAGATCGCGATCGACGCCGGAGACCCAGAGACAGGGCCGGGTTTTCGAAACCGACGACTCGAGTTCGAACGTCGCGTCGGGCGCGTACTCGAAGGCCGTCTCGAGTGTCGTATCCGGTACTGGAAACCGGAGCTCGGCTATCGTCGACATCACCGTTCGTACACCACCGGAACGTAAAAACCGCTGTTCAGGCAATCCTGACGGTCACTCTCGTTGAAATTCCGTCCCAGGGGGGAACGCTTCGGCGGCGAGCATCTCCTCGAGTTCGCGCATCTCGGGCTTTTCGAGACGATCCGGGTTCGCGAGGAGTCGCACCCGGTGTGTTCCAAGCGGAACGAACGCGAGGTCGAGCCGGTCGGCCGTTTCTGCGAGCCCCAGTCCGGCGTCGGCGTCGCTGGCGATGACCGTTCGGGCGGGACTTTCGTGGGCTCGGAGCCCGACGCCGTATCCGTCGATCGCGTCCTCGAGATCGTTGCGCGCAACCCCCTCGTCGTGCGACCGCTCCGCCAGCAGGCGATCCAGACTCGTGCGGGTGCCCGAGTCGTTGGTCCGGTTGACGAAACGGATATCGCGTTCGATCAGGTCGGACAGTCCCTCGATCTCGTCCGGGTTTCCCGGTTTGACGATCAGCCCCCACTCCCGGCCCCAGCCGCCGAGTTCCGCGGCGTCGATCGCCCGTTCGATCGGCCCGGCGATGACCGCCACGTCGGGCACGCCGTCGCGGAGTCGTCGAAGCGCGGGCCGCGAACCGACCGAGAGATACCGCGCGTTCTCGAGGCGATCGAGCAGCCGGTTCATGGTCGGATCGTCCTCGCCGACGCCGAGTAGCGCCGGCGGGTGCACGTCCGGCGAGAACAGCTGTACCGTGACGGATTCGCCCGCCTCGAGGTAGTCGGTTTCCGGATCGACTTCGACGACGCCGTCGGCCTGTGCGAGGCTCGTCGTCGCGCCGCTTCCCTTGTCTACGGGATAGACGAGCGTGTCACCCTCCGGCTGATCGTCGCTCGAGGTCGCTGAATCGGATCCACTCTGAATAAGTCCGACCGGCATGAGTCGAAGTCGCCCCTCTCCGTAGCGTTCCTCGCGCGCCATCCGGCCGGTGACCCTGGCCGCCGCGGGCTCTGGCAATCCGGCGGCGGAGCGGATCGCCGGGGCGACGAAGCTCCGAAAGACCATCATGGCCGAGACGGGGTAGCCGGGGAGACCGACGTACGCCGATTCCGAGAGCCGTCCGACGAGCATGGGTTTTCCGGGTTTGACGCTCACGCCGTGGAGTAGTAGCTCGCCCCCGTCCTCGATCACGCGGTAGATCACGTCGACCGCGCTCGCGCTGGTCGAGCCGGACGAGAGGACAAGATCGCACTCGTCCGCGGCCGTCCGGAGAACGCGTTCCATCTCCTCGCGGTCGTCACCGGCGTGCGGGTAGAGTGCCGCCTCGCCGCCCGCGTCCTCGACGCCAGCCGCGATCGTGTAGCTGTTGACGTCGTAGATCTCCCCGCGGGCGCTGTCGACGTCCTCGCCCGGTCGGACGAGCTCGTCGCCTGTCGAGACGATACCGACTCGCGGCCGACCCCGGACCGGAATTTCGTCGATTCCGAGCGCCGAAAGCAGACCGATATCGCGGGGCGTGATCCGCGCGCCGGGACCGAGTGCGCGCTCGCCGGCGGCGACGTCAGCGCCCGCGAACATGACGTTGTCACCGGGCGCGACGCTCGTTCGAACCAGAATCGTTCCCGGCGCGGCGTCGCCCGCCGCTCCGTTCGCAGCGTCGATGCGCTCGATCGGCACCATCGCGTCGGCGCCGTCGGGCATCACCGCACCCGTCGAGATCTCTGCGGCCTGTCCCTCCCCGAGCGAGACGTCCGGCTCCTGTCCGGCGTGGACGGTTCCGGCGACGGAGAGTCGGGCGGGATCGGCTTCGTCGGCCCCGAACGTGTCCCGCGCTCGAAGCGCGTAGCCGTCGAGTGAAGCCCGGTCGAAGCCGGGAACGTCGAGTTCGGCGTCGAGACGCGAGACGAGCACTCGCCCGCGAGCGTCCTCGAGCGAGACGCGATCGATCCCGGCCTCGAGCGATAGCGACGCGATGGTCTCGTGTGCCTCCGCCGGATCAGCGAGGTCGCGAAACTCTTTGCGGTCCATACCGTCCCTTCGGGGGGAAGCCTAAAAACGTCGGTCGATCGAGTCCGACGGCCGATGAAATCACGACTCTCCCCGCGGACGGACCGGGGAAGCTTTGATCCCTCCACCGGTTATTGCCTGGTATGCACGCGCGACTCTCTCCGGACCCGTTCGACCGCCGCCGGAGGCGAACGGTATGATCGACGACACCGAGGAGTTACTCGAGGAGATCGGTTTCGAGCCGGAGACGAGCGTTCTGACGCACCGTCAGGCGCAGGTGCTTGCTCTCCGCGAACGCGGCATCTCACAGGCCGACATCGCTGACGCGCTCGGAACCTCCCGGGCGAACGTCTCGTCGGTGGAAGCGAGCGCTCGCGAGAACCTGGAGAAGGCCCGCGAGACGGTCGCGTTCGCAGAGGCGCTTCGGGCACCGGTTCGCGTCCGCGTCTCGAGCGGAACGGACCTCTACGACGTTCCACAGCTCGTTTACGAGGCCTGCGACGAAGCCGGTGTCAAGGTCGATTACACCGCACCGAACCTAATGAAAGTCGTCAGCGACGCGGCGGGATCGGCCGTCTCCGGCCGACAGGTCACGACGCCGCTGATCGTCGGCGTCACCTCCGACGGAATGGTCCGGGTTCGCCACCAGGAGTGACGGACCGTCGATCGGCGGGATGACGGCCGACGCGATGCCCCCAGTGTCGGTCCAGTGGCTACTATGGTACTCGGCACTCTCGTGTCCGTATGGACCTCGAGCTTACCGGCAACGCCGCACTGGTTACGGCTTCCTCGAGCGGGCTCGGACTCGCGAGTGCGCGCGCACTCGCTGAAGAGGGTGCGAACGTCACGATCTGTGGTCGAAGCGCGGACCGCCTCGAGTCCGCCCGGGCGGAACTCGACGGAGCGGCGGGCGAGGTGCTCGCCGTTCGGGCGGACGTCACGGACCCCGACGACGTATCGCGGCTCGTCACCGAGACCGTCGACGCGTTCGGCGGACTGGACCACCTCGTCACCTCCGCGGGCGGTCCGCCGAGTGCGACGTTTATCGAGACCGACGACCGGGACTGGTATCGGGCGTACGACACGCTGGTGATGAGCGTCGTCTGGGCGATCGAGGAGTCCCGTCCGCACCTCCTCGAGTCGCCGTCCGGAACGATCACCTGTATCACCTCACGGACGGTCCGTGAGGCAGCCGACGGTCTCTTGCTATCCAATGCCGTTCGGCGGGGTGTAACCGGTCTGATACAGACGATCTCGAGGGAGTTCGCCCCCGAGATCAGAGCGAACGCGGTGCTTCCCGGTACGATCGAGACGCCTCGCATCGAAGAGCTCGTCGAGGCGCGCATCGAGTCCGGCGTCTACGACGACTACCGTGACGGACTCGAGGATCTCGCGAGCGAAATACCGATGGAGCGGATCGGTGAGCCTCGCGAACTCGGGGAGGTCGTCGCCTTCCTCTCGAGTCCGCACTCGAGTTACGTCAACGGAGCCGAACTGGCGATCGACGGCGGATTGATGCGGAACTAGCGAGCCCCCTCATACGAACTGCTGTCTGCCGTCTCCTGTTGATCGTCTCGGTTGCAGCGGCACACGGCGACGGTGGGCCGTCTCAGTCGGCGCTCAGCGAACAGCTTCCCTCGTAGCTCCCGTCCCGAACCGACTCGATCGCGGGATCGTCGCCACACACCGGACACGCCGGATTGGCCAGAATGTCTACGGTCTCGAAGCTCATATCCATCGCGTCGTACATCAGGAGCCGCCCCTCGAGTAACTCGCCGCTCTCGAGGAGATACTTGACGACCTCGGTGGCCTGAATGCAGCCGACGGTACCGGGGAGAACGCCGAGGACGCCGGTCGTGGCACAGTCGGGGACGGTGCCGGGCTCGGGTGCCTCGGGGAACAGACACCGGTAACAGGGGCGATCGCTCCCCTCCTCGTCAGCGTGATCGTCTCGATCGTTGGTAAAGGTGGTCACCTGTCCCTCGAACCGATAGATCGCGCCGTGAGAGAGCGCCGTTCCCGTGAGAACGCAGTGATCGTTGAGCAGGTAGCGGGTGGCGAAGTTGTCGCTGGCGTCGAGAACGACGTCGTAGCCGGCGACCAGATCAGCGACGGTGTCCGGGGTGAGTCTGGTCTCGTCGGTGTCGACGTCGACGTCGGGATTCAACGCCGCGACGTAGTCGGCCGCGCTCTCGACTTTCGGCCGACCGACGTCGTCGTCGCTGTGGACGATCTGGCGCTGGAGGTTCGACCGTTCGACGACGTCGTCGTCGACGAGTCCGAGACGTCCGATACCGGCCGCCGCGAGGTACTGGATCGCCGGCGAACCGAGCCCACCCGCGCCGACGACCAGGACGGATCCCTCGAGCAGTCGCTTCTGTCCCTCCGGACCGATCTCGTCCATGATGACGTGTCTCGAGTAGCGATCGAGTTGCGTCGCATCGAGGCGTAAGTCGCTCATGCGTTCGCGTTGGACCGTCAGAGAGAAAAGTCCGCGGGTCGGCTGTCGGCACCGTTTGACCGACGACGACCAAGAGCGTCCGAGTCGCAAACGCGGATTGCGGCAGGCTTTCAGCGAACCCAACGATTTAAGTCCGTGGTGTGCATTGGCATACCTATGGCAACCTCACCCAATGGTGCCGGCGACGACGTTTTCGACCAGTTCCTCACTGATCGCGGTCACACTGTCGAACACGTAGGGTGGGAACAGGAGTATAACAAGAAACAGTGTCCTGAGTGTGGCGGCCTCCACGAGTCATCCGCCACGGACTGTACCGTCTGCGGGTGGACGCCGACGGTCTGAGCGCCGAGCGGCCCGATAGATTTTCGACCATCACCCCCGATTTTCGAGTTGTGAGTGCCGACTGGACCGATTGCGACGGTCGGTCCTACCGGACCGTCAGCCCCTTTCCAGCCAGGTGCTATCGTGACGATTGTTCGAACCCGGCTGTTCGTCGGACCGAACGGGCCCCACGCGAGACCGATAAAAGGGGTCTGGAACTGCCGGCACTAGACTCATCTCCGACGGGTTCGACGGCTCGAGTATGCGCGTTTCGATCCCGGGCGTTCCTGGCGTTTACTACGACACCGATACGGGAACGACGGCACTCGCAGCCGTCACGACCGCGGCCGGTCGTCGAGCACCGAAACCCCAGGGATACGCCGTCCAGCTCGTGCCGTATCTCTGGTCGTTCGATGTCGACCTGCAGGAGGTGCCAAACGATCACCCGATCCAGTACCTCCACCCCGAGGGTGCCGTGAGTATGGCCGAACTCTCGTCCGACCGAACTGATCGGCGGGCCAGCACCGAGCTCGAGTCGGTCCTTCGATTCGTCTGGTCGGTCAACAGGGAACTCGAGTCCGCGACGGATCGCGTGCTCGGCGGATCGGCGGGTCACGAAGGCGTGGTGATCGAAATCGAAGACGGTCGCGTCGGCGTCGACGGCGACCGACTCGAGACGGACGCCTTCGACGTGGACGGCCGGGCTTCCGAAGAGCACGACGACCGCGATTCGGACGAATCGGGTTCCGTGGACGAACGCTGACGTCGTCCCGAACTCGAGCCCGCCGTTTTTGTTCGCTGGCCACCTACGGTCGCCAATGCGAACCGTCACGACGCTCCCGTCGGCGACCGAGATGGCCGTCGCGCTCGGTCTCGAGCCGGTCGGCGTCTCCCACGAGTGCGACTATCCCCCTGCAGTCGAGTCGCTTCCTTCGGTCACTCGCTCACGGATCGACGCCGACGCCGAAAGCGGCGAGATCGACCGGCAGGTGCTCGAAGCCGTAGAAGACGATGGCGTCTACGACGTCGACGTGGAAACGCTCGCTGACCTCGAGCCCGAGTTGATCGTCACCCAGGGGATCTGTGACGTCTGTGCGGTCGACGAGGTGATCGTTGCCGACGCCGTCGAGCGTATCGACGCCGACCCTGACGTTCTGACTACCGACCCGCACACCGTCAGTGACGTGCTCTCCGACCTCGAGCGACTCGGTCGGGCGACGGATCGAATCGAGCGGGCGAACGAAGTTCGCGAACGACTCGACGGACGGATCGACCGGATCAGAGAGCGAACGGCGGATCTCACGGCCGACGATCGGCCACGAGTGGCGGTTTTCGACTGGACCGATCCCGCCATGATCGCGGGCCACTGGACGGCCGAACTCGTCGAGTGGGCCGGCGGGAATTACGGACTCGCCTCAGCCGGCGACCGCTCGAGGCCGCGCGAGTGGGATGAGATCCGCGCGTACGATCCCGAACTCGTGATCGTCGCCCCCTGTGGGTTCTCGCTCGCACAGATCGCCGAAAACCGGAGCGATCTCACCGGCCGCGACGGCTGGGCGGAGCTGACCGCCGTTCGCGAAGACCGCGTCTGGGCGATGGACGGCCACCATCTCCTCAACCGCCCCGGACCGCGGCTGGTCGACACGCTCGAGGCGATCGCTCGGATCGTCCAGCCGACGCTGTTCGACGCGGCCCGGCCGGCCGATGCACTCGAGGGAGTCGCCGCTCCCTTCGACCGGCTCTCCGATCGACTCGCCTCGGAGGGACGGCTCGAGCCGGAGACGGGCTCGGAACGGCGTTCGACGACCGAGACCGAACCGTGACGTCCGATGCCGACTCCGAGCGGCCGGCCGGTCCCCCCGCGCCGACGCTCGTCGTTCCCGCCTCGATCCGCGATGCGATCGTCGGTCGCGCTCGAGACGGTCGGCCGGCGGAGATCTGTGGCGTTCTCGGCGGGGAGTTCGACGCCGACCGCGCTCGCGTTCGATCGCAGTATCCCGCCGACAACGCTGCCGAGACGCCGCGGACTCGCTATCGGATCGATCCCCAACAGCAGCTCTCGATCTTCGATCGACTCGAGGGGCGGGGCGAGGAAATCGTCGGCTTCTATCACTCGCATCCGACCGGACCGCCGCACCCGAGCGCGACGGACGCCGCGATGGCGACCTGGCCCGATCGATCGTACCTGATCGTCTCGCTCGAGCCGTTCGAACTCGGCTCGTGGCGCTGGTGCTCGGGGACCAAACGCGACGGTAGCGGCGCGACCGACGACGGTGCGGCGGTCGACGACTGCGGCGCGTTCGAGCGCGAGCGTCTGGTGTTCGAGTGAATGACCGGGACGACGCGGTCACACCGCGAGTAACCGATCGATTCGGATCACTCGTCTGCGGGATGGACGACGACCGAGATGGCGTTACTCGTTCGCGGACGAGCCGCCATCGACGCGAGCGATCGTCGTCTCGAGTGCGCGTTCCGTATAGACCTCGAGGAGGTGTTCTCGGAACTCGCCCGAGGCCTGTTCGTCGTCCATGAGAACGTACGATTCGACGTCGTCGGTGACGAACGCGGCGGCTCGTTCGGCTACCCCGTCGTCGTCCAGGGAGCCGCCGACGAGTTCCGTTTCGACCGGTTCGAGGGCCATCGCGTGATCGAACGCGCCGTTGGCGGCGACGCGCGCATCAGTGATCTCCTCGCCGTCGGTCTCGAGGACCGCTGCGACGCCGACGAGCGCGTAGCCCGACGAGGCGCTGGCTTTCTTTACGTACGCAGCGGCGTCGTTCTCCCCGAGGTGGGGGACGTCGATCGCGGTGAGGAGTTCGCCGTCCGCGAGCGCGGTCGTGAACATCGCCTCGAAGAAGTTGGCGGCTGGAATCTCCCGCCGGCCGTCGGGTCCGAGCGCGTGGATCGTGGCGTCTGCGGCGAGTACCGCGGCGGGGAGATCGGCCGCCGGATCGGAGTGGGCGATGTTCCCACCGATGGTACCCATGTTTCGCACCTGGACGTCCGCGATCTCGGCGGCGGCCTCCGGAACGACCGGGTTCTCGTTCCACAGCGTCTCGTCTCGTTCGATCGCCGCGTACTCGGTCATCGCGTTGATGCGCGTAACGCCGTCGTCGTGATCGATTCCGTACAACGATTCGACGCTGGCCAGGTCGACGATCACTTCCGGGGTCGAAAGACCGGATTTCATCGTCGGCAGCAGGCTGTGGCCGCCGGCGAGCAGCGTCACCTCCCGATCGCCGTACTCCGAGAGGGAGTCGACCGCTTCCGCCGTACTTTCGACGCTCACGTACTCGAACGGCGCGGGGTACATCAGGGCTCACCTCCGGAATCGATGGCCGCCCAGACCGTCTCGTTCGTCAGCGGCATGTCGAGGTGGTCGACGCCGAACGGCTCGAGGGCGTCGACGACGGCGTTGACGACGGCCGGCGTCGCGCCGATCGTCGCGGACTCCCCGACGCCTTTGACGCCGATGGGGTTGTGGGGACTCGGCGTGACGGTGCTGTCCGTCTCGTACTCCGGCAGGCGCTCGGCTCGCGGAAGCGCGTACTCGTTCATCGACCCGGAGACGAGCGTTCCGTTGTCGTCGTAGTTCGCGGCCTCGAAGAGCGCCGCGCCGATACCCTGTGCGATCCCGCCGTGGACCTGTCCCTCGACGATCATCGGATTGATCTGCTCGCCACAATCGTCGACCGCGACGTAGCGGTGGAACTCGACCTCGCCGGTGTCCGGATCCACCTCGACGACAGCGGCGTGGGTCCCGAACGGGAAGGTGAAGTTCTCCGGATCGTAGTACGACGTCGCCTCGAGCCCGGGCTCCATCTCGTCGGGGATGTCGTGGCCCAGGTAAGCCGCGTAGGCGAGCTCCTGGATCGAAATCGAGCGATCCGGCGCGCCCGCGACGTGGAACGTTCCGTCGTCGAACTCGACATCCTCCTCGCTGGCCTCGAGTTTGTGGGCGGCGATCGAGCGGCCCTTCTCGACGACTTTGCGTCCGCTCTGGGCGACGGCACCGCCGCCGACGGGGGCGCTTCGGCTGCCGTAGGTCCCCATTCCCTGTGGGACTTCGTCGGTGTCGCCTTCGACGACTTCGACGTCCTCGACCGGAACGCCGAGTTCGGCGGCGGCGACCTGTGCGAGCGTCGTGCGGTGACCCTGGCCCTGATCGGCCGTTCCACAGGCGACCGAGACCGTTCCCGACGGATGAAACCGGACGACGCCGGCCTCCCAGCCGCCGGCCGTCGCGCCGAGTTCGCCGGCGGCTTTCGACGGCGACAGTCCCGCCGACTCGACGAAATTGGCAACGCCGACGCCGAGATACCGTCCCTCCTCGCGGAGTTTCGCCTGTCGCTCGCGGACGTCCTCGTAGTCGATCAACTCGAGAGCGCGGTCCATCGCCTCCTCGTACTCGCCGCTGTCGTAGACGAGGGCAACCGCGGTCTCGTAGGGGAACTCCTCGGGCGGGATCAGGTTCGTTCGACGGACGTCGACCGGATCGAGGTCGAGTTCTCTCGCCGCGACGTCGACGATCCGCTCGGTGACGTAAATTCCCTCGGCCCGGCCTGCGCCACGATAGGCGTCGACCGGCGTCGTGTTCGTGAACGCACCGATCACGCGACAGTGGATTGCCGGGATGGCGTACTCGCTCGAGAGGATGGTCGCGTAGAGGTACGACGGCGTCGCCGTGGCGAACTGCGAGAGGTGCGCGCCGAGGCCCGCGTGCGTTTCGACGCGCAACCCGCGGATGGTTCCGTCGGAATCGAGCGCGAGTTCGGCCTCGGTGACGTGATCGCGACCGTGGCAGTCGGTGACGTACCCCTCCGTTCGAGTCGCCTGCCATTCGACCGCGCCGCCGAGTTGCTTCGCACACCACGCCGTGATCGCCTCGTCGGGGTAGTGGTAGATCTTGCTCCCGAACCCGCCGCCGACCTCGGGGGCGACGATCCGGAGTTTGTGCTCGGGGTGGCCGAGCGTCGCCGTCGATAGCAACACCCGGTGGAGGTGCGGATTCTGCGACGTCATCCAGATCGTCAGGTCGTCGCTCGAGGTGTCGTAGGCGGCGGCCGCGGCGCGCGGTTCGACGGCGTTCGGGATGATGCGAGGTTGCTCGAGGTCGACGCTCGTGACGTGGTCGGCCGCCTCGAAGGCGTCGTCGACGGCGTCCGCGTCACCGAGTTCGAAGTCGAAGGCGACGTTGTCCGGGGCTTCTTCGTGGACCGTCACGTCGGCGTCGACCGCCTCGTCGGGTCTCGTGACCGCCTCGAGACGGTCGTAGCTCACGTCGATCTCCTCGAGAGCGTCGTAGGCCGTATACCGGTCCTCGGCGACGACCGCGGCGAGGGCGTCGCCAGTGTGACGGACCCTGTCGGTCGCCATGATACGGTACTGCGGAGTGACCAGACCGGGCAGCATCCACGCCGTCGGAATATCGTTCGGAATCCCGCTGTCCTCGACGTCCCGGCCGGTGTAGACCGCGAGGACGCCGTCGCGCTCCTCGGCCGCGCTCGTCTCGACTCCCTCGATCGTCGCGTGGGCGTACTGGCTGCGCAGGATCGCGACGTGGGCGGCGTCCTGGAGTTCGTCGTCAGTGAACGTCGCCTCGCCGGTCAGCAGACCGACGTCCTCGCGTCGTTCGACCGACGAGCCGAAGACCCGCTCGTCCGCGTCAGATTCGGATGCCATCTCAGTCGTCCCCCTCGGCCGCGGGCATTCTGTCGGCGGCGGTTTCGACCGCGTCGACGATGTTCTGATAGCCGGTACAGCGACAGAGGTTCCCCTCGAGCGCCGCCCTGATCTCCGTCCGCGAGGGGTCGGGTTCGCTCTCGAGTAGCGCCAGCGCGCTCAGCAACACGCCGGGCGTACAGTAGCCACACTGGAGCCCGTGTTCGTCCTGAAAGGCCGCCTGGAGCGGGTGGAGTTCGTCCGCCGCGCCGAGGCCCTCGACGGTGGTCACGTCTGCACCGTCGGCCTGAACGGCCAACAGCGTACAGGACTTGACCGCCTTCCCGTCGACGTGGACCGTACAGGCCCCACAGAGGCTACTCTCACAGCCGACTTTCGGACCCGTATATCCCAGGTGGTCCCGGAGGGCGTGTATCAACAGCGTGCGCGGCTCGACGCTCAGTTCTCGTTTCGTTCCGTTAACCGTGAGCGTAATTTCGTGTGTCGTGATCGTCATACTGATCGGTCTCCGCTGGTTACTGATCGGTCTCCGCTGAGCGCGGGTACGTCGCTCGCAACCGCCTGACCGTCACTCATAGCGCGTCCTGAATCCGGTCTCTGAGCCGGGTTCGTTCGGTCTCGTCGTCGGGCTCTTCGACCTCGTCCAGTCGGGAGGCGACGTCCTCGAAGAACTGGTTGACGATGCGGTTCGCGACGGGGTTTATCACCCGGCCGCCAAGCTGGGCGATCTTCCCGAACACGTCGGCTTCGGCTTCCCACTCGACGGCGACGCCGTCGTCTATCTCCTCGAGTTCCATCCAGGCGGACATCTCGAACGAACTGTTCGCGGCGGAGCCGTTGCCGGTCGTCGCCATCCGCGGGAACTCTCGCTCTGCGATCGTCACGGTCGTCTCGAAACTCGGCTTGACGCCCCCGACGCCCAGCTCCATCAACGCGGCGTACGTCTCGCCTTCCTCGAAGGCCCGTTCACCGACCGCTTCGGGTGTCGCCTCCGGCAGCGTCGGCGGCTTTTCCTCGGTCGCCTCGGCCCGTTCCCGAAGCTCGTCGAAGTTCGCGTCGTCGTCGACCTCGAGCAGAAACTCACAGCCGGGCAGCGCCTGCTCGATCATCACCGGGTCCGACAGCACGAGCCAGACTGCCTCCGTCGATACGTCCCCGAGCTCGAACGTGCCATCGAATCTCATGGCTTACTGGGAATTGTCACCACAACACAACCAGTTGCGACGAGCGGTCAAAAAGATACCTCGAAATACTCTCAAAACTTATCATTCCTATACTAGTGAATTTACCCCATAGAGGGTTGTTTGACCCACTTTCAAAACCCTCTCCACGAATTTCGTATCGAACGGGCGATAATCGCCGCGGAAATCCGGACTGTCGCACGCCGGACGGATGACCGCGTCCGGGACCCGACCGTCGACGGCGATGCGCTGGTTAGCTCGACGACGCGTTCCGCGGGGCGTACTACGCGCCGTTGACTGTTCCTCCCTCGGGTGGAACTCGAGACGAACATTCTGACCATCGAGACGAATTTGAATATTTATATGTAGTCGCTGTTAACTGGAACGTGTATGCCCTCCAATAGGATATCGATTCCATCGGTCCGTGGTAGGCCATCGATCGCAGTCACGCTCGCGGTGATCGTGGGACTGTCGATGGTTGCGATGGGTGGAATGCACGGTGTATCGGCGGCCGAACCGGATCAACCCGAGTACGACGTCGACGCCGTTGGCGATTTCGACGACGCCGGAGACACGCTCGGGAGCGCGGACGAACTGTACGTCGAGGACGACGGCAGCGGCGTCCTCGTCTACACCGACGACGGCGACGACGACATCGACGAGTTCCAACTCGGTGCCGACGTCAGCGAGGGACTCGCACACGTCCTCATCGCCGGCGAGAACGACGGCGACGAGGACATCGAAGGGGAGATGAGCGCGTCTCTCGAGGAGGATCTCTTCTCCGCCGATGGTCACTTGACGATGGAGCAACCGCCCGAACTCGACGAACTCGACGTCGAGATCTCCGGCGAACAGACCGAAGAGACGAGCGAGTTCGACGCCGACATCTACGCGCTCTTTAGCGGCGATTCGGACGACGCGGACACTCAGCAGCTGTCGACTGCCGGAGCCCAGACCCAACAACAGAGTCTGTTCGAATCCGCCAGTACGTCGGGCGACGTCGAGGTCGCCGCGGACACCTTCCGGACGAGCGGTGACGTCCACGTCGACCTGGGAACGTCAGCGATGGGCGACTCGCCCGATGAAACGTTCTCGTTCGAACTGTCCGAGACCGCAGACGGCTACGAAATCGCCGTCAGCGAACGCCAAACCGAGTTCGATTCGATGTTTTCCGACCCGGTCGAGGAGTGGGAAACCGAAGCGAAGGCGAAAGCGACCCTCGAAGAGCAGTACGCCGAGATGGCGGAGGAACTCGGCGGTGAGGTGACGGTCGAGATCGACCACCACGACTTCGACGAGCACGACGAGAACACCTACTGGAAGGAACTCGATTACACGGTCACCTACGAGGGAATCGAAGAGGGTCTCCAGGACGCACTCACCGAGGAGCTCGTCGACGATCCACAGACTGATCTCTCCGTGGACGATGCAGAGCGCATCGCGGCCCAGGTGACCGAACTCGAGATCGAGACCGTCGAGTTCGAGATGATCTCGAGCGACGAGGAGTTCGAGGCGACCTGGAACGTCCAGATCAACGAGTACGCGGCAGCTATCGAGGCGATCGGTGAGCTCGGTGAGGCCTCGATGGACGACGAGGACCTGTTCGAAGACGAGTTCGAGGAGTTCGACGACATGTTCGAGGCCCAGCAGGCGGCTGACCTCCGAACGACGTTCGAGTGGGACGCAACCGCCGAGTTCACCGACGACAACCAGATCGAACTCGAGGCCCAGGCGACGGGAGACACCGAGAACTACGACGCGTACACGGACGAACTCGCAGACCGCGGCATCGATGCCGCCGACGAAGAGGTCGTCTTCGAGTTCACCGCCTACACGGAGGGCGAAGAGGTGTACGTCGACGGCACCGTCGAGATCGGGATGGACGACCTCGCAGAAGAAGTGCTGACGTCCATGACGACGGTGATACAGGACGAATCCGACGAACTGGGTAGTTTCGCCTCGACTCTCGAGGACTCCGAACTCGAGATCGCGAAAGTCGACGTCGACTTCGACAGCGAGACGGTCGAACTCGAAGCCGGTGCGAAGTTCGAGAACACGGAGTCGCTGATCGAAGACGGCATCCTCGGAGACAACGTCGCCGTGACGCAGATCGCCGGCGAGGACGAGGACGGCGACGTCGTCACCTACGTCTACATCGAAGACCTCGAGACCGACGACGAGCTGTCGGAATCCACGCTCGCGGAACTGGGTCTCGTCGACGACGACACCGAGGTGTACGAACCCGGTGAAGGCGACCGCGAGTTCGCTGAGATGGACACCGAACGCGCGGCTGACTTCCTCGACGTCGATCTCTCGGGAGACGACGGTATCCCCGGCTTCGGCCTCGCAGCGGCGCTCGTTGCGCTCAGTGCGCTCGTCGCAACGTTGCTCGCGCGACGGACGTAGTCCGGGCGCTCGAGACCTGCAACCGTTTTCGCGGCGGTGAATTACTTCTCAACTAACCAATATCTATTCATAGCTGACTCTGATTTGGTAGCGTAGGGCATGGCGAACGAACGGATCACTCCAGACGATCTTCCCGAGCCTCGATACGAATACGGCGCTGACGATCACGTATTCGTCGAACTCGCGGAAGCGATGAGCTTCACTGCTAACGTCAAGGCGATGGCGATCACCCAGCAGGTGGCCGAACGGGAGATCGACGGCGTCATCGAGAACTGTCCGGCCAACGCCTCGTACATGCTCCGGATCGATCCCGAGGTGATCCACCCGGACGACCTGATCGCACAGCTCCGGGAGATCGAATCCGACCTCGACCTGACGGAGTACGAGTGGGATACGCGACTGATCGACGTCCCCGTCCTCTTTCAGGATCCATGGACCCACGAGACGCTCATGGAGTTTCGTGACCGCCATCAGGACGCCGATGCGACGGATCTCGAGTACTCGGCGCAGATCAACGGCTACGATTCCGTCGAGGCGTTTCTCGACGCGTTCGTCGGCGCGCCACACATGGTGACGATGGTCGGGTTCGTCCCCGGCCTCCCCTGGTGTTTCCAGATGGTGCCACGGAGCGAACAACTCGAGGTGCCGAAGTACGTCGAACCCCGAACCGACACGCCGAGTCGCGCGGTCGGCTTCGGCGGTGCGTTCTCGGTCATCTACCCGGTTCAGGGAGCGGGCGGCTACCAGCTATACGGTCGGACGCCGATCGAAGTACTGGACGTCGACCAGATCCTGCCGGATTTCCGTGATTCGATGGTGTTTCCCAATCCGGGCGACATCCTGAACTACAGGCGAATCGACCGCGACACGTACGACGAAATCCGCGAGTCGGTCGAGGCCGGCGAGTACGAGTACACCTACCAGCGAGTGAGCTTCTCGCCCGACGAGTTCTTCGAGTCGCCACACGAGTACACCGACGACCTCACGGCGGTGATCGAATGATCGACGTCCACGAGGGAGGCATCTCGAGTACGGTTCAGGATCTCGGCCGAACCGGACACTATCATATCGGCATGCCTCCGTCGGGTGCGATGGACGAGTACGCACACACGGTTGCTAACTACCTCGTCGGCAACGACGCCGACGCCGCGACCATCGAGATGACCTACCAGGGGATTACGGCCACGTTCGACGACGACGCCGTTATCGCGATCACCGGTGCCGACATGTCACCCGAACTGAACGGTGATCCGATCGGAAGCTGGGAAACCGTGGCCGTCGAGGCCGGCGACGAGCTCTCCGTCCAGTTCGCGACCGACGGCGCTCGCGCGTACCTCGCCGTCGCGGGCGGCATCGACGTCCCCGAGGTGATGGGGAGCAGGTCGACGTACACGCTCGTCGGGATCGGCGGTCACGAGGGCCGCGGGCTCGAGGCGGGCGACGAACTTTCGGTCGGTGAGCCGCCGAACGGGAGCGTCGACCTGGTCGGCACGCGACTTCCCGACGAGTACATCCCCGAGTACGCCGACGAAAACGCCGTCCGGATCGTCGTCGGATTGACCAGCTACCGTCTCACCGACGAGGCGAGAGCGACGCTCTGTGACGCGGAGTGGACGGTCTCCGCCGAAGCCGACCGCGTCGGCTACCGCCTCGAGGGACCGGACCTCGAGTTCGAAGAGCGCGAGCAGCCGTTCGGGGCGGGCACGGATCCGTCGAACGTCGTCGACCTGGGCTATCCGATCGGTTCGATCCAGGTTCCCCAGCAGCCGATCGTTCTCATGCAGGATGCGGTCACTGGCGGCGGTTACGCCACCGTCGGCACGGTCATCAGTGCCGACCGCGGACTGCTCGCCCAGCGACAGACGCACAAGACGGTTTCGTTCGAGTCCGTCGACGTCGAGGAGGCGATCGACGCGCGAACGCGACGGAGCGAGCGACTCAAGGAGATCCGATCCGTGATCGACGGATGACCGTGATCCGAGTGATTCTGCCCAAGTCAGGATGTGAATCAGGAGAGAAACTACAAATCGAACGAGGTCCAATATAATACGACCGACCATGTCCGAGACCATCACGATCAACTCACCGATGCCGGGCGTCTTCTACCGACGTCCCGATCCCGAAGAAGCACCGTTCGTCGAACCGGGTGACAGCGTCGACGCTGGCGAGACGATCGGTCTCGTCGAAGTGATGAAGAACTTCCACGAGATCGAAACCGATCGGGCGGGAACCGTCAGCGAGTTCCTCGTCGGAGACGAAGCCGAAATCGAGGCCGATCAGCCACTCGTCGAGATCGACGCGGCGTAGCCTTTCCCGGCAGCGAACCGACCCTCACCGGTGGCGAAACCGAATAGTTTTCCGTCGTCTCGAGACGCGTCTCGAGAACGAGTACAGACGTCCACTGACGCGCGGCGAGCGGGGTCACCCAAGCTATATGCGAACTTGTGGTGGACGTACATCCATGACTGGAATCGATATCAACTGTGACATGGGCGAGAGCTTCGGCAACTGGACGATGGGGAACGACGCCGACGTCATGCCCTACGTGACGTCCGCGAACATCGCCGGGGGCTATCACGCCGGTGATCCCCACGTCATGCGCGAAACCGTCGAGCTTGCCGCCGACCACGGCGTCGGTATCGGCGTTCACCCCGGCCTTCCCGACAAGGTGGGATTCGGTCGACGGACGATGGACGCCAGCCCAGCGGAGGTCCGCGACTACGTCGTTTATCAGCTCGGCGCACTCGCGGCGTTCGCCCGCCGCCACGGGACCTCCGTCCAGCACGTCAAACCCCACGGTGCGATGTACTCGATGCTGTCCGACAGCGCCGAGCACGCTCGAGCCGTCATGGAGGGCATGCTCGAGGTCGACGAGGATCTCATCTACCTCGCGACCGATATGAATATTCACGAGGTCGCCCAGCAAGTCGACGGCCTGCGAGCCGTCTTCGAGGGCTACGTCGATCTCGACTACCGGGCCGACCGGTCGCTCATCGTCGAACAGGAGCTGTCCGATCGCGATCCCGATCTCGTCGCCGACCGGTTCGTCTCCATCGCCACCGACGGCGTCGTCGAGGCCGCAAACGGCGAGGAAATCTCAGTTCCCGCCGACAGCATCTGCATCCACGGCGACAATCCCAACGCCGTCGAACTCCTCGAGGCGATCCACGAACGGATCGACGACCACGACATCGAACTCGTCGGCCTGCCGGAACTCGTCGCGGACTGACTCGAGGAAGATCTCGGTCAGTGGGCATACACTATTGGGATTCTATGTATCGTTTTTTTGAATTCATCTCTCCCAAAATTAGACTGGCCGTTCGCACTGGTCCGGAGGGGGGAAATGAAGACCACAAAACCCTACGAGAACCGCTAATAGCAGAGAATACGTGGGAATAAGTATAACCCAAAGGATGTTTCCTCCACCGATTACCGATGTAGTCCAAACCGAAAGAATCGGGCTAATTTGGAAGAGATTGACGAGAAAAAACGTAAGTGTGGCTGGGAGAACAAACCACTTTAGTATCGATTTCTCAGTTTCAGATTCAGACATTATATATACCAAATAGTATGCTATTAATAAGATTTTCTGGTGATTCACTGCTCCATTTGCATCTGTAGTGTACGCTCCTTGTCCGATTTTCCTCCTTTAGTGGACTACTGACCTGGCGGTAAGTACAGGTAACGAATGTATCGTCGAGACATCTGGCTTCCGTTGGCTCTGATCACAGGACTGCACCGAATGATGCGTGCAGTTCGCACAGGCTGATTCAGATCAGTCACCCAAACTGGACGATCAGACACACTCTTTGTACGACCCGTTCAACGACCAGACTCGTTACTCCGACTCGCCGATCTGCTCGGTCACGAAGAACGCTGGATGGTCCCATAATTCAAGCGGCCCTTTCCGGGTGTACCGCAACCATCCAATTCCAAACGACAGCACGAGCACGTTCGCACTGAACATCATCACGCCGCCGTGTCCGAGTAGGATCGCCTCGCTGGTCGGCTCGACGAGGACGAGTACACCCCATCCACTATCTGCAGGATCGGTCGCAGAAATCAGGCTTGCCCCCGCGGCATTCCCACCTGCATGGGCCGCGATCGGCAGCGCGAGGTCATTACTCAGCAGGTACAACACACCATACACGAGTCCAGCGAGGATCCACGTCACGACGAACGCCGGATGCGGAGCCTGCACCGACCAGTGTTCGAGATGAATAACACCGAAAATTACAGTTTGTACGGCAAGCACAACGACGAGCGTATGTTTCGGGGACAGCCACCGGCGAAGTCCCTCCGCAGCATTCACCATGAACACCGCCCGGAAGAACACCTCCTCCCAAACGCCCGTCCCTAGGTACGCGATGACGACCAACAACAGTCCCATCCAGAAGCTCACGTGACCGGCAGCGAACGTCGTCGAGATCTCGTACCATCCGATCGCAACCCCGATCAGGTACGGAATCGCCACTGCACCGGCTGCGAGGCCGAACCCGGCAAGCAGATCATGTGCCCAGCGTCTGTCAGCCCGTAACCCGTACTGCCAAACGGTCCGTCCTCGGTCGAGATACCGAGTCGTCACTGCAACCGCAGTAACCATAGCGATCGCCAACGTCATTTGCGTCGCCGTGATGAGCACCGGGACAGACACTCGGCCGAACAGAAGCGTGCTCACGACGATGCCAACACCGAACATCGGCAGTAGCGGCGCAAGAATCCGCCACGGTGCTCGCACTCGACCCTGCGCTTCGTTCCATACAAGGGCCGTAACGGACGGTATCACCGCCCGAACTGTTCGCATCATACACTTCGGTTGGACCGCTACGCCCGTATTACTTGAGGATCGGTTGACAACACACAAACCGGAGAAACAGCCACCTTGTACCTCGAGCGGGTGAATCGGAGGGCGGAACAGATCTCCGAGACGTGACCACGAGCTGCTCCCCATGGTCCAGTAACTCTCACCCGGTAGCTCCGTCCGATTACTTTTCGAGCCGCATCGGCTGACGTTCACGGTACGTAAGCGTTCGCCACACCCATTCGACCGGTCCGAAGCGGAACCGCTCCAGCCACCACACCGAAAGTGGGATTTGAATCGCCCAGATCAGCACGACCACTCCCAGCAACTCAACGCGACTCAACTGTCCGAACAACCCGAGTCCGTGACCGTAGAAGATCATCGTCGCGATGATGGTTTGAAGCAGATAATTCGTAAACGCGGTCCGGCCAACCGCGGTCAACGCGTGGACGACCACGCCGTCGCGGATCCACCGACAGAGAAGCATAATCCCCGCGATATAGCTGGTTGCAAGGAGCAGGGCACCCCAGTAATTGAGTTGAAACGCGAGAGTGAGTACCGGGACCGTCTCCCAGGCAAACACCTCGCGAAGCCACACGCCGACGAGGACGAGTGCAAGTCCGGCTCCACCGACGCCGACGAGGACGCGTTTGTAAAAGCGTGTGCTCCGCGTATTTGAGATGATGCCCCACTTGTAGAGCGCCATTCCGATGATCATCATTCCACCCACCGACCAGAACATCTCGAAGACGAATCCGAGTGTGTGATATTCGAGAAGGACTGGGGCCCGGTGAGCTATCTGATCCAGCCAGCCGCTTTGATAGATCCCGATTTCCCTTTCGGGTGAGAAATCTGCGCCGAACGCGGCGAGCAACTCTTCTTCGAACTCGGCCCGCCCGTCCTCAGAGAAGGAGAGGTAGCCCAAACCCGTCAAGAGGTAGAGGATGGACGGAATCGAGAACAGTGCGGTGCCGAGTATAAACTGACGACGTGGACGCCACCGCCACACCCAGACGACGAGGAAGCCGGAGAGAGCGTAGAAGACGAGGATGTCGCCGTACCATAGCAAATATGCGTGTCCGAGGCCGATCACAAGCAGCCAGAACGTCCTTGAAAGGTGTAACTTCCGCCCGGACTGGCCCTTTCTGTCCTTCGATTCCAGGAACAGGACGATTCCGGCACCGAACAAGAACGTAAACAGAGTCACGAACTTCCGCTCGAAGAACACGTGGCTGATGAACCAAGCGAGGTAATTCCCGCCGGTAAAGTCCCCGTAGAGGGCCGGGTTGAACGTCGCTACAGTCGGCATCCCGAATAGCCAGATGTTGATCACCAGAATCCCGAGCAGAGCAAACCCACGGAGAGCGTCGAGAGCAACGATCCGATCGGACGGATCTGTCGGCTCGGGCTCGCCCGAATCCGTCGTCTCCTGATCGTCGGACGAATCAGTTGGCATAATAACAGAGCTACATCCGACCGAAATGTACTTTTCTATCAGTAAAACCAGCTTGGTCTGACACACCCATCCTCTAAGTCGGTTACTGACCGTTGAAAGTGCTGTTCGTCGCGGATACCACCTGAGTCGTGCCGAATACGGGGCGTACCTCGACTACGCCGTCGATTCGAAACGTTTCACATTCATATCGATCAGGTATACTTCCACCGGATGAACCTACTCGTCCAGTAGCTCCCGTTCGACGTACGTCGTCGTGTGCTCGTTCTCGAGGAAGCCGCGGTCCTCGAGCAGCGTACGGTGGAAGGGAATCGTCGTCGGGATGCCCTCGATATCGAAGCCCTCGAGCGCCCGTTTGCCACGGGCGATGGCTTCGTCTCTGTCCTCGCCGGTGACGATTAGCTTCGCGAACAGCGAGTCATAAAACGGCGCGATCGAGTCGCCCTGATCGACGCCGGTCTCGACTCGGACGCCGATTCCGGTCGGAGGTCGAAACGTGGAAAGGGTGCCGGGAAGCGGCGTGAAGTCGTTGTCCGGGTCCTCGGCGTTGATCCGGAACTCGATCGCCGTACCGCGCGGATCGACCTCGTCCTGACTGAACGATAGCTTCTCGCCAGCGGCGACGCGGATCTGCCACTTGACGAGATCGATGCCCGTGCGCACCTCCGTGATCGGGTGTTCGACCTGGATGCGGGCGTTGACCTCCAGAAAATAGTACTCCCCGTCTTCGTAGAGAAATTCGACGGTGCCGACGTTTTCGTAGCTCGCCTCGGCAACGCCTCGCCTGGCGGCCTCACAGATTTCGTCTCGCACCTCCTCGTCGAGGACCGGCGATGGTGACTCCTCTACGAGCTTCTGCTGACGGCGCTGGATGGTACAGTCGCGTTCGCCCAGATGTCTGACGGTTCCGTGACCGTCCCCGATCACCTGGACCTCGATGTGTCGGGGATTCTCGAGGAAGCGCTCGAGGTAGACCATGGGATTGTCGAAGTACGCCTCTCCTTCACGGACCGCGTCCTGGAGCTTGGATTCGGTCTGGGACGGTTTGTGAACGATCTTGAGCCCTCGGCCCCCGCCGCCGCCGTCGGCTTTGATCGCGACGGGGTAGCCGTATTCCTCGCCAAAGGCCTCGACTGCGCCAGGAGCCTCTATCGGCTCGGTCGTTCCAGGGACGATCGGGACATCCGCCTGTTTCATGATGGTCCGTGCGCTCGTCTTTTCACCGAAATCCGCCATCACGCTACTCGGTGGCCCGATCCACGCGAACTCGCTTTCTTCGACGTTGGCTGCAAACGACTGATTCTCGGCCAGGAAGCCGTATCCGGGATGAACCGCGTCCACGTCGGCTAAACGCGCGACATCGAGGAGCGCGTCCTGATTGAGGTAGCTCTTTTTCGCCTGCGATCCGCCGAGGTAGTACGCCTCATCAGCGACTCTAACGTGTTTGGCCTCCTCGTCTGCGTCGCTGTAGACCGCGACCGCATCGATATCCAGTTCCGTACAGGCGTGAACGATCCGGACGGCAACCTCTCCGCGGTTCGCGATCAGTACCCTGTCGAACACAGTAGTATTATCTTTGCTCTGTCGAAAGATAAGTCTATCCGCCGGAAAAGGTTGGTCAACGGTCAGCAGTAGTCCGGATAACTATACGTTTCTGTGAATATCTACGCTACTGAGATTACGGCGTCGTAGCCGGAGTACCGGCTACACCAGCAAACCGGCACGATAGGCCGTCTCAACCCCCGTCCTCGCCATCTTCGCTGAGACCCTGTGCAGCTCGTACCGTTTCGACGTCGTAGTCTCGGAGAGTCGAAACGCCGACGGTCTCTTTGATCGTCGTGATCGCGAACTTCGAACTCGTTCGGCGGATCTCTTCGATCGACTCGTAATCCTCGACGAGCTTTTCGACCATATCCCGGGAGGTGAGTCGGGCGATGACGACGAAGTCTGTATCTCCCATCGTGAAGTACACCTGATTGACGCCTTCGATGTCGGAGAGTTTCTCTCCGATCTCTTCGTGGTATCCTTCCCCGTACTCGGCCCACACTTCCGAGATGACCGTGATCTCGAGGCCGATCTTCTCTCGAGCGAGTTCGCACAGGTCGTTTACGATGACGCCGCCGTCTTTCAGGCTCTGAATCCGATAGTGCACCGTCGATTTCGGAATGTCCGTCACCTCGTGGATCGTCTCCGTGCTCATTGTGTGGTTGTTGGCAATCGCGAACAGAATGTCGATGTCTCGTCTGTCTAACGTGCTCATCGGTATGGCTATCTACGAACCTGTTAGTTGCGAGACGAAAAAACGCATTCGGAATGGGCGCCTTCACGTCGATGCGATAAGCGGCTTTCCGCCGACGTGGTGGGCCCGACCATCCCATTCACTCCGATGGGGTGTGCGTGAATTTAAACCGTATCGGGAAGCCAACGACGGTATGGTCGAACTCGAGACGACGACGTGTCGAATCAACGGCGTAACGCTGGTGAGCGCAACCGTCGCCAACCCGCAGACGACACCACAGCGAGTCCGTCTCGAGAGTCGAATCGAGGGACCGACGTGGCCTCCGCGTCGTCGCGGTTCGATCGCTCCCGAGTGGAATGGGAATCGCTGGGAGTCGACCGTTGCGCCGAAACGCCGTTGCGGCCTCGGATTTGCGACATCGGTCGAGACGACCGATCCGCCGATCGAGCTCGTCTCTGCGATCCGCGCTTCCGATCGGACGCGTTCCTCACCGGATGCCGTACTCGCATCGCTCGCGGAAAGTGCCCCGTCACGTGACGTCGTTTCGTCGTTCCCCGATTGATGATCGTCGCGATCAGCGGCGGAAAGGGCGGCGTCGGAAAGTCGACCGTGGCGATGAACCTGGCTCGAGAGCTCGAGGCGATCGTCGTTGACGCCGATCTCACAGCCCCGGACCTTCCACGAGGACGGGCGGTCGATCTACACGACGTTCTCGCCGGTCGTGCTGATCCGATGGACGCCGTTGTTCACCACGGATCGCTCTGCATCCTTCCCTGTGGCCGAACGCTCGCTGGCGCACGCGCGTCGGACCTCGCAGAGATGGGGCGGACAGTTCGACGGGTCGAGCGCGACTACGGTGACGTCGTCGTCGACTGTCCGGCCGGGCTGGCACGCGACGTCGGCACGGCGCTACACTGTGCGGACGTCGCCGTCTTGGTGACGACACCGAACCGGCCCGCACTGCTCGATGCGGTTCGTACCCGCCGACTCGCGCTCGATCTCGAGACACCGATCGCGGCCGTCGTCCTCAACCGCTCGCGAAACGGCCGTGGGGCACAGATCGACGGTCGCGTCGAAGCCACGTTCGAAGCGCCAGCCACCGTCGTTCCCGAGCGAGCGGCAATCGCAGACGCCACTCGAGCGGGGAAACCGGTCCGTGACGTTCGACCGACCGATCGTGTTCTCGAGGTTTTCGAGCGGATCGCCCGACAGCTCGAACGGTGTCACCGACGGCGGGCCGACGACGGCTCTCTCTCGCGTTCGTAATCGCGGTCGGTATCGAGTTCGAGTGCGACCGTTTCCACGGCGGCCCGCTCGGTGCGAACCTTCGGGATCGAGAGCGTGTGTTCGATCCCCGTTCCGACACCCGCCGAATACGTCCGGAGGGAAACGACGACGTCGGCAAGATGCGTCGTCACCGATCGGTTCGTCGGTGTCGATCCCCCCTCGAGACAGTGACAGACGGCGAGTCCGTCAGTCTCTGTGACCCGGTCGACGAGTCCGGACAGGAACTCGAGATACCGTTCACGATCGCCACGCTCGAAGGCGTTCATCGAGTCGATGACGAGGTTCGCACCCTCGGGAAGCTTGTCGATCAGTTCGGTCGCGTCCTCGAACCGAGCGTCGCCGCCGACCCGACGAACGGTCGGAGTGACGGCCCCCTCGCGGGTCGACTCGAGCGTTCGTTCGACGCTTCGTCTCGAGCGCGCCGCGGTGAGATAGAGCGTTCCCCTGGTTCCCGTGAGAGCAGCGAGGAGGTGTTCGGACTGGCTCGCCGGATCGGCGGTGAGCGCGACGACCGACCCGGGACGGAACCCACCACCAAGCGCCCCATCAAGCGCGCAGATTCCGGTCGACAGGCGGTTGCTGTCCGTCGCGGCTCTCGCCCGATCTGGGAACGACTCGCGTCGAAGCCGGTCGACGACGTGGTCGAACGCGCGCTCCGTGGCGTCGGCCGAAAGCGGCGCGTCGTGTTCGGGTATCGTTCCGAGCACCGGGATACCGAGTTCGGATCCGATCGTTTCAGTTTCGCCGCCGTGTTTCGTGACGACGGCACCGGCGACGGGGACCTCGAGACGGCGGGCCAGTTCGATCGTGGTCCGCGCACCGCGTCTGGCACGGTCGGTATCGGTTGTGACGACCACGACCGCGTCGGCAACCGCGAGCGGATCGGTCACGTCGGGGCCGCATCCGGAGGGGCAATCGAGCAGTATTCGAACGTCTTCGTTTCCGAGGCGATCGAGTGCCGTTTCGAGGTCGATCCTATCGGTGGTGTCCGGTGCCGCGATCACGCCGGCACCGGTCGTTCCCGACAGCGGTTGAACGGCCGCTCCGACGGCGTCGGCCTCGACGGTTGCGAGCGTCGGCGTTCGGTCGACGTTCGCGACGGCGTGGAGGTTGGGAAGCTGTCGATCGGCGTCGACGGCGACGGTCGGATCGCCGGCCCGCGCGAACGCCCTGGCCAGACCCACCGTCACCGTCGTCTTTCCACAGCCACCTTTCGAACCGGCGATCGCGATCATGCCGACTCTGGTTGCCCCTTCTCATTTGAACCTGTGGACGGCTTCGACGCGGGCGTTCGAACCTCTCGGAGGGGCTCCGTCGACGCGGTCGTCTCGTTCTTGATAGCGCTGCTCGCCGGCCAACCGTTATCTATCAGGTCGTGGTCGAACCGGACATGGGAACAGGACTCGATCGGGCCCACACCGAACTCGAGCGCGCGGCCGAAACCGCATCGGACGACGTTCGTGAGGACGTCCAGGTGGTGCTCTCCGCCTTCGAAGAGTACGAGATCGAGGATCGCCTTCCCGACCACGCCGTCTTCGACGGCCACCTCAACACGCTTCGTCAGGCCAGCGAACGGGCTTCCGGCGAGACGCGCGAGCGAATCGACGACGGGCTCGAGGCGGCCGAGGCCTTTCGGGAGGAACTCGAGCAGGGCTAATCCAGTTCCGCCACACTACAATCCACGGACACCTGAACCCACGGACGGATCCGGGTGTAGCGGCCCAGCGGTACATCAGACCGTCTCACTCGAGACGATCGAGGATCGCGTCTCGGTCGTACGATAGCGACAGCGACCGCGATCGTCCGCGTCCGTCGACGTCAGCGTACTCAGCGTCGATCAGGCCGAGCTGATCGAGCTTGTTGACGATTTCGGAGTAGCGCGTGTAGCCGAGATCGGTTCGGTCCCGGAACGCCTCGTAGACGTCGCCGGCCTGGTCGCCGTCGTGGTGTGCGATCACCTCGAGCAGCGCCCGCTCGGTGTCGGCAAGTCCCGAAAGCGACCGCGAAAGCGAGAGGTACTTCGACTTCTCGTAGGCACCTTCGACGTCCTCGCGTTCGACGGTCCGGCTGGCGCGCATTTCCGCATTCAGCCCGGCCCGTCGTAACAGATCTATTCCGACACGGAGGTCGCCGCTTTCGGCGGTGAGTTCAGCGACGTACTCGAGGGTTGCCCGGGAAATCACGCCGTCGTGAAAGCCGCGTCGCACTCGCTCGTCGAGGATGTCGACGATTTCGGGCTGATCGTAGACCGGGAAGTAGACGTCCTCGGGACGAAAGACGCTCTGCACCCGCGAATCGAGTTCGTCGATGACGTTGAGGGCGGGATCGGAGGAGACGACGATGACACCGATTTTCGCGCCGGGATGTTCCTCGTGAGCGCGCAACAGCGAGTAGAGCGTATCGGAGGCCTCGTTCTCGTAGAAGAGGTAGTTGACGTCGTCGAGAGCGACGACGAGCACCCGGTCATCTTCGACGAGTTTCTCTGCGATCTGGCCGAATAGCTTCTTGAACGAGATTCCCGACGAGGGCGGCTCGTAGTCGAACGTTCCCTCGAACAATCGCGAGAAGACCGAGTACCGGGTCGCGTTGACCTGACAGTTGACGCGGATCGTCCGGACCTCGCTGGTCTGGGTGCCGACCTCGTCGAAGAGTTTTTGGATGGACGTGGTCTTGCCGGTTCCCGGCGGCCCGCGAACCATCACGTTGAGCGGACGCGACCCGCGGACGGCCGGACGCAAGGCGTACGTCAGACTCTCCGTCTGACTCTCGCGATGTTTGAACGTCTCGGGAACGTAGTCGATTTCGAAAACGTGCTCGTTCCGGAACACGGACTCATCCCACGACAACATCCCCCCGTCGGGATCGTCTCCCATCACTTTCACCACGCTCTCGGAGCTACTTAGTTGTTCGCCGCCCCCGCCGTCTCGCGAGTTCGATTCCCTCCGTTTCGCACTCGAGGTCGACCCGCGTGATCCCTCCTCGATGACCGCGCGGACGCGGGGCTGTCCGAGCCGATGCATCTCCTCGAGTTCGCCGTCGAACTCGCCGTACTGCGTTTCTTCTCGAGCACCTAGATAGACGTTCGTACAGGATGGAACGGGTTTCGTTCATTCGAGTTCGAACCGATTCGTTCGCTCCTCACTCGAACTTCTCGAGCAACCGGTCGTAAAACTGCGGTGCGGACTCGCCGGGGGCCTCGCCGCCGTTCGCCGCGACGGCGTCGGTCGCCAGCTTCTCGACGATGAGCTCCGGCGTCGATCGCGCGAGGTGGTCTTTGACCGGCGAACGGTTCACCTCGAGTTCCCCGTCGACCAGACCGACGGCCTCGATACCGTCGACGGTGACGTCGTAGTCGGCCATCTCGCGGATCTCGTCTGCCAGGTGCGAGACGAACACCGCAGTCGCGCCGTTTTCCGACAGCGCCTCGAGAATCCCCGCGATAATCTTGGCTGACGCACCGGGCTCGGTGATGCTCTCGAGTTCGTCGACGAGGACGAGCGATCCTTCGCCACCGTCCGCGAGGGCGGCGAACTCCCGGACGGTGGATTCGAACGCACCCGCGTCGAGCGTCCCCTGGGTTTTTGCGTGATAGTGCAGGTCGTCGAACCGGCGAAGCCGGACCCGATCGGCGGGGACCGGAAGCCCCATGTGAGCGAGTACGACCACGCTCGCGACCAGATCGAGCGTCGAGGTCTTTCCACCGCTGTTGACGCCCGATAGCAGGGCGACGCCACGGACTTCGTAGTCGACCGGATCGATCGCCTCGAGCGGCTCCTCGAGAAGCGGTGAGCGCCCGGTGTCGATCTCGAAGCCGACCGATTCGCCAGCGACTCCGGCGATTTCTTCGCTATCGGGTTCGTCGGCGTCGCCCCAGACGAACTCGGGCATCGAACACGCGAAGTCGTCGGCAAACCGGGCGATCGCGAGTTCGACGTCGAGCTCCAGGGCGTCACGAACGAGCCGCCGGGCGGTCGCACGTCGATCAGCGAGATCAGCCGCTACTTCGCGTTTGAGTCGGCCGGCGCGGCGCTCTTTCGCCGCGGTTAGTTCCTCGCGGAGCCGGCTCAGGGCGCTCTCGTCGCGTTCGACCGGGAACGTCGGTTCGTCGACGAAGAGTCGGCGGGCGATGTCGGCTTCGCCCGCATCGAGCGACAACGCATCGATCAGGTGCTCGCGAGCCGTTTCGATCGCCGCGTCGTACTCGTCGGAAAGCTCTCGCGACAGGAGCGAATCGATACCCGCACCGCGTTCGACCAGCGAGAGCAGGTCCGATCCCTCGATCGTTACGTCCTCTTCTCGGATCGCCTCCCGGAGGTGATCGTTGGCGACGCTCTCGGCCGTTCCGACCGCCGCATCGAGATTGTCGACCGCCCTCTCGAGGCGATCGAGTTCGTCGTCACCCGCGACCGTTCCGTCGGCTTCGAGCCGGCTGAGTCCCTCCTCGAGCGCGTCGAGATCGCAGTCGTCGTCGGTCTCTATGGCTGCGACTCGGTGGACTTCGATCGCCGCGTTGATCCGGTCTCTGTTCCGGGCGAAAAACGAAAGCGGTCGTTCGGGAACGATCTCCGCGGATACCTCGAGCGCATCGGGTCTGACCTGTACGTCGCCCTCGACAGTGATGCCGGCGAACGATTCGTCGAGCGCGATCACCGTCGAATAGCCGCGAGCGAGTTCTGCAAGCCCCTGTGCGTCCTCGACGATTTCGACCGACAGCTCCGGGATCGCCTCGCGCGCGGCCGAGTACCGCTCGGCGTCGGCCGTCGCCAGACACCGCTCTCGGACGCGAACGTCTCCCGGTTCCTCGAGCGGAGAAACCCCCTCGAGCGCCTCGAGAGCGTCTGGATCGGGCTCGCGATCGATCGCCTCGTCGGTGAACGCCCGGACCTCCTCGATGCGAGAGCGCGTCGGACTCGGATAGATCGTCTCGAGTCGCTGGGCCGCGTAGTCGGTGACCGTTCGGTCGGTGAGCAGCGAGAGGACGGTGCGATAGACCTCTCGAGCGCGATCGGTCGCGAGAAAGCCGCCGGGGTCGTCGTGCTCGCGGCGGATCGCCCCGCGCGCGATTCGCGCAGCGCGCCCCTGGCTGAGTCCCGGCGCGCTCGCGATTGCCGCCACATCGCCCGTCCGCAGCGCTCGTTCGGGCTCGTCGAGATCGGCCAGCGCCCGGGCGGTCTTTTCTCCGACGCCAGGGATCGACTCGAGGTCCATGTCTTCTCGACCGGCGTATCAAACCGCAGCGAGAAAAAGTTCCCGTCCGGAGCCCGATTTCGGTAGTCAGGGTGAACGCGTCACGGACCGATCACTCGATGACGACGCTACTCGTCGCCGCGTTCGGACGACGGAAGATCGATCTCGAGATCGCTCTGAAACCTCGCATAGGCATAAGAGGTGGCGAGCAGGACGGCTCCGAGAACGAGAAACGACAGCGTCCTGGCGACGGTGTCGAGGCCGCGCGTATCGAACAGGAACACTTTGACGGTCGCGAGCCCGAACACGCAGATTCCGAGCAGCCGGATACCCCGACCGTCCGTGGCGAACCCGATCCCCAGCAGGACGAGTCCGAACAGCACCCAGGCGATCGAGGTGCCGACTCCCGAGAGCTCGAGTCCGAGAACGAGGACGCCAAGACCGGTCGCGACGGCGGCGTAAGCCGCGGGAACCACCGCCCGATCGTCGGAGGCGCGCTCGGCCTCGAGCAGCGAGTCCGTTCTCGAGAACCACCACGCGAGCGCGTAGAACGTTCCGACCGCGAGCGCGAACGCGACGGGACGCCCGGTCAGCGTCGCCAGCGGTTCGGACGCGTCGAACGACGCAAGCTCGCTCGCGTCGACGGCGAGCAGTTTCACGAGGAGCCCACCGGCGACGACGTGGCCACCGATCCGAAACGCCGGGGTATCGACGGCCTCCGAGAGGACGACCGCGGCGACGATCACCGCCAGCGCGCCGACGGTCGTCGCGAACGTCCCGACGGCGAGCCCGAGTCCGGCTGCGAGAAAGACCACCGAACCGGCGGCCGCCGCCGCGTCGACCGGAATCCCCCCTCGGTTCGTCAATGCGTACGTTCCGGCGAGCGCTACGGCGACAGCGATCGTCCCCGTCCCATCGGCCGCGAACGAGAGAACGGCGTCACGAACGGCGATCTCGAGCAGAAACGCCGCGAAAGCCGCGTTCGCGACCGTCAGAACGACTAGCCGGGCGCGATACGTTCGATCGAACGTGACGTCGGCCCCCCTCCGCTCGGCGCTTTCGGCGGTGTCGTCGTGCCCCGAAGCGGTGGGCCCGCCACCGCTCGATCGGAGGACGAGTCCGCCGATCTGGTAGAGCACGAACGCGGTGGCACCGACCGCACCGACCGCCGCGGCGGGTGGCTCGAGGTTGGCGAGCCACAGCAAAACGACGCCGTAGGAGGCGAACGCGCTCGAGACGACCAGCCGGCTCCACGGGCGGATCGTCGCGATGGCGACGAGACCCGCAGCGAGCACGAGGGCGTAGATCGGGGTCACGACGACCGTCGCGGCGTCCATGCTTATCGTGGCGGTGACATAGCCGAGGAGGAACGCCTCGCCGGCGACGAGCGGCGTACGGTCCCGGATCGAGAGGGCAGCCGTGACGGCGACGAGCAGCGTCAGTGCGACGAGGACGGCCCACAGCGGTGTCCCGATGGCGTCTCGATACCCTTCGAAGCCGTACGCCGCGTAGATGCTAAAGTAGGCGACTGCGAGCCCGGTTCCGGCGGCGATGCGTCCCCAGCGAACGTACCCTCGCCGGCTGGCGGCGTACCGGCCCCCGCCGAACAGCGAGAGCCCGGCGAGCGTCCCGACGGCGATTCGTCCACCGGGTCCGAGCAGTCCGATTTCGATCGCGAGCCGGACGAAGAACACGACGCCGACGACGACCGCGAGCGCGCCCACGAGCCCAAGCCATCGAATCCCGACGGCCGACTCCCAGTCGCTGTCGTCCGATGGCTCGGTGGATTCGGTCGGTCTCTCGGGCGTCTCCGACGGCGTTTCGGCCACCGAATCCGATTTTTCCGCGGGTGTCGCGGATCGCGTCTCCGACTGTCTCAGTGCCTCGCTTTCTCTCGTTGGCTCATCGCCAGCGCTCGAGTCTTCGAGCGCCTCGAGTCGACGGTGGAGGGCGTCGACCTCCTGACGAAGCCGCTCGACTTCACGACGGAGATCATCGTCGTTCATCTCTGGATATCGTTCGGCTCCGTCGACATAAACGCCGGGGTGGATGGTGGTGCGTCTCGGTTAGTTCCTCGGAACGCACTGCAGGAGGTGTGATCGAGCGGCGACAACACCTGCCTCGTTCGGTCGTCCGTCTCTCGGTGGCCTCCGTCCGAACCGACTACCGGTGCCTGACCCGTCGATCGAGTCGATGTTTCCGGAACCGAGCGAGACGAGCGGACTCGAGTCCCGCCGCTATCCGGAGTGCTAACCAGTAGATCGACACCACCTTTACGGGAAAACCGAGTGCATCCGCTCACGGGCGATGCGTTCGAGAGAATTCGGGTATCAGTCGATGTGGCCTTCGCGTCGGAGCTGATCCGCGTCCTGACCGGTGTAGCGCCACTCGATCGTGGCCTTTTCGTCCTGCCAATCCCAGGGTTCAGCGACGACGATGTCGTCTTGCTCGATCCAGGTTCGGTATTTCATTCGGCCGGGGATTCGGCCGAGCCGCTCCTCGCCGTCCTGACAGCGGAGGCGGACGTGGTTGCCACCGAGGTGTTCGGTTACGACGGCGAATACTTCATCGCTGTTGGGCATGCGGAGGTTCCGCCGCCCGGATTCTTCTGTCACACTCTCACTACGCAGACCATACGTTTAAATCATCGGAGAGGAACGGTAGCGTTTGTCGTGGTCTCGAGCGTCCTCTCTAACGTATGCTATCGATCCGGGTGTGCTGGCCGCGTTGTAGCCGTCGCGTGATACAGATCGTCTGGCGAGTAGTTCTCCACTAGAGTTCCCGGTTCGAGTCGGGGTCGTCGAGCTCCCAGAGTAACTCGGGCAAAAACGCCTCGAGATTGTCGATCACGCGCCGCTGGCTGACGTTCAACCCGTCGCAGTGGTCGTGTGCGGACTCCCGGATATCGACGTGAAGACCGTCGTCCTCGAGCCAGACCCCGAGGGGAAAGACCGAACACCGGGTTGGTTTCCAGTCCTCCTCGAGGTGGAGCGTACAGAGGCCGTCATCGCGAAGGAAGGCACAGGCACGGCCGTCCCCGGAGACGTGATCCTCTCGGTCTTTGTTCTCGCGAGTGACGAACTTCTCGCCGCGGAACTCCGTGGTCGTCTCCGCGAGATTGGCTCGCTGTGCGAGTCCGATCAGATCCCGATCGTAGAGCAAGACCCCGTGGTGACAACACCAGGTACAGTCGTCGACGCACTCGAACGTGAGGGTCGGGTCGAACTCGACGGTGACCGTTCGACCGGGATAGACTTCGACGCGCCGCGAGACGTCAGCGCTCACGGGATATCGGTCGGGACTCGTCCTCAAGTGTTTTTCTACCCGTCGGTCGCACTCAAGGGTTGGTCTTCCTCGAACTGCCGGAACGCACACCGGTACAGGCCAGACCGTTCGGTCACACCAAAACTGACTGATAGTAGTTCGTTCGAACGGTGCTCGGGGGGTAATTCGGTCACGAACGGATGAATTGGCAACGATCGGATGACGTGATCTGTGGTGTACCCCCAATCCCCGAGCAGTTCGCACATTCTCACGCGCGATAATAAATATTGCTACTAATTCACATGCTAACGGCACGGTTCTCGAGGTTGAGAGGGGCCCACGGGTCGAACGACCCGTGTCGTCTACCAGTGGTAGCCCGGAGTGGGTGGGTAGATGGTTGGGATTGGCGTTTGAATCGCTCCGGGCGTGCTGACTAACTGGTCGGTCAGTATCAATCTGTTGGATTTCAGCCTCCGTTTGGGCGGGAGCACGCGTCACCTCGCCCTCTGAAAATATACGTCGTCCAACAATTACTCGCGTACCAAACATGTTTGGAGTGGATACTATATCCGATTGATCACAATTTCCGTATATGACAGAAACGGAGTGTGTAGAACTACCGTCCGTTTTGAAAGAACTGGACACCGGTATCACGATACACGATCCGGAATCGGGTGCCGTTCTCAACGTGAACAGTCGGCTGGAACAATTATACGGATATTCCACGGCCGAGCTTCGAGAAATGACCGTCGAAGACTATACGGCCCCATCCACGACGTTCACTCAGGAGAAGGCGGTTCATCGGATTCGAGCAGCCGCAAACGGTTCGCCCCAGACATTCGATTGGAAAATCGAACGCGCAAACGGAGAATATCGGTGGGTCACCGTTCAACTGACACGTACGGAGATCGAAGACGTGCCATACGTCCTCGCTGAGATCAACGACGTTACCGAGTACAGGGCACGTGAACATCTGCTCAGACTGTTGAATCGGGTTATCCGCCACAATCTCAGAAACGATATGAACGTTCTTCTGGGATATGCTGACCGGGTTAAAGGAGCGATCGAAAACGAACAGGTCGAAAAGGAGATCGATACGATTCTGGATATCGCTACAGAGGTCGGCTCATTGAGCGATTCTCTCGACCAGATCGAAAACGTCGTCCAACCGGATGCGACTCATCGAGAGCCGACTAACCTTCGAAATCTCGCACAGATGCACGCCGTACAGGCCAAATCTGAGTACCCGTCTGCTGATATAACGGTCAACCTGAACTCGGGAGTCTGGGTAAGCGCGGATCGAAGCCTCGAGCATGCGATCGAAAACGCAATCGAAAACGCAGTCGAGCACAACGACAGGGATCCACCGAAGGTGGAGATAACGACAGAGACCGACCCCAGGAACGGTCTGGGTATCATTTCTATCGCCGACAACGGACCTTCAATTCCGGACGTTGAAATCGACGTCCTCCGGGATGAGTCGATCGTTGATAGTACGTACCACGGTTCTGGCGTTGGCCTCTGGGTCATCAAGTGGTGCGTCGATTCTCTCGGCGGCGAACTGGCTTTTGAGGAGAACACGCCGAGGGGAAATACCGTCAGAATTGGATTGCCAAAAATCAGACACGAATCTGCCGACTCGTGACTACTGGTGTATTTAGCAGAAATACGGTAGATCGAGTACGGACTCACTGACCGAGCGGATCGTATCGCTGGAACTCCGAGTAGCATCTCCCTTTCAGGACGAGTGTTCGGTCGGGAGGTTGTGGGAATATATAAGCGTCCCTTTCGACATACCTGTAAGACCGACGTAACGAACGAGCAGATTGAACGATCAACACCTATCGTCATAAGTTGACGATACTTATAGTGTGGTGCGAGCAAGAAGATACAGATAAGCTGAATTTAGCACTTCTGAAGCGACTGGTTAGAACGTCTATTGCCGAGAACAAACGGTGAACTACCCCACCCTACTCAGCCGCGATAGCGGCTTCAGTGAGGATGGGGCTTCCTGATTCAACGACGCGCTTTGCAGACACTACTGCAGTGTCCGTAGGGAGCGCAGTCTCCACAGGCGTGGATTCGGGCCATCCCAGCCCTAGCTCTTCGAAACCGCGGTGCAAGACATTCAACGCTGCGTTCGCGTCACGGTCACACTCAAACCCGCACGATGGACACGAATGCTCCCGCACCCAAATCGGCTTCTCAGTTTCAGCCCCACACGACGCGCATTCTTTCGTCGTCCCGTGGGGCTCGACTTGCACGACGTGGACACCATACAACTCTGCCTTGTAGTCGAGCAACGTGATGAACTGCCGCCACGCGGCATCCTGCTTGTTGCGAGCGGTGTGCGAGTCCTCAAGCAGTGGCTTCACGTCTAAGTCCTCGACGAATACGCCATCGTACTCACGGACGAGCCACGTCGTCAACTTCTGCTGGTAGTCCAGTACTTTCCGCCGAATCCGACGCTTGATCGTTGCAACCTCGACGCGCTGCTTTTCCCGGTTGTTCGACCCGTCTTCTTTCTGAGAGAGTTTGCGTTGCTCTCGGCGCAATCGCTCGTACTCTTCATCGAGATCGAGCCAGTCTACGCTGAGACCATCTGTTGTGTGGATGTAATTGAGGATTCCGAGGTCAATTCCGATACTATTGCTCGTATCGAGCGAGTCTACGTCGGGTTTCTCGGGTAAGTCTTCGTCGTCGGTTTCGAGACCGAACGAGACGAACCATTCATCCGTCGTTTCTTTCTTCACCGTGACTTCCTTGATAGTGGCTTCGTCGGGGATTTCGCGGTGATAACGAATCTGGATGTCGCCGATTTTGGAGAGCCAGAGCGTTGCAGTGTGACCACTCGTGTTTTTGAGTTCGAAGCCAGACTGCGAGACGTCATACTCTGGAACTCCGTCGGCGATTTCCACGTGAGCCACCCAACGTTGTTCCCATTTTTCTTCTGCTCTGAGAGGGTCGAGAGGTTCTGATAGAACCGTGTAACAGTTCGTTGTAGCGCCTTCGAGTTGACCTCTGAGAAGAGGGGAAACTCGTCTTTCCAGTCTGGGAGCCTGTAGTGGTGTTTGTACGCGGAGGCGATGGTGTCAGCGTCTCCGTGTTCGTATTCGTATCGGGTGTAGTTGTAGGCTTGGCGATGAATGTCGATGTGGTGTTCCAGTCGCTCCGCTATTGGCTGGATTGGGTCGGCAGCGTAGCGGTGACTGTACTCCATCGCTGTCTCGTAGTTACGAGGTATTATTATTTAATTGTTTGACATTCGTACGACGATTCATCCCCTCCCTACTCGCTCACTCCGCTCTACTCGTTCACTCCTTGAGGAAGGGGCCCTTCTCGCCTCATCTCTGGTAAAATCCACGAGGGTCAGCGTCTCAACTTCGTTCTCAACTGGTGGGTTCGATCGCTGGGCTCGTATTGTTCTTCGCTGTTTCCGGCTCGAAGAGATCTACGTCCTCTGTGAGATTAAAAATAGCATCGACAAACCATCTGAAAGACATGGAGCAAGACCGTGTACCCCTCCCGTTTCGTCTTGAGTGGTGTGACCCACGATAGTGGGAGTCGCGACTCAACAGGGTACTTCTGCTCCAGCGCGCTCGTAGTAGTACCAGGTGATCAGGATACACGAAAGGTAGAACGCCAGGAATGCCCCCATCGCTGCGGTCGTCGCCTGGGTTAACTCCACTGACGTGCTGAATCCCTGTGGGATGAAGAACCCGCCGTACGCGCCGATCCCACCGCTGAACCCGAGGACACTTCCCGCTTCCAGTTCGGCACGTGAGTGTGCCTTCTTCTGGGCTTCGGAATCGTCCTCGTTTACCTCACGAAGGTGCTGTTTCCGAAAGATTACCGGGACCATCTTGAACGTCGATCCGTTACCGATTCCGCTAGCGAGAAACAGCAGTATGAACGCCGCGAAGAAGCCCCAGAAGATCCCCTCGATCATGAAGTAGATAACGAGACCGGTTCCGATCGCCATCGTCACGAACACCCAGAGCGTCACCCGCGCGCCGCCGAGACGATCGGCGAGCCAGCCGCCCGGCGGCCGGACGAGTGCGCCGACCAGCGGGCCCGCGAACGCGAACAGTGCGACGTTCCGCCCTGGGAACTGGATGCTCGTCAACAGCGGGAACGCGGTCGCGTATCCGAGGAAGGAGCCGAACGTCCCGGTGTACAGCCAGCACATGATCCAGTTGTGTTTCTCCGTCAGGATCGTCAGTTGCTCCCCGAAGTTCGCCTCGACGTTGGCGATGTCGTTCATCCACAGGTACGAGGCAACGGTACCAACCAAGATAAATGGAACCCAGACGAAGCCAGCGTTCTGCAGCCACATCGACTGTTCACCGGGATTACCGGTGACGTACGTCTGGGTGGCACCGCCGAACCCGTCGAACGCTCCCAGGAAGATGACGACGGGTACGAGGAACTGGGCGGCACTTACGCCGACGTTGCCGATCCCGGCGTTGATCCCGAGTGCGGTCCCCTCATCCCGTTTGGGGAAGAAATACGCGATGTGGTCCATGCTGGAACTGAAGTTCGCCCCGCCGAAACCGGCAGTCGCCGCCAGTACCGCCATGATCCAGAACGGCGTATTCGGGTTCTGGACGGCGAAGCCGATCCCGATCGCCGGGATCAACAGGGTCGCGGTAGCGAACGCGTTCCAGCGACGGCCCCCGAAGATCGGGACGACGAACGAATACGCGAGCCGTCCCGTCGCACCCACGAGCGACGGGATCGCGATAAGCAGGAACAATTGACTTTCCGAGTAGGTGAAACCAGCCTCTGGGAGATATACGACGATCAGGCTCCACAGTACCCAGATCGCGAACGAGAGGAACAGCGTGAACACTGAAACCGTGAGGTTTCGCCACGCGATACGCTTACCTTGTTCGTTCCAGAACGATTCGTCTTCGGGATTCCAGTCCTCCAGTACTCCGTTGTCCATAGTTGCCTCTATCTGTGTGGATTCGCGTCGTCTCAGGAGACGGTTTCTCGGTTCATCCTATCGCCGTCTACTCGACATCGCGTCACCTCGTTCGGCGGCCGAAGCGGCTTCTCGCAGCTCTTCGGCGAGCGACCGTGCTTGGTCGGGTGTCAGTGTGACGGACTCCGCGTGATGTTCGATGTGATGGAGATCCGCAGGATCGGATTCCAACCCGAATGTAACCGTCCGTTTACCTCGTGGTGATTCTACGTCGAGAACGCCGACCGTCTCGTCAATCCAGCCGTTTCCGATCGCCTGCACCTCAAGGTAATCGAACGTGGTGTGCGCCGTGACGTCCAATATTCGACCGGTCATACTCAATCGGAGGTCAGCGGCGTCCCGTCGGCCGCCGTCGGGGCCGGACTCTCCCCCTCCGCGAACGGGTACCAAGACTGCTTGCCGTCGGTCAAACAGGGGTCCTCGTAGCCAACGACCTCCTCGGGTTCAGCGAGTTCGACGATCGTTTCGTGGCCGGTCGCCTCGACCCACTCGCGGAACGTCTGTCCCTCCGTCCGGAGCGCGGCGTACGCCTCGAGGAGGTTTGCGATCAGGCCGGGGAGTTCGTCCGCCGGCACTCGCTGACGGATCCACTCGATGAAGCTCGGGTTCTCGCCGATACCACCGCCGATGCCGACGTCCACGGCCTCAACCATCTCCCCATTCTTTCGGGCGCGCATGCCCTGTAGTCCGATGTCAGCCGTCATAGCCTGCCCGCAGTCGGCCGTACAGCCGGAGTAGTGGAGCTTAATTCGATCGACGTCCTCGGGCACCTCGACGTTGTCCCCGAGCCACCGGAGCAGCCGGGCCGTCCGGGCCTTCGTCTCGGTAAGCGCGAGCGAGCAGAACTCCGTACCCGTACACGCCATCGTCCCCTTGACAAACGGGTTCGGCTCCGGCTGGTGTTTCTCCAGCATTGGCTCGGCAAGCAGGGCGTCCAGTTCGTCGTCCGGTACGTCCATAATCAGGGGGTTCTGCCGGCGAGTGAGTCGTACTTCGCCCGAACCGTACTCGTCTGCCAGGTCGGCAAGGTCGATCGCCTCTTCGGCCGGCAGCCGACCGACCGCCACCGAGAGACCGACGTAGTTTCTCCCGTCGGCCTGGTCGTAGACGCCGACGTGGTCGTGTGAACCGAATTCCGCGGGTCTGCCGGCGTTGTACGTATACTCGCCGCGAAAGTCGGTTCCGGCCGGCTCGAAGGCGAAGGCGAGTCGCTCGTCGAGTTCCTCTCGAATGGTGTCGGTTCCCCAGTCGTCGACGAAGAAGCGGGCCCGGTTCTTCGCTCGGTTTTGCCTGTTTCCCTCCTCGTGATAGAGCTCCACGAACGCCCGGACCGTCTCGACCGCGTACTCCGGCCGGACGAACATGTCCAGCGGTCGGGCCTCGCGCGGTTCACGTCCGCCGAGTCCGCCGCCAACCCGCACGTTAAATCCGTCCACGTGCTCGCCGTCGATCATCTTGTGGGCTGGTTCGAGTCCGATATCGTTGATCGCGTCCTGGGCACAACCCTGGCGGCAGCCGGAGACAGAGATGTTGAACTTTCGGGGCATGTTACTCAGGCCGTCGTCCTCGCGGATCGTCTCCTGGATCTCATTGAGAACCGGCCGTGACTCGACGAACTCTTCAGCCTTCCCGGCAACGGGACAGCCGGATATATTGCGCATCGTATCACCGCCTGCCGATCGGGACGAGACACCAACGGACTCGAGTTTCTCCCAGATCGCGGGAATGTCCTCCAGCTTCAACCAGTGGAGCTGGATCGACTGGCGGGTCGTGAAGTCGATCCAGGTGGCGCCGAATTCGGGGTTTTCCACGGGACCGGATGCGTACTCGCGGGAGACTTCACTGATTGCGCGAAATTGTCCTGGTTCGAGCACCCCGCCGCAATTGGTGAGCCGCATCATAAAATACGACTCTTGACCGCTGCGGTGGTGGAACACCCCCCAGAACTTGAATCGCGAGAACCACTTCTCACGCTCCGCTTCGGGGATATCGTCCCAGCCGCGCTCGGCGAACTCCTCGATCTTCGCTCTAATTTCGTCACCGTACATCTCGGATTTCCATTCTTCTTTCTTGTGTGCCATGATATTTTGATATTAGAAGGCCATTCATCCACCACTTCGGATGAACGCTATTTGTTTGTCCGATTCTTCCTGGTAGAGTGGTTCAGACAATCGGTGATAAATATTGGTATTTAAAAAATCCAAATAAATGAGATGAGAGTATTTATACGTCCAGTATATTAGGTATATAGATAACATAAGGGGGTGAAAACCCAGGAAAATAAATCGTATTGGAATATTCTACAGGATGGGTGGAGTTGGTGAGTTCTGGTGAGGCTGATGCTGAGACGGAGTCGTTTGGGTGTTTCGACGCGAAGAATCTAGGCAATGGACTGGCCGAAGATACGTCTGCGGAGATGCGACCGCTGTCCTTTCCAACGGTGGCTCTTTTGAGTCGCGTGTAGTGAGTGCAAGTCGCGTCGTCGAGTCAGGAAGTCCCGTTCGAGAGACGGGAAGCCACCCTCAAGGAGGCCGCCCTGTGGCGGCCGAGTAGGGTGGGTAGTTCACGATCCCAGTGAGAAACCCAAGACGGGAGTACGGGCCAACATTGACGCCGTGCAATTGAACAGTGTTTCACCTGACAATATGTACAAATACCCCTCCCGGATCAACACTGTTACGGCGTCTTCCTCGCAATGGGGACGTATGCAAACCCACATCGTCCCGGTCGGCTTCGACTACGACCGGCTGATCGCACCATTGGTCCGCGATCAGATCGACGTCGACAGCGTTATTCTGCTCGAGGGGGCCGTCGGGAGCGAGGCCAACGTCGAGTACTCTCGGCACCTCTCGAAGAAACTCGAGACGGACTTTCGGAACCTGCTGGGTGCCGAGACGGACCGGTTCGTCCTCGAGGACGTCTACGATTACGACGGGGCGTTCGAGCAAGCGTTCGACCTCATTACGGTCGAACTCGACCGCGGCAACGAGGTCTGGGTCAACGTCGCGGCGATGCCGCGAACGGTGAGTTTCGCGTTCGCGAACGCCGCTCACTCGCTGATGGTCGAACGCGAGGACGAACGCGAACAGATTCACACCTACTACACGGCTCCCGAGAAATACCTGGAGACCGAACTCGCAGAGGAGCTCCGCGAGCAGATCACACTCCTCGAGAACCTCGACGATGACGACAGGATCGGCGCGACCGCACACGACCGGATCGAAAGTCGACTCGAGAGTGCTCGGGATCTCCTCTCGGAGTTCGACGAGCGCGGGACGACGATCGGAGCGAAGAAAATCGGAGACAGCCACATCGTCGAGTTGCCCGTCGCCTCCTTTTCCAACGTCAAGCCCTTCGAGGAACTCATTCTCTACAAACTCGGAGAGGACGGCGAGTTCGCTTCCGTCTCCGAACTCGCGGAGTCGCTCGCTCGCGAACTCAACGAGGAGTACACCGATAGCTTCCGGTCGAAAGTCATCTACAACGTCGATCGGCTGGGCCCCGGTGGCAAGGGCTACATCGAACGCGAAGAGCGCGGAAAATCCTACCGGACGCGACTCTCGAGGATCGGTGAGCTCTGGGTTCGCGCCCACTCGGACAACGATACGATGGAGTAGGTCGTCCACTCGCGTTTTCGCCACGGTCTCGTCGTCGCGGGCTCGGAATACCGACGCGTCGTTTCGGCTCGGTCGAGACACCGAAATCGACTCCCGAGTGGGGGCTCAACGAGCAGTCGATGACGAGGTATCACCTCTTCGTCCTCGCCGCAGTTCTGGTCGCTGGGCTCGTGCTGTTCGGTCGCCACCGGTGGCGAACGCGAGAGCGGCGCGGCCTCGAGCGTGACCTCGACAGCCGCCTTGCGGAGGCGATTCCGGCGGGGACGGCCTCACACCTCGACCGCTCACCGACCGTTCGCCGTCTCGCAGTCGTCGAGACGACCGGGGACGAAGACGACGTGTCACGGACGGTGTACGTCCCCACCGTTCGTGTCGACCTCGGAATGGTCGATGTGCCGAGAACGGAGTTCGCTTTCGGGTACGTGGCCGACGTGCTCGAGGCGATCCATCCCGTTTTCGAGGCGCGAGAAGACCGCGTTCGTCGGTACGACGTGGAGTTCACGTTCGGTCCCTCCGGACTGATCGTCGACGGGGAGTGTCGCCGCGTTTCGATCCCGCCGGAACTGGCGGAGCGACTGCTCGTGGACGAGAACTACCGCGCGTTCGACCTCTGGCGGACGATCGAACGGGACGACGACGAGGGACGAGCGGTGTTCTGGGGGGATTGTACCGAGACGCCGCTCTAGTCCATTCCAACTCACTGCACGCCTGATCGCACGGTCATCGTGCGATCGATGTGTGACTCGTCGCCGTTGTTCCGATACGTTTCTGACCGGGCCCGATCGACTCGTACGGATTGCTGTAAGTCGTACCCTCTCATACGGACTATCGTAAGCCATTGCCGGTGGGACCGCGACCCGTCTGCGGTCCCAGCGGTAAATCGTTACAATAGACCGTATCACTCCTCGCGGCGCTGGCGTTGTCTGAGGTTCTGCCGGGTGAACTGTGGTTTGACTCGAGTTGGCCGACGCGTCCGGAAGCTCCGATAGAGCTGGATCGCTACGATTACCGAAAAGCCGGCGGCGACGACGGTCGCCTCGGGTGTCTCGAGCGCGTAGAGGACGCCCATCGAGAACAGCGACATGGTGAGCAACATCCCGTAAATCAACCGCTTTGCGAGTTTGTCGAAGACGTTCTCCGAATCCTCGACGCCGATTCGAACGTAGAGATCGTCGCGCTCGAGGCGGTCGAACGCTCGCTCGGCTTTCGGGGTGATTCGCGTCAACGACTCGCCGGTCTCTTTGAGTCGCTCGCCAGATTCCGCGAGGTAGCGTCGCACGGTCTCTTCGCGATAGCCCTGCTCGGTGAGATAGTCGGTCGCAGTCGCGATGAAATCGAAGTCCGGATCGAGGGTCACACAGACGCCTTCGACGACGGTCGCGACCCGGAGGACGAGCGCGAGATTCTTCGGCAGGCGGAACGGAAAGACGTAAATCGAGTCCTCGATCTGGCCGACGATCTGGTTGATCCGGTACTGTTCGACGTCTTCGCCGCGAGCGTCCTGGATCGCGATCTCCATCACCTCGGCCATCACCGCTCGGTCGGCTTCGGGAGAGAGCGTTCCGATCTCGATCAGCGCATCGAGTATCGCATCGATGTCCTGATTGGCGACTGCGACGTAGAACTCGACGATCTTGTTCTGTACGAACTCGTCGACCCGACCCGACATACCGAAGTCGTAGAAGACGATCCGGCCGTCGTCGGTGACGGCGAGGTTGCCGGGATGTGGATCGGCGTGGAAGACGCCATCCTCGACGATCATCTGCAGATACGACCGCTCGAGATGTTCTGCAACCCGCGTCCGATCGATCCCTCTGCGCTCGAGTTCCTCGACGTCGTTGATCTTCGTCCCCTCGATGTACTCCATGGTCAGGACCCGCTGACAGGAGTGACTCTCGATGACCTCCGGAATAACGAACCGATCGTTGTCGGCGAAGTTCGAACGGATCTCGGTCAGCATCTCGGCTTCGCGTTCGTAGTCCATCTCCTCGCGGATCGTTCTCGAGAACTCGTCGGCCAGATTCTCGAGCGAGAACGATCGGGACTCGTCGACGAAATACAGGAGGACCGGCAACGACCAGTGGATGACGCGCAGGTCGGCCTCGACCAGCTCTTCGACGTTCGGTCGCCTGATCTTCACCGCGACGTCACGATCTGATCCGCCGCTCGTGGCGGCTTCTCCGGCTTCCTCGCCGATGCTCGCTCGATAGACCTGCCCCAGGCTCGCACCGCTGATCGGTTCGGTCTCGAAGGTCTCGAACCGGTCATCGACGGGTCCAAGCTCGTTTTCGAGTACCCGACTCGCGTCCGTCCACTCGGCGGGCGGGACATCGTCCTGGAGCGCAGAGAGGACGTCGATGTAGGCCGGCGGTAACACGTCGGGTCGCGCCGAGAGCAACTGGCCGAGTTTGATGAACGTCGGCCCGAGCGTCAACAGCGACTCGAGCAACACTTCGGCCCGGTAGCGGTGGGTTTCGGGGTCGACCCGGCGAGGGCGACCGAACAACACGAATCGCCGGCGATCACGGGCGTAGGCGACCAACAGCGGAAAGAACTGCCACGCGACGAGGACGAAGCGCCTGTACGCGCGGAGAAAGGACAGCGTCTGTCACCTCGATTCCGTCGGCTCCCTGTTGTCTTCGCTATCGTCGCGGTCGTCCGCATCGCTTCCCGTTCGACTCCCGGATCGATCGACGACGTCGATCGTCGTCTCCCCGCCGCCGGGTCGCTTGGGGATCGTCAACTCGAGAACACCTCGATCGACGGAGGCCGTCGTCTCCCCGCCGATCGCGTCGTCGGGGAGGGGTAACTCCGCGTCCAGAAACATCGGCCGGTTCTCCTCGAGATAGCGGTACTCGCCGGGGAGGTCCTTCGCTCTCCGTGCCTCGATGCAGAGGCGATCGGCCTCGACGGAGAGGTCGAGTGAGTCGGCGGTGACGCCGGGAACGTCGAGGACGATCAGGTACGTCTCGTCGCTCTCGAGCAGATCGAAGAAGACGTCCTCCGAGAGGTCTCGCAACGCGTCGCGCAGGGCTGGCATGCCTTCAGGTTCGAACGCCGATACGAAAAAGGCCGCGGTCTCGGAACATTCTCTCGCGCGATTCGGGCGGAACGAAACCCGTTCGAAGCGCCGCCCAGCCGTCGGTCGGATCACGTCGACCGGATCCGCTTTCGGGATCGAACGGTTAAAGCCGGATTCCTGTGGTTACATCCGTGGTTACGTTTCGATACGGTCCAGTGCAACGACTCCCAGGAGCACCAGACAGACGAGGATCATCACGGCCTGTGAGGCGGTCGCGACGACGGAGTCGACCGAATCGCCGGTTAGCAACGCGATCGCGTCCGGAACGCTCTGTGCCGATCCGACGATACCGAGGATCGAGAGCGCCACGATTCCGTAGGTCGCGAGTCGCTCCCGGTCCAGCCGTCCGCCAGCGACGCCAAAGAGCGCGATCAAGACGCCGAAGAACGCGGGAATAAGCGCCGTGACACTCGCGAAACCGGTACCGACGTACGCACCGATTCCCAGGAGGACGAGGACGATGCCGAGTCCGATCGCACTCGGAAACACGCGGATGGAACTGCTCATGCGTACGGACGATCTCGCTCGGGATAAATGATACTGTCGGAGCGGGCGGAGAAAACCCCGCGGTGGTTCGCTCGAGTTCGTCTTCAGTCGGTAGTATATTTGTACTCCCGGCCGAAACGGGGGACGATGCGACAGTACCTCGAGCTCGTCGACGCGGCTCTCTCGGGTGGGAACTACAAGTCGAACCGGACCGGCGTCGACACGATCTCCTCGTTCAGCGAACACTACGAGGTCGACCTTGGGGAGGGCTATCCCCTCCTGACGACGAAGCGAATGGACGGCTACCGGTGGAACTCGATGATTCACGAGGTCTGCTGGTATCTTTCGGGCGACGAGCACATTCGGGACCTCCGCGAGGAAACGAAGATCTGGGACGCCTGGGCCGACGACCGCGGACGTCTCGACACCGCGTACGGACGGTTCTGGCGGCGGTATCCGATCCCGGAGGATGCCGCTCGCCTCGAGGGCGAATCCTGGCCGGACGAGGCCCATCGGTGGGTGACGACGGAGGCGGACGGCCGCCGAACGTTCGATCAGCTCCAGTACGTGATCGATACGCTCTCGGATACCCCGAACTCGCGGCGGCTGGCCGTCAGCGCCTGGCACCCCGCGAACGCGGCCGTTTCGACGCTACCACCCTGTCACTACACCTTCGTCTTCAACGTCCAGGGCGACCGGCTGAACTGCCACCTCACCCAGCGATCAGGCGACATCGCACTCGGCGTCCCGTTCAACATCGCTGCCTACGCGCTGTTGACGGAGGTGATCGCCGGGCAGACGGGCTACGAACCGGGAACGTTCGCCCACACGGTCGTCGACGCCCACGTCTACTGCGGCACGGACGCACGCGGCGAGTGGTACGCCGACAACCTCGAGACGTTCCAGGCCCGTCTCGAGGCGGTCGACGGCCGCGAGGGGTACCGCACTCTTCGCGAGTGGCTCGAGTCCGAAGCGCCCGACGAAGCCGACGGTGAGGACCGACTCGATCACGTTCCCGGCCTGCTCGAGCAGCTTTCGCGAGAGCCCCTCGAGCGCCCGAAACTCGAGGTGGCTGACGTCTCGATCGACGAGCTGACCGCAGAGGACGTCCAGTTGCGATCGTACGACGCCCACGACGGGATCCGGTTTTCGGTGGCCGAATGACCGAGAGCGACGACGAGCCGTCGACGTCCGACGGCCTCGAGACTGACCGCGAACTCGTCGCGATCGTGGCCGTCGCAGAAAACGGCGTCATCGGCCGGGACGGCGAGATGCCCTGGCACGTTCCTGCCGACCTCGAGCACTTCAAATCGAAGACGATGGATCATCCGGTCATCATGGGACGGGTGACCTACGAGGGGATTCTCGAGCAACTCGAAGAACCCCTGCCCGGCCGGACGTCGATCGTCCTGACCAGTCGCGACTTCGCGACACCGGAGAGGACGGTGACGGTAAGCGGATTCGAGGAGGCACTCCGTGCGGCCGAACGTGTGGCCCGTGACCGCCACGACGGTACCGATCGTATTTTCGTCGGCGGCGGGGCGACCGTCTACGACGGACTGTTTCCCGCCGTCGACCGGCTCGTCGTGACCGAGATCCACGACGAACCCGACGGAGACACGCACTTTCCCGACTGGGATCGCAGCCGCTGGCGGGAGGTCGACCGGGACGAACGCGACGGCTTCGGTTTCGTCGAATACGTTCGTCTCGAGTAGCCATCTGGGTCGAGTTCCCCCGAGCGAAAGCGGTCGAAACCGAACGAACAGATAACGAAACGAACGGGAGCGAATGCGAACGGACGAAATCGAACGCGTAGACGCGAGTGAAGACGGGAAACGAGCAGAATCAATCGGAAACGAGCGAAAGCGAGCAAGGATATACGAAACCGAACGAAAACGGAACGGCTCGCACTCGACCGACGATCAGTCGTCAGCCGGTGCAGCGCCGCTTTCTTCGGCCTGTTCTTTCGTCCAGGCGAGCTTGCCGCCGGCGGCGAGGATGTCGCGCTCACGCTCGGAGGCGTCGAGGGTCGCCGTGACTTCGTAGTCGTCGTTGATGCGGACGGTGAACTCCTCCTGGCCGGTGGTAACGGCCTCGTAGACGTCGTCGACGACTTCGATCTCGTCGCCCTGATCGATGTTCGCGTAGGTCTCTTCGTCGATCGTCAGCGGAACGATTCCGAAGTTGAACAGGTTTGCGCGGTGAATACGTGCGAAACTCTGTGCGAGGACGCCCTCGATACCGAGGTACATCGGACAGAGAGCGGCGTGTTCGCGCGAGGATCCCTGACCGTAGTTCTCGCCGGCGACGAGGAAGCCGCCGTCGGCCTCGAGCGCGCGCTCGGCAAACGTCTCGTCGACTCGAGAGAGGGTAAACTCGGAGAGTTTGGGTACGTTCGACCGGTACATCAGGATGTCCTGGGTCGCCGGGATGATGTGATCGGTCGTGATGTTGTCCTCCATCTTGAGCAGCGCGTCGCCTTCGATCTCGGAGCCGAGCTGGTCGCGGATCGGGACGTCTCCGATGTTCGGGCCCTTGATCAGTTCGTCGTCGACGGCCTCGTCGGGGCTGATGAGGTCCGTCTTGGAGCCGTCGTACTCGTCCGGAAGCTCGACGCCGGGATCCTCCAGGTCACCGAGTTCGTCCGCGAGGTCGCGCGGATCGACGATCTCGCCGGCGATCGACGCGGCCGCGGCGACTTCCGGCGAACAGAGGTAGACGTTGTCGTCTTCGATACCCGACCGTCCCTCGAAGTTGCGGTTGAACGTCCGCAGCGAGACCGAATCGGAGGCGGGGACGTGGCCGATGCCGATACAGGCCCCGCAGGTCGCCTCGGAGAAGTTGACGCCAGCGGCCATCATCTCCGCGACCCACCCCTCGCGGGCGAGCATCTCGGAGGCCTGCTTGGAGCCGGGAGCGACGATCGTTTCGGTCTCCATCGACGTTTCGCGACCCTCGAGCATCTTGGCGACGGGAAGGATGTCCTCGTAGCCGCCGTTCGTACAGGAGCCGACGATGACCTGTTCGACGGACTCGCCGGCGACCTCGCTGACGGGAACGACCTTGTCAGGCATCGACGGCTGGGCGATCAGCGGCTCGAGATCCGAGAGGTCGACGACGATCTCGTCGTCGTACTCGGCGTCGTCGTCGGGCTGGAGTTCGACGTACTCCTCGCCGCGGCCGACGCGCTCTAGGTAGTCCTCGGTCTGTTCGTCGGTCGGGAAGATCGACGTCGTCGCGCCGAGTTCCGTCCCCATGTTGGTGATCGTCATCCGTTCGGGTGCGGTGAGCGTTTCGACACCCGGGCCGGTGTACTCGAGGATCTTGCCGACGCCGCCTTTGACGGAGAGCCGTCGCAGGAGCTCGAGAATGACGTCTTTCGCCGTGGCCCACTCGGGGAGTTCGCCCTCGAGACGGACGCTGACGATCTCGGGCATCTCGATGTAGTAGGGAGCGCCGCCCATCGCGACGGTGACGTCGATCCCGCCAGCGCCGATGGCGAGTTCACCGAGGCCGCCGGGGGTCGGGGTGTGTGAGTCCGATCCGAGCAGCGTCTTGCCCGGTGCCGCGAAGTTCTCGCGGTGGACGTTGTGACAGATGCCGTTACCGGGGCGAGAGAAGTGAGCGCCGTACGTACCCGCAGCAGAGCGGAGGAAACGATGATCGTCCGTGTTTTTAAAGTCGAACTGATACGTCTGGTGATCACAGTACTGAGCGGCGATCTCGGTCTGAACCTCGTCCAGTCCCATCGCTTCGAACTGGAGCCAGACCATCGTCCCGGTCGTGTCCTGAGTGAGCACCTGGTCGATCTCGATCCCGATCTCTTCGCCGGTCTCGAGTTCTCCTTCGACGAGGTGATCGTCGAGAATTTTCTCGGTGAGTGTCTGTCCCATAGCAGCCGAAACTGGGCTGTCCGGCTTGATAAATCCAGCGTGTTTCTGTGGCGATCAACCGTGTTACTCCCGCCGTTGCGGCAGTTTTCACACGCTTTCGAATTCAACTGGCGCGACATCGAATCGACCCCCGTCTCGAACGGATACGCTTTTCTCGCTCGCACACCGCCGTGGTGATACGCTCATGTTTCGCTCCGGTGCGTTCGTAGCCGACTATATTTCACCGACGACCGACGATCAGGTCCAGCCAAACGGCGTCGACCTCACCCTCGATGTCGTCTTCGAGCAACTCGAGCCGGGGAGAATCGGCCGTGACGGCAAACAGATCGGTGATCGCGTCGCCCGCCCGCTCGAGGAACTCGAGCGCAAGGATCCCGATACCTACTACCTGCCTCGCGGTGCGTACATCGCCCGGTACGGCGAGCGAATCGAGATTCCCGACGGACACGTCGGCTTCGTCTATCCGCGCTCGTCGCTGATGCGCAACTCCTGTATGTTGAACACGGCGGTCTGGGATGCGGGCTACGAGGGCCGCGGCGAGGGGTTGTTACAGGTCCACCACGACATCGAGATCGAACGCGGGGCGCGAATCGCTCAGCTGGTGTTCGCGGAGGCAAGCCACGAGGACGTCTACGACGGAAGTTACCAGGGCGAAAACCTCGAGAACGATTGATTTCAACGTCTGTGAACGAACGGTTCGAACTGTCCGTACCTGTCTACCGATTCACCCGGACTGTTCGTGATCGCGCCGGAGCTGAGGGACAACGGTCCGTTCGATCTCCAGCCATCCAGTGGGTGCCGTCTCACTTTTCGCCCATCGGACCGAAGGGCTCGATATGATCGGTGACCACACATGATGGCGACCACCCACGTGTTCGCCGGACTCGCCGCCGTCGCTCCGGTCGCACTCGTGGTCCCGGAGTTTGCGGGTCCGCTCGCGCTGGGTGCCGTCGTCGGCGCGATTGCACCCGATTTCGACCTCGTTCTCGAGCACCGGCGGACCCTTCATTTTCCGGTCGCCGGCCTCGTTATCGCCACACCGCTCGCCGCGGTCGCACTCGTCGCTACCGCTACGTTCACCGTCGCGCTCGCAGCCGTTGCCTTCACAGCGTGGCTTCATGCCGCAAGCGACGCGCTCGGCGGCGGTCCCGAGATGGATCCCTGGAACGACCGAACCGAGCGTGCGGTCTACGATCACGTTCGGGGCCGGTGGATCGAGCCGCGTCGCGTCGTTCGCTACGATGGCGCACCCGAGGATGCGATCCTCGCGCTGTCGCTCGCGGCTCCCGTGCTGGTAATCTTCGACGGCTGGGTCACCGCCGTCGTCGCAGTCGGCGTCCCGATCACGGTCGTCTACGCTCTCCTTCGGCGGCGATTGACCGCATGGACGCCCGACTGGCTCGAGTGAGTGGTGTGATCGATCGGTCGCGTCGTCGTTTCCCTCTGCATCCTCTCCGATACGGGGTCGTCCCGCTCCATTTCCTCTCTACGGCGGAGACGGTCCCGCTCGCCGTACTGTCCCGTTCGCCGGCAAGTCGGAACGCTGATACCATCGCCACCCAAGCCACGGACATGGTCGATACGTTTCTCGCACAGACGACGCACCTCGTGTTCGCTTCGATCTGGGCCGGTAGCGTCTTTTACGTCGCCGTCGTCGTGTTGCCGCTGGCTCGAGACGGCGCGTTCAACACGACGAAGCCGCTCGAGGCGATTTCGGGCAAACTCACGATGATATCGCGGGTGAGTGCGCTCGTCTTGCTTCTCACCGGCGGTCACCTCGCCGGGACGCGATACACCGCGGAGAGCCTGTTCAACTCGATCAACGGTCAGCTCGTGTTGGTGATGGTCGCGCTCTGGCTCCTGCTGGCGGCGCTCGTCGAGATCGGCGCGAAACGACTCGAGGCCGGACTCAACGGCAAGAAACTTCGTGAGCCAGCAGCGGACGTCCTGGGACTCTACCGGGTAGCGGCCGTCGTGGCGATCGCGTTGCTCGTCGTCGCCGGAGCGATCACGACGAACGTACAGGCAGTGGTCTGAGATTCGATCCGTTATCGGCCGTCCGGGTCCGATACTGTTCGAAAATCGGTCTCTCATCGAAGAGAGACAGTCGTACGAAAGATACTTAGCCGGTTACTGTAACGTATTCCCATGATCATCAGGGGCAAGGACATGGCGGTCTCGCTGCTCGCGGTCGGGACGGCGGCGGTCGCCGGCTATCTGCTTCGCTCGAGTCGGTCGCGGGACGACTCCCCGCGGTCGAAGGCGGATCTCGGTGCGCGCCTGGTAGATAGAGACGAGATTCCCGCCGACGCGACGGTCGTCGACGTCTCCTCGCGCCGACTGGACGAGATTCCTGGCGCTCGGCGCGCGATCGAACGCGCCGTTCGAAACCGCGCACGCGAAGACTGGGAGCACGTGACGCTGGACCGCGGCGGTGCCTGGTCGGTCGTCGACGCGATCCGCGATTCGCTGCCGTACTACGACGGGTCCGACAGCCGGTACAACGGCGTCTACGTCCACTACGAAAACCGGTTCGTCGTTCTCGATGCGATCGGCTGGGCCCGTCTCGAGGAATCGCTGTACTGATCGACTCGAGACGATACGCGGTCGAAACGACGACGGACGCATTCGGCGGGTGGCCCACGGCCGAGAATCACAACCACTACCTCTCTCCTGGACGGAGCCACCAGCATGCAACTGGGCGTAATCGGACTCGGACGGATGGGACAGATCGTCGTCGACCGCGTACTCGGAGCCGACCACGACGTCGTGGCTTTCGACCTCGACGCTGAGGCGGTCGCGACGGCGGCAGACGCCGGTGCGGAGTCGGCCGATTCGATCTCCGATCTGGTCGATCGACTGGACGAGGAGAAACGGATCTGGCTGATGGTGCCCGCGGGTGAGGCGGTGGACGTTACCCTCGAGGAACTCGAGTCCCACCTCGGACCGGACGACGTCGTCGTCGACGGGGGCAACTCCTACTTCGAGGACTCCGTCCGACGGGCGGAGTCGTGTTCCGCCGCCTACCTCGACTGTGGCACCTCCGGCGGCCCGGCCGGTGCCGAACTCGGGTTCTCGCTGATGGTCGGCGGCCCCGAGTGGGCCTACGCGGAACTCGAGTCGGTGTTCGACGCCGTCGCGACCGGACCCGACGGTCACGAGCGGATGGGCGAATCGGGTTCGGGCCACTACGTCAAGATGGTCCACAACGGCGTCGAGTACGCGCTGATGCAGACCTACGGCGAGGGGTTCGAGTTGCTCCACGAGGGTCGGTACGACCTCGACTTAGAGTCGGTTGCGTCGGTCTGGAACAACGGCGCGGTGATCCGGTCGTGGCTGCTCGAACTCTGTGAGGAGGCGTTTCGCGAGGAGGGTTCCGATCTCGGCACCGTCGCTGATCGCATCGAAGGCGGTTCCACCGGAACCTGGACCGTCCAGGAAGCTCTCGAGCAGGAGGTCCCCCTGCCGCTGATTTACACGGCCCTGGGCGAGCGCTTCGACTCGCGAGCCGACGACGGCCGGTTCTCTCGACGACTCGCCAACCGACTCCGATACGGGTTCGGACGCCACGAGGTTCCTCGGCGCGAATAGTGATCCCCTGTTTCGCGTGGGCTTCGGCTACCACCACGTGCGCCGTGCGTTTCGGACGTGATCGACCGTAACGCCAGTTCGAGACGCGAAACGGGAACGTGATCGAAAACGAGCCATCCGTTTCGAACGCGCCTCATCAGGATCGGTAAGCCGGTGGAATTTTCGTCCTACACCTGGCGGGAAATCGACCTGTTCTTTCCTCGGGAAACCTGTGGACGGAATATTGGGTCACGTTCTTTACTACTGACCCCGACAGCGTTAGTTATGAACTCTTATCGCTCCTCGAGGACGGTTCGGGTCCCTGCCGACCAGGCGACGAGTTTGGCCATCGTCGACCTCGTCGCCCGGATGGACGACGTCGATCCCCTCGACCTCGATCCGCTGTATCACGCGATCGATCCCGATGCGCTCGATTCGATCTGTGAGTCCAGCTCCGGACCGACCGCTTTCGAGTTCCTCTATGCCGGCTGGACAATTACGGTCGAGAGTACCGGAGTTGCCGGCGAAACCGAGATTTCGTTGATCGACGCGCCTCGTCACGCTGACGCCGTCGAGATGGTCGACACGGAGTCGTCGACGTAGGTCGCTTCGCTACTCGAGCCGTTCGCTCGTGTCGGATGCGCCCCCGGTGTCGGGTCCGAACCCGCGAGCGACGATCGAACGCTCCTCCGCCGGAACGCCGTAGAGCGTACAGACGCGTTCGTGGATCGTGCTGTCGAGAGCGGCGATTCGTTCGTCGAGTTCTCGAGTGCGCTCGCGTGCCGCTCGGTACTCGGCCAGTTCGTCCGCGACGTCCTCGAGACGTGGAACGCCAAGCGCCTCCAGGCGCTCGAGCGGCGATATCGTTTTCGTTGCGGTTTCTCTGAACCCCGCAAACCCGCTCCCAGTGTCGACTGCGTAGGGAACGAACGTCTCGACGAGCGTTGCCATCCCGTCGTCGATTCCCGCGAGTTCAAGCGCTGGAACGGGCTCCGTTTCCGTGTATCCCCACCGGTCGGTGTCGACGTCGCACTTCGCGACTGAGTCGCCGTCGGTCGTCCCTCGGCCCGGCTTGTACCGGAGCGTCACCGAGACGACGACGCCGCGTTCGGTTCGGTCGACGTGGGCCGACCCGATCCGGAGCGTCGGCAATTCCTCCGTCGTCGCGGTGAGCATCGTGGCCGCCGACGTCCCATCCCCCGCACCGACGCCTCCACAGTCCGCACCGACGGACCGTTCTCCCATCCCGTTGCCGGCCACGGCTCGACAGCTTCGACGGTCTCCGAGCGACGGGCCGTCGTCGTACCGACCTAGATACGTCTCGATGGCCGAATCGATCTCGATTCGTTCCGCCGTCGACTCGAGTCGCCGTTCGACCGCGTCGACGAGTTTCGAATCGGGTCCGTCGTCCATCGCGATCGGAAACGCCTCGAACGTCGACTGGTTGATCTGTGGGAAGACCGATCGGTACGCCGCGTGTCTGTAGTAGTGGTAGTACTCGAGCAGCGGCGACGTGAGTACGCCGAGGAGATGTGCGTACGTTTCTCTCGGCTGCTGAACGTCGTCCGTCAGATGGATCGTGTAGGCCGATTTGACCGTCACCAGTCCGTCGGTGTCGAGCGTTCCGACGAGGGAATCGCTGGTCTGTCTGAAGACCAGCTTCGGGCTCCGGTACCAGCGGTCGGCTTTCTCGATGTCGTCAGGATCGACGTACCGGAGTTCGCTCTCGTCGATTCCGTACTCGAGGATCGCGCTCCCGGGTGCGATCGGTCGCGCGTTCGCCGTGGGATCGTCGCGAAGGAACGGCGCTCGCTTGCTAATCTCCTCTCCGCGACCGATCTCGACGGACGTCTCGAGTGGGGGATGGCCGGCCACTCGGGAGAGGACCGTGCGCGTGGTCTCGTCTAACCCAAGCAAGAATCGGTTCGCGGGCTGTCGTTCGAAGACTGTCCGCGGAATCTCCTCGTAGGTAATCGACCGCAATTCCTCCGCATCGCTCGCATCGGCACACGCGACGTCTTCGGTATCGTCACCGCTCACCAGGACGACCGCGCCCGTTTCGGCGCTCTCGAAGGCCGTCCCGATGCGGACGATCCACGAGGGTGGTGCGTTCTCGAGCAAGTACTCGCGGATGGGTTCAGCCCCCTCCCGCGCGAGGATCGAGTCGGGGACGACGAATCCCACACGTCCGTCGCCCGCCTGTCGGACCGCCCGCTCGTAGAACGCGACGTAGAGGTCGAACTGGCGCTCGGTGGTTTCGAATTCGGCCTCGAGATAGGATCGAAGCCTGGAATCGATCGCGGCGCTGATCGACCCACGCCCTGCGGTCGTCACCCAGGGCGGATTCGCGACGACGGCGTCGAATCCCGACGCGCCGTTCGACGCCTCGTTTCCGGGGGTAAGCGCGTCGATTTCGGTGGCGAGATCCGAGCCGGCGAACACGTCGGGAAACGCGAGCGGCCAGTGGACGTATCTCTCGGACGCCGCCAGCCGCTGTGCGTCCGCAAACCACGACGTTTCGACGAGGCTACGCCACGCCTCGTCGTCCGTCAGCGCCGCCAGCAACTGGTCGACGGCGTCGTCCCCCGCATCGAGGTCGAACGCCTGTGCCGTCCGGACGTTTGCGACCGCCTCGAGTCGCCGGCGAAGCGTCTCCTCTCCGATTTCGATCGACTCCCGTCCGTCGGTCGCCCCCTCTGCGTTCGCGTCACTACTGCTGGTCGCCGCCGGTTCGATCTCCAGGTCGTCGAACGTCCCGAGGTCGGCTCCGACGAGGGCGTTCCCGACGGTCAGGTGACGCTCGAGCGCCCGCGAACTCGTCCGATCGTCGTCCGTTCGGCCGCGAAGAACGAGTCGAGCGATCTCGACTGCGGTCGGATCGAGATCGACACCGTAGAGACAGTTCGCGACGATCCGACGACGGATCCAGTCGACAGTGCGGTCCGTATCGACCGCCCCGACGCCCGACCGGGCCGCCACGCGCTCTCGGAGGGTGACGAGTTCACCGACGAGGTAGTCGGCCGCGCTCGCGAGAAAGTAACCACATCCCATCGCCGGATCGAGGATGCGGAGAGCGAGCAGCCGCTCGACGAACGCGTCCAGATACGCCGCGTCCGAATCGACGGTGCCGTCGAGATCCGAGCCAATCTCCTCGAGCAGGGGAGAAAGCGTCCGTTCCACGACGTACTCGACGACGTGGTCGGGCGTGTAGTACGAGCCGGTCGCCTTCCGGTCGCTCGCGTCTCGAGTGAGATACACCGTCCCCGCTTCGATCCGGACGCCCCCGTCGCTTCCTTCGATCTCCTCGCCGTCGTTCTCCCCGGTATCGCCCGCCTCGCTCCCGCCGTCAGCCTCGTACACGATGCAGTCGTCGTCACCGAGTACACACGGTTGCTCGGTCACTGCGAGTCGGTACTCGAGCAGCGTCTCGTAGACCGAACCCAGATGCCGGCTATCGATCGACGCGACACCCGTAAACCGCCTCACGTCGACGTCCAACTGATCGGTGAAACGACCGTCGCTGCCCGCTCGACCGGGGGAGGAATTATCGGCGTCTCCGAGGTGGACCGACGAGCGTTGCTGGCTCTCGTTCCAGTCGATACCGTCCGCGACGAGTCGACAAAGCCACCGAACCGCCTGATCGTACACCGCCGACAGCTCGTCCGTCTCGATCGGCTCCGATCGCGGATCGGATTCGCCGGAACCGCGGTGCTCGAGGACCGCTCGAGCGACCGCTGGGGTCGCCTCGTGGAGGCGCTCTCTGTGTTCGACGGACAGCTCTCGCGACCCGTCGGTCGCGTCGATAGCACGCTCGAAAACCGGATCGCTTCCCGAATCACTCCGGACGATCGCGTGGCGAAACACGCAGTAGAAGTATTTGAAGTCGTCCAGGTCACCCGTCTCGAGGAGGCGCTCGAGGTCGATTTCGTAGTACGTGTCGAGTCGGCCGCCGGCGTCGTCGGCGTAGAGTCGCCACCGCTTGCCGTCCGTGAGGATCCCCCAGCGGACGGGGAGTCTCCCCAGAGACGTGACCATTCGGCGAGCCGGGTTTTCGAACCCGCGTTCGTCTCCGCGCTCACCGATCGACTCGAGCGAGCGACCCCATCGCCGCACGTCGACACCGGCGACCGCACTCTCGAAGGACGACCCCGTTCCATCGTCTTCGGCGGCGGTGTCGACCGTCGCCGTCGACTCGCGAACGGCGTACGTCGGCCGTCGTTGCGGTCGATCAGGTGGCGGCTCGGATTCCCCACGGACGACCGACAGACCGAGCGTTTCCAGTACCGGTCGGACGAGTGACTCCGCGAGTTCGGACATCCCGTCCGTCGGTGCGCCCTCTCGTTCGCGTCCCCAGATCGACCTGACCTCGTCGTACGATCGTCCGAGTTCGTCGTCGTTCACGTCGCTCCAGAGCGTCGTGTCGGGGAGTCGACCCTCGAAGCGGTCGGAGAACAGGCCGCGGTTCGTTCGGTAGCTCGGTGAGGGCTGCATCGAATTCGTACGCACCGGTGTTCGTCCGGTATGTTCAATCAGCGAGAGCGTATAGTCCTTGTGTGGCGACTCCAACCCATGGGGGGCTCGAGATGAGTCGAGAGTAGCTCCCGAAAGAAAATCGATTTAACGACTGAGACAGTCCTGTTCACATACCGTATGTCTGATAGATCTTCCGATCTCTTTGCTCCCCTCTCGTACGGACTCTTTTCGATTTTCCTGTGGAGCCTCTTCGCCAGCCTTGCCGACTTTCTCACCGGACAGGTGAACTATCTCGCGTTTACGATCGGAATCTTCGTCTGCGGAATCGTACTCTTCGGAGCCGACTGTTACCGAAAGCGAGATCGGCTTCGTACCGGCTTCGTTCGACTGGATCGCCGGGAGAAGGCGACGTTCCTCTCGTTCGTCTTTCTGTTCGGCGTACTGTTGGCGATCTACGACCTGACGTTTTACTTCGCCATCCAGACCGGACCGAGCATTCCCGCGAACCTCATCAATTACCTCTGGCCCATGTTGACGCCGATCTTCGCCGTCTTTCTCTTTCGTCGGCCGAACGACGAGATCACCGCGTACAAGATCGGAGCGCTGTTGCTCGCTTTCCTGGGGGCGATCATCGCCGTCTGGGACTTTTCCGGCGGAACGGACCTCGCATCCATGGAGTTGCGATTCAGTTACCTGGCAGCGTTCGTCGCGTCGATCGCCGCCGCGCTCTATCTCAACGCGCTCGACGTCGCACAGGATTACATCCCCTCGATCTCCCTGACGTACTTTCTCGGGATCCTGTTCGCGTTTCCGTTCCTCCTCGTTTCGGTCCCGATCTTCGAACTCACGGTTCAGGCGACCGCGGATTCGCTGCCGATCATCGTCCTCTATGGGATCGTGGTGTTCGTGGGCGGACAGTTCGCGTGGGGGCGTGCGATCACGAGAGGAAACAAGGTCGTCATCTCGGCGCTTGCGTATCTGACGCCCATCCTGAGTACGCTCTTTCTGTTCGTGCTCGTCGACGCCACGCTCACCCAGAGCATGGCCGCCGGCGGAACCCTGATCATCGTCGCGAACGTGTTGTTGAACGACTCGTTTCGGCACGTTTCCTCCGCTCGAGGCGCTGTAATCGGCATCTTCGCCGTTTCGATCGTCCTCTTCGTCGACCCGTCACTCGGCGGCAGTGAGACGTCTATCGGTGTCTTCGAGGGATTCGTTGCGACGATCTTCGCGATCCTCGCGGGGTTCATGCTCGAGCGCGTCTGGCGAATGAACCAGAGCGAGAACGAGTACGTCGTCGAGATGAACAACACGATGGAACAGTTCCTTCCGATCCTCGACGAACTCGAACGGGAGGATCGCGAGGCGTTCGTCGAACAGATCGACGCCGTCATGATCTCGATTCTCGAGTTGAATTACCTGAAAGACGCGTCGGAGCGGTTCGCACTCTCCCGACAGGTCCACACCGATATCAACGAGTTTCACGAGACGGCAACCGGACTGTTTGCGGAGACGGGCTACGAACGCCGTGCGACCGAGCTCTCGATGCAGTTCCGCAAGGACGTCAACAACTGGCTCATGCTGAATCAAGAGGGCGTGAGCCGCGGTGAGATGGGTATCCTGTGGATCCTTGGGACCGTTACGATCGTCTTGTTCATCGTGAACATGGGGAGTGGATTCCTCGAGAACGTGATCGCGATCGCTCTCAGCGGCGTGATCATCTTCATCATCCTGAAAATACGCGATTACAACTTCAACCGGACCGGAACGGAAAAAGCGCTGGTCGAACAGGACGTTATCCTGCAGATTGAACGCGAACCGTACTTTCCGTCCAAAGAGATGGTTCTCGACGGAGGATACGTCAAGACGATGAACGAAAACGACAGCGTACGGCTCGGTGAGGACCACGAGACGGCGATCGTAAAAGATCTCGCTCCGCACCTCTACGTGAGATACAGTCTCCTCGCGCTGGTCGGTCTCGGAATCTCCCTGATGATCGGACTGATCTACTTGCGGTCGGTCGGTCTGACCTGATACGGTCTACCGTGAGTCGTTACGGGAGCGACCGCAGGACGGCTCGCGGTCGCTCCGGTAAAAAGGTCACAGCAAACCGTCTGAGTGGATTCGCGTCTCGTCGTCGCCTGCGCACCCGTCGCTCGCAAATACCATCGAGGAAGCCGTCGACGCGGAGAGACGGCCGCGGAATCGCCCGCATGCAAGAGGTACCCTTTTCAGCGCCGATGGACAACGGAGAGACGATGAGTTCGTTCGAAACGCCACACGAGACCGGACGTGGATTCGGTCTCTCGAGTCGCGAGGCACGGGTCATCGGCGGCGCAAGCGCGTTGATGGCGATCAACGTCGCGTTGATGTACGTCTTCGTCTCGACGCCGCTCGCCGTCGTCAACGACTACCTGTTCGCCGCGCCGATCCTCGGCGTCCTGGTTTATGGGGCGGCCATCATGGTCGGCGAGCTGATCGCTGAACGCGGCGTCACGAGTGGCGATATGGGCGTGGCCTTCGCGGGCGTCGCCCTCTTGCAGCTCGCGTTCGGCGTCTTCGGAGCGGGCGTCATCTCGTTCGCACCGGCGGAGGCTCACCTCACGATACTCGGACTCACGGCGGCCGTAACAGCCGTCGCGACGGCGATTATCTCGGGGTACGTCTACGCCCGTTCGACGACGTTCGAACACTGGGGTCGGTTCGCTAACCTCGCGTTCATCGGCGGTGTCGTCGTGATCGCGATCGGAACGTTCGTCCTGCCAGCTCTGTTGGCCGTCGGATTCGTCTTCATCTTCCTCGGATTCCTCCTTCGACTCGGATACGAAATCTGGCAGGTTCGGGACAGACGGGACGCCTCCGCGACGCTGCAGACGATCGGCGTCTACATCGCCGTCGCCGGTGTCTTCGTCCACATCTTACAGCTCGTGATGCGATACGTCCTTTCACAGGAGTGACCGACGACGATCAGACGAAATCCAGCAGCTCCCGAAGCGACTCGAGTTCTTCGGTCGGCGGATCCGGACACTCGAGGTCGCGGTTGTGCGGTCGACGGATGAGCGCGGTCTCGAGACCCGCCGCGTGTCCCGCTTCGACGTCCGTTTGCGAATCCCCGACGTAGATTCCGGTCTCGGCCCCGAGTTCTGCGAGTGACTCCTCGATGTAGTACGGGTTCGGCTTCCGGCGTCGAAATCCCTCGAACGTCGGATCGCGTCCCCGAACGACGTCGAACTCCACTTCCACGTAGTCGGCGACGAACTCCACTGTCTGCTGGCGGTTGTTGCTCACGAGCGAGATCGACGTTCGTTCCCCGAGGTCGGCAATCGCGTCGACGTCGTCGTACAGACCGCGGACACCGGATCGAATCCGATCGTGCGTCCGTTCGGAGGCGTACCGTTCGCGCAGTTTCCAGTATCGAACGGGATCGATTCCGAGGTCGTGGGAGTGGTCGGTGATCCGCTCGATGTCGTGACCATCGAGAACCCGGCGCTGGTCCGGAGACGGCTCGACGCCGAGGTCGACGAGCGCATCACCCGTCGCGTCACGATACACCGACAGCGGTGTCCGTGCCCCCTCGAGAATAACTCCGTCCATATCGAAGAGAATCGGTGGCGACATCCATCGATGAATCGGACTCGTCGCTCAATACCTTATCGGATACCACACGAAACGCACCGACGACGGTATGAGCTACGGATTCGACGGCCAGTGATCGGACGCGTTACAGCTGGACTTTCCACGTCGTACTCGAGGAGTAGCCCCACTTTTCGATCTCGACGCCGTGGTCGCCCTCCTGCAGTGCGGTAATGTTCGAGCCGACCTCCTTTGCGGTCATTCCGAGTTCCTTCCCGATGAGTCGGGATTTGAAGTACGTCTTGGTCGCCGCGTTGTTCCGGAGGTAGCTCAGGATCTGTTGCTGTTTCGCGGTGAGGGTTGGCGTCGTTGCAGTGCTCATACGTCGTCGGACGACGGCGACGTTCTTAGGGGGTTTGGTACGCACGGCTAACACGGCCCTGTCTGGTGATTTTCACGCCGAGTAATCATACAATAATCCGATCGAAACCATCTCTTGGTACGGCCGGTTAACCGGTCCGTTCTGAGGACTGTCACGCCACAGTGACCGTTTCAGCGGGAAAGCCCGCCGTTTCAGGCGGAAAGACGTTATTACCGGTCGTACGCGCGAACGAGGTACGGTCCGAACGCACACGGGGCCGCCTGTTCGAGAACCTCGATTCTCGGTCAGTTCTCTGCTTGAATGTTTTGGCTTCACATACCAGATCGGTCGAATTACCGGTCTTCGGACGATATCTGACGCCGATTTCGAAATCCTTATACCTCGAGTCTTTGAACGGAGTAGGTAACGAATCTGTCCGGGCTTTTGCGACCCCCCGTTCGGGCAGTATCTGCCATCGTATGACCAACGCACCAGCAAACACCAGAGTACGGCGTAGCGAACACGAACAGACGGACGAACAAACGGAACACGAACAGAGCGACCTCGCCTGCCCCGAATGTAGCGGCAATCTCATCGTCGACGACGAACACGGAGAGACGGTCTGTGAGGACTGCGGTCTCGTCGTCGAAGAGGATTCGGTCGACCGCGGCCCCGAGTGGCGAGCGTTCGACGCCGCCGAGAAGAACGAGAAGTCCCGCGTGGGCGCACCCACGACGAACACGATGCACGACAAGGGGCTCTCGACCAACATCGACTGGCGTAACAAAGACGCCTACGGAAACTCGCTTGGCTCCCGCCAGCGAGAGAAGATGCAGCGCCTTCGCAAGTGGAACGAGCGCTTTCGAACCCGCGACTCCAAGGAACGCAACCTGAAACAGGCACTCGGAGAGATCGACCGCATGGCCAGCGCGCTCGGCCTGCCGACTAACGTCCGCGAGACCGCCTCGGTTATCTACCGGCGCGCGCTCGACGAGGACCTGCTTCCCGGACGCTCCATCGAGGGCGTCTCGACCGCCTGCGTCTACGCCGCCGCCCGACAGGCCGGCGTTCCTCGCTCGCTCGACGAGATCGCTGACGTCTCCCGCGTCGAGAAAAACGAGATCGCCCGCACGTACCGCTACGTGGTCCGCGAACTCGGTCTCGAGGTCCAGCCCGCCGATCCAGAGAGCTACGTCCCGCGGTTCGCCTCGGGGCTCGACCTCTCGGACGAAGCCGAACACCGCGCCCGCGGTCTCCTCCAGAACGCAAAGGAAAAGGGCGTCCACTCCGGGAAATCGCCGGTCGGTCTCGCCGCCGCGGCGGTCTATGCGGCAGCCTTGCTGACCAACGAAAAAACCACTCAGGCCGCCGTCTCTGACGTGGCAGACATTTCCGAGGTCACTATTCGGAACCGCTACCACGAGTTGCTCGAGGCCGAGGAAACGCTCGGCGTCGCCTGATCTCGACTCGCCCGATCTCTCGAACCGATACTGTTTTTCGAGTGCCCGTACTCGAATCGGACAGCTATGGGCATCGATTTCGATTCGTTCGTTCTCACTGCCGCGACCGCCGACCTCGACGACGAGCCCGCCGCTCGTGAACACGCCGACGCCGTCGAGTACCGGATGGACCTCGCCGCCGATCCTCTCGAGGGACTTCGGGCGTACGACGGCGAGTTGCCGATTCTGGCCACTAACCGCGCCGCCTGGGAGGGCGGCGAGTGGGACGGCGACGACGACGAGCGCCTCGCGGCCCTCGAGGAGGCTCTGGCGACCGACGCCGTCGAAGCCATCGACGTCGAACTCGAGTCGCTGCGCTCCGGCGCGGCGACCGACCTCCGCACGTCGGCGCGCGACCACGGCGTCTCCGTCGTCGCCTCTGCCCACGACTTCGAGGCGACGCCAGACGAGATCGAGTTGATGGACACGCTCTCGGATGCCTGCGAGCGCGCCGACGTCGGAAAGCTCGCCACGACGGCCGAGACGCGAGCCGACACGCTCGCGCTGCTCGCCGTCACTCACCGGCTCACCGAGAGCGGACGGACGGTCGCGACGATGGCGATGGGCGAGGCTGGCAGCCACACGCGAGCCGTCGCTCCCGTCTACGGCTCGAAAATCGGCTACGCGCCCGTCGATCCCGCCGAGGCGACCGCTCCCGGCCAGTACGATCTCGAGACGCTCTCGCGACTGATCGCGACCCTCGAGAACGAGTGACGGAGTTTCGAAACTCGCGCACGGTTGTTCCGCCGGTTGTCGATCGGATTGTCAAGAAGAAATCAGGAGAATACTGGTGGAAAACCAGCGGCTTTGCCTCCGTAGAACCGACGCTCTGCCACACTCTCGATGAAGGTCCGGACAGTCGTTGGGCGAGAACTGAAGGCGGTGTGGGGAGACGGCCGGGGAGTCTCGCTCGCGGTGATCGCGATCGGGTGGGGGCTGCTCATGGGAAGCCGGATGATCCTCCCGGTCATCATCCCGTATCTCCAGACCGTTCACGGGCTGAGCCTTACGGTCGCCGGCCTGCTGGTGAGCGTTCTGTGGCTCTTTGCGTCCGTCGGCCAGTTACCCGGCGGCGTGCTCGCGGATAAATACGACGAACGCACGATCATGGCGGGCAGCGTCATCGTCGTCGCGGTGGCGCTCGCGCTCGTCATCACCGCTCCCACGCCGCTCGTCCTGTTTCTCGCGACGGCGCTGTGGGGGCTGGGCTCGTCGCTGTACCCCATCGCTCGGATTACGTTTCTCTCGAACCTCTACACCGAGCGACTCGGTAGCGCACTCGGGCTGACGATGGCGACGGCTGACGTCGGCCAGACCGTGTTCCCGCCGATCGCCACCGTTCTCGCCGTGACGGTCGCCTGGCAGGCCGGACTCGGGTTCATGATCCCGTTGTTCGTTCTCGCCGGGATCGGCCTTTTCGTCATTCTTTCCGATCGGGACGGAAGCGATCACCCGACCGGTTCCGGGTCGCTCCGGGACGCACTCGACGTCCTGCCGGAGTTTCGCACGCCGGCGATGGCGTACATGACCGGTATCCTGTTTCTCTACTTTTTCATCTGGCAGTCGTTCACGGCGTTCTACCCCACGTACCTGACGACCGTGAAAGGGCTCTCGCCGTCGGTCTCGAGTCTCCTCTTTGGTTCGTTCTTCGCGGCGGGTGTGTTAATCAAACCGCTCGCCGGCGCTGCCTACGATCGTATTGGCGCGCGAATCTCGCTCATCGCAATCCTCGTCCCGCCAGTCGCGGGATTTGCCCTCCTTCCGTTCGTCGACAACGTCTGGCTCCTCGTCGGCATCACTGCGCTCGTGAGTACGATGCTCGGCTCGGGTGCGGTCACGCAGCCGTACCTCGCTGATTCGTTTTCGAACGAGGTCAAGGGAACCGGGCTCGGAACCGTCAAAACGATCACGTTAACGCTCGCCTCCGGCGGACCGGTTCTCTTCGGCGTGATCGCTGACTACGGCTATTTCAACGAGGGCTATCTCGTCCTCGCTGCGGTCACGGCCATCGTCGTCGTGTTCACGTTCTGGATGCCCGACAGCGACTGAGGAAATTCGACTCGGCGTTCCGCTGTGAGACGTCCATCGCTATCGCCTCGTGCACCGGGCAGATGACGCGTACTGCCACACCCTGTGACTGTCAGGTTCCGGTGACGTTCTCGAGAGCGAGGACTCGAGTGACGATGATTCCGCCGCGAGACTTTCAAAAAGTAGGAACAGTCGCGCTCGTGCGACGAATACTGAGGCACAAGAGATATATTCGTGTTCTTGCGAGGAATGGTATGGTTTCCTACGCGGAGGAGAACTGTCCCGACTGTGGTGGCAAGCAGAAGATTCGCGCTGATACGTCTGTATGGTGTCCAAACTGTGCGCTGTTTCGCTCTCACTGATTGACATCCTCCCGCGCCTGAAGACGCGGGAATCCCACGGCACCGCACCGCTGAGTTGGGATATTAAGGTTCGCGGTTCACGACCTGTTCTCGTGGGGCGAAACGTCCCTCACTACGGTCGAACAGATGAATCGCTGGCTGTGCTAACCAGCCGTTATCCCTATCACCGCCATCCGTGGCGAGACTCGGGAGTACCTTTTGCCGAATGTTCTCCGCACCATTCACGTCCGCGTTCGCAACCGTATTGCACTTCTCACACACGTACAATCCACGTTTGACACGTTGGTTGTCATCTGTGTGGCCGCACGCCGAACAGGACTTCGATGTATCGCGTTCGGACACCAACTCCACGTCGATACCTTCGGCTTCCGCCTTGTAGTCAAGTAGCGTTGTGAAGCGGTCGAACGCCCACCCGTGCAAGTCGAGATTGCCGTGGTCGCCCCAGTTGCGTGGTTCGCCGTTCTCGTCGTCTTCTCGGATGCCATCGAGGTCGCCAATGACAAGAGTACCGACACCTCGTTCGATGCACTCCTCTACGATTGCTTTCGAGAGTGCGTGCAAGAAGTGTGTCCGCCGACCAGTCCGCTTCCGGTCAATACGAGTAGCCTCACGGGACGAAGAATCGTCGCACTTGGCTTTCTTCTTCGTGAAGTAGTATTCGTCCTCTTTGAGTCCGCCACCGGGATACAACACCGACTCACTGCCGAACGAGACGGCGGCGAAATTGCAAATCCCGAGGTCAACACCACCCACTTCGTCACCCGGCGGTTCCGGGTCGATAGTGGTGCGACAGACGAATTGAAGCCGCCACTCGTCGCGCTTGTAGATCGCGCGAACCTGTTGAATGTCCCACTCGGTCAGGTCAACATCCGGGCGCGTCTGGTACTCGCACAGGATGAAGTCCGAACGGTGTTCTTTGAGGTTTCGGCCTTTTGAGAGGCGGACGCGGTTGAACTGTGCGTCGTGCTTGAAGCCAGCCGCTTTGAACGACACGGTTGAACGCGGGTGGGAGTCTCCATTTTTGCGGTAGCCGGGCGGTCGGGCGCGGTCATCGCCGTTCCGACGCTTGCCGAACCAGCCGTTGAACGCTTCAGCGAGTTCTTCGAGAACGCGCTGACTGGATTGAGAATGTAAGTCCGTGTAGCGTTCGTGGCCTTTGAGTTCGGTCTTGAGTTCCCTGTCATCGGGAATCTCGCCCGTCTCATCCCACTGTTCTTGTGTGTAGTAGCGACCGACGTTCCAGAGTTTTGAGGCGGCCCACCCGAGCTGCTCGAGGCCGCCCAAGACACCCAACAGCGACTCGCGTTCTCACTCGGTGCTCGGTGTGGACTCCGGTCACACTCGATGGATCCGACGAGGCGGCTCATCGCGAATCCCCTCCGTTGGACTCGGTACCGTCTCCAGACATCACGAATTTCCTCCGTTGGACTCGGTACCGCTCGTACAGTTGCCGCCGTCACTCCCCATTCGACTCACCCCTGTCAGTCGCGACGACCTCCTGGACGGGAGCCGGAACATCAAAACCGCAGTTGAACCGCTCGGGTTCGTCGATCGGATCGGCCTTTTCGAGCTCTTGGCCAGCAGCACCCCCTTCTCCGAGCCTCTCGTCAGTGTCGCACTCGATACAGCGATGGGCAACCTGATTTTCGTCGCCGTGCGTTCTGCGGAACTGCGGGGTAACGTGCGACCCACACATTCGGCACTTGGTCTTGTCAGACATATCGCATCCGAAGCGCATCATGCCAACAACCTCGTGGTGGCCGGTCTCCTTCGATCTAATCGCATGAATGCGGCGAGGCGATCACCGCGAGGGTAATCACTCACAAAAGTGGGCAGAATATTTCGAACAGTCGCAGTCAGTAAATTGTCTTGCTGACCGGTGACGATGCAACTCGCTGGATAGTTCGAACTATCACAAAACCGATATGGACTCGCTGGGATTTGAACCCAGGGCCTCTTCCTTGCGAAGGAAGCGATCTACCGCTGATCTACGAGCCCGCATCCGTTCTTACCTTCGGTTTCTATTTGTAGCTTGTGTTTCGAGGACGGCCGTGAAACACACCCACAGAGGTATAGCGCTCGAGTCACCCGCGCGTCAGCGTGCGGGCGAGCGAACGTGGAGCACTCGAGCGCGGCCGGCGACGGCTCCGACCAGGAACCCGGTGAAGTGAGCGATCAACGCGACGCCGGGTGCGGCGGTCGCCAGCGTGAGGATCCCGGCGAGGACGGCAAAGACGAGGATGGTCAGCCAGCGCGGGATGTCGACGAACGACGCCAACCCATCCGAGAGCCGGTTCGAGGCGACCAGGTATCCGAGTAGCGCGAAGACGGCACCGCTGGCCCCGAGGACGCCCGCCGTCGGTGTCGCGGGAACGAGCGACAGCGTCGCGGCGAATCCCGTCAGGCCGACCTGGGCGACTCCTGCCAGCGCGCCGGTCATCAGAAAGAACGTGTGAAATCGGAGTCTGGTCGTCGCTCGAGCGACGGGCCATCCGAAGACGACCAGTGCGAGGCTGTTCGACAGGAGATGCCAGAGACTGCCGTGGGCGTAGACGCTCGTAACGATGGTCCACGGGCTGTCCGAAAGCGGAGGGCTGAGAACGAACAGCCCGGTCATCACGCCTACGACGGCCGTGATCGACTGGAGGGCGAAGACGACGGCGAAGACGACGAGCAGTTCGATGATCGGACCGGTTGACCCGGAGTCGCCACTCGCTCGCGGCTCCGATCCGACGCTCTGGGTGGGTTGCGTCCGCGATCGGTTCGCCATACCGGATACTGAGTTATCGATCGCAAAAAGTCTGCGCTGTCGGCTCACTGCGTGATATCGGAGCGATGGATCGCCACCGGCTATCCGAGTACGCAGAAATGGTGCGATCGGTCTCCATCGGCGTATCTGTTGCCCTGAACGACCCGACGTCTCGGAGCCGACGCTGTCGACCGGCAAATACGCGTCAAAACTCGTCGGAAAGCGGTGGGTCTAGTTGTCCTCGAGAACGATCTCGATGGAGACGTCGTTTGGAACCTGAATGCGCATGAGCTGTCGGAGAGCGCGTTCGTCGGCGTCCAGATCGATCAGGCGCTTGTGGACGCGCATCTCCCAGTGCTCCCACGTCGCGGTGCCTTCGCCGTCAGGCGACTTCCGGGTCGGCACCTCGAGAGTCTTCGTCGGCAGCGGGATCGGACCGCTCAGGTTGACGCCGGTGTTGTTCGCGATCTCGCGGACATCGTCGCAGATGTCGTCTAAGTCGTCTGGACTCGTGCCCGCGAGTCGAACGCGTGCCTGCTGCATTTATTTCTCGTTGACGCTGAGGACCTTTCCGGCCGCGATGGTCTGACCCATGTCGCGGATGGCGAAGCTCCCGAGTTCTGGAATTTCGCTGGATGGCTCGATACTGAGAGGCTTTTGTGGTCGGATCGTGACCACGGCAGCGTCGCCCGACTGGATGAAGTCGGGGTTCTCCTCTGCGACCTCACCACTGGACGGGTCCATCTTCTTGTCGATGGACTCGATCGTACACGCGACCTGCGCCGTGTGTGCGTGGAAGACCGGCGTGTAGCCGGCCGTGATGACCGATGGGTGTTGCATGACGACGACCTGTGCCTGGAACGTCTCCGCGACGCTCGGTGGCTCGTCTGCGGGACCGCAGACGTCACCGCGGCGGATGTCGTCCTTGCCGAGGCCGCGAACGTTGAATCCGACGTTGTCGCCGGGTTCGGCTTTTGGCACCTCTTCGTGGTGCATTTCGATCGTCTTGACTTCGCCACCCACGTCGCTGGGCTGGAAGGAGACGTTGTCACCGACGTTCATGACACCGGTCTCGATACGTCCGACGGGGACGGTACCGATACCCGAAATCGTGTAGACGTCCTGGATCGGGAGTCGCAGCGGTGCATCCGTTGGTGGCTCGGGCTCTGGGAGCGCGTTGAGCGCGTCGAGCAGGATGTTGCCGTCGTACCAGGAGGTGTTGTCAGAGGTATCAGCGATGTTGTCGCCTTCGAACGCCGAGATCGGAATGAACTCGGCGTCGTCCGTGTTGAACTGGACCTGCTGTAGCAGCTGGGTAACCTCGTCGACGACGTCCTCGTAGGTGTCTTCCTTGTAGTCGACGATGTCCATCTTGTTGATGCCGATGATGAGTTCGTCGATACCCAGGGTGCGTGCCAGGAAGACGTGCTCCTGGGTCTGGGGCGCAACACCGTCGTCGGCGGCGACGACGAGAACGGCGTTGTCGGCCTGGCTCGCGCCAGTGATCATGTTCTTGACGAAGTCGCGGTGGCCAGGACAGTCGACGATGGTGAAGTCGTACTCGTCGGTCGAGAACTCCTGGTGGGCGATGTCGATGGTGACACCACGCTCTCGCTCCTCAGCGAGGTTGTCCATGACGTATGCGAACTCGAATCCGCCTTTGCCTTTCTCCTCGGCTTCTTCGCGGTGCTGTTCGATGACGTGCTCTGGTACGCTCCCCGTCTCGTAAAGGAGGCGTCCCACGAGCGTACTCTTCCCGTGGTCGACGTGGCCGATGATGGCCAGGTTCTGGTGTTGTTCGCTCATTGTTGTAGCTCACGCGCAGAGGCGCTTATATCGGTCTCTTTGGCTCGTTGCGGTTAAAACCATTTCGAAAGCGTATTCAGTCGAACCCGGCGCCTGCTTGCGGTTTGTGTCTCGTGCGCACGGTTTCGACGGACGTCCGACGGCGACTCGAGAACGGATCGTTCGGTTCGAGCAGTGCGTTATCGGGTTGGCAATCGACCGACGTCCGACAGCACTGCGGTCGCGGTTTCGGGGCCGCCAGCACCCCGGCCGCTCGAGGCGAGCGAGCCGGCGTGTCGGGTTTCGATCTGGACGATGTTTCGGGTGCCCGTCACCGCGAGCGCTCCGTTCTCCGGGACGAGTCGCGGCCCGACGCGGACGCTCTCGCGCGTCGCCTCACCGATGAGTCGAATCGTTCGACCGTCTTCGGCGGCGAGGTCGAGTGCGCTCCCTGGAATGTTCTGGATCCCCTCGACCGTGGCATCCGAAAGCGAGAAGCCGCCGTCCGAGAGGACGTTGGCGAGGATGACGAACTTGAGCGCGGCGTCGGTGCCGTCGACGTCGAAGGTCGGATCGGCCTCCGCAACGCCCAGATCCTGTGCTTCCGCGAGGACGTGTTCGTAGTCGAGACCTTCGGCGGCCATCCGGGTGAGTATGAAGTTCGCCGTGCCGTTCAACACGCCGCGAACTGTCGTGACCGCCTGCGGAGTGCTGTCCTCGATGGTCGACAGTACCGGAATCGCGCCGCCGACGGTCGCCTCGAACCGGATCGAACCCGCGCTTTCGGCCTCGAGCGCGCGAAGTTCGCCGTAGCGTTCCGCGACGGGGCCTTTGTTCGCCAGGACGACGTGGCGATCGGCTTCGAGCGCGCGCTTGGTGTGCGTAAAGCCGGGTTCGGCGTCGTCGAGCGTCGTTGGGGTCGCCTCGATGAGGACGTCGTACTCCGTCTCGAAGACGTCTTCGGGGGCTGCGGTTCCGACGGGTTCGTTCCCGACCTTCCGCTCGAGCGTACGTTCGACGTCGATTCCGGACGGATCGACTGCGGCATCGCTCGAGTCCGCGATGGCGACGACTTCGTGGCCGTACTCGGAGGCGAGATCGGCCACCGACCGACCGACGTCGCCGGCACCGAGGATCGCGAGTCGCATCAGGCCTCACCTCCGAGCAGCGGTTCGACGACCGTCAGTTCCTTCTCGGAGCCGATCGCCCGGATCGCCTCGAGCGCCTCGTCGGATCGTCCGGAGTCGATCGCGAGACGGGCTCTCGCACTCGAGATCGCATCCGTTCCGTCGGGTGCGGCGAGCGAGAGGTCGAGGAGGACCGCGTCGACGTCGGCTTCGATCCGCGAGAGCGTATCCGAGAGATCGCTCTCGACGAGATGACCGACCAGGACGACGCTGATCTCCTCGCCGTAGTGTTCGGCACCGGCCTGAATAACGTTGACACCGGCGTCGCGAAGCGCGCCGACGATATCGTCGAATCGGTCGGGCGGACATTCCAGATCGACTTCGACGGGAATGTGGCCACGGGGAGTGATGTTGCCGCGTTCGTGGTGGATGCTCAGCAGATTTCCGCCGTTCTCCGAGATCGGCGCGAGCGCGCGGAGCAACTCGCCGGGCTCGTCGACGAGCTCGAGACGAACGGTGTAGGCGCGAACGCCGCCGTCGGTTTCGGGCTCCTCTCCGTCTGTCGCCGCTGTTCCCTCGACGGAATCAACGTTCTCGGCGGGGTCGTCAACCATCGTCGTCACCTCCTGCGTCGGAGCGTCCACGCGTCGTCATTGTGTACGACTCCGGTGTTGCGGCGTAAAAGCATATAGTCGTTCCCAAAACTAGCCGCCCGTGTCAACGAGAACCATGCGTTTCTAGAGGTGGTCTTTACCCGGGTTCGACGATCCCCAGTCGCCGCGCCCGCCTTCCGTTCGGTCGACTCCCATTATCGACTCGGCCTGTTCCGGACCGCCCAGGCTTTCTCGCGGATCCGGGACACGAACCGTGACCTCGTCGATCTCCGGCCACGTGGTGAGTTCGGCCTCGATGTTTCCCGTGGTAATATCGCTGACCGAACACCCGGAACAGCCGCCGCCGAGTTCGATGATGACTTCGCCCGTGTCGGGATCGGCCTCTCGAACTGCACTCGTTCCGCCGTGCATCTGGATGATCGGCATCTCGCGTCCGAGCCAGCGTTCGACCCGCTCTCGGAGCGACGGGTCGGCGTCGGATTCGGTCATTGGGTGACCTAGGGGCTCGAGTAGTGAATAGGTTTGGTCTATTGCCCGAAACCGTCAGGAACGACCCTGAACGTTACGACTCTCGTTGTCCGTTACTCTCATCGGCGCTCCGATGTCGACGGAGCCACTCGAGTGAGGCGATCCCGCCGGCGACGCCGACCGCGGTGCCGGCGACGCTAAATCCGGGAATCGGATCGCTTTCGGAGCCGGTCCCGGTCGCGTTCCCATCGTCGCCGTCGGTCGACTCGATCGGAGCGCCCCCGCCGTCGATCGGAGCGTCCGCGTCACTCCCGCTGTCGTCCCCCGATCCAGTGTTGCCGTCGTCCGTCGTCGGATCGCTCGTCTCTGCGTCCTCGTCTCCCAGATCGAGTTCCTCGAGGTCGGTGAGGGAGGGCTGGTCGACCTGTTCGCCGGCGCGGATCGGGAACGTGTACAGTGCGCCTTCGGTCAGCCCGTGGGGGATCGCCTGGGTGCTACTCGCGACGAAAATGGCTCCGGGTTCGGAGACGCGGGCGGTCCAGAACCCCGACGTCTCGGGGTCGCGCCAGGACGCGACTTCGTCCGGCGCGGCGGGATCGCTCACGTCGTGAATCGTCACACCACCCTGATACCACGAGGCGTAGAGTTCGCCGTCGCGAAGCTCGAAGTTGTGTGCCGTCGTCCACAGCGGGCCGTAGTACCGCTCGTCGGCCGCCCGCGGTGGCTCGATCGTCGCTCGAAGCTCGGGATCTGTGGAATCGCTCACGTCGTAGAGGTCGATACCGCCCGGACCGTCGGGTTCGTCGCCGCCGGTCGCCCAGGCCTCACGGCCGACGCCGAGTAGGTCGCCCGTCTCGTCGACGGCTGCGTAGTGGTCGTTTCCGGGCAGCCCCAACCGTGCCTCCTCGTCGTCGTCCATCTCGAGTTGCTCCTCGAGGTCGGTATCGGTCACCCGGGAAACGTACGTCGGATCGGTCGGATCGCTCACGTCGAGCAGGTAGGTTCCGGCGTTCCAGTGAGCCAGGTAGGCGATTCCGTCGTGGACGTAGACGTCGTGTAGGTACCGAGCGAGCCAGTCGACGTCGCGCCAGCCGGGTTCGTGCTCGAGTAGCGACCAGCGACCGATCTCTTCGGGTTCGTCGCCGCCGACGTCGAAGACGACGAGTGGATTCTCGTCTCGCCCGTTTATTACCACGTAGAGGATCTCGTCCTGGAGAAAGCAGTTGTGAATGTGATCGCCCGTTTCGTAGGGCTCTCCGATGAGCTGTGGTTCGGCGGGATCGCTCACGTCGTAGCGAGCGAAGCCGTGGAACAGGTCGCTCGAGGCTCGATTTGCAGGCCCCGGAACGATCAACAGATCCCCGTCGACCTTCAGATCGAGGATCTCGAGGAGCGGCGCACCGTCGACGCTGATATCGTGCTCGCTCGCGAGCACCGTCGGATCGGCGGGATCTCCGATATCGACGGTTGCGAACCCGGTCGTCGCGGCGACGTACGCGACTTCGCCGTCGTCACCGACGACGGCTTCGGCAGCTCCTTCCACGGGAACCCGACCGAGCGGTTCGTAGCCGTCCGGGTCCGTCGAGTCGTCCGACGCACGCGAAGCGGGAACGGACGACCTCGAGACGCGAGAACGGGGTGTGGCTGCCGCCGAGTGTGGGACGGTCAGAGCGAGAGGAACTGTGACTCCTCGTCGGAGGAGCGCTCTCCGCTGCATACGTCCATCAAGAAACGAACGAATAAATAGCGTGGGGTGGTCTGATACGTGCCGAGACGGGTGACGAACGACCAGGGACGAGGCTGACGCGAACCGCCTCCGTTGAGGTACCGATCGTCAGACCGTCGACCGCCCGATCATTCGACCGACTGAGCCGGCGATACTTCAATCTACGAGCGGTCACTCGAGATGACTCGACCATCCGATTCGAGAGCGGTCACTCGAGGTGCCGTCGATCTCCCGTTCCCCGCGTCAGCGCGCTTGCCAGCGCCCCCTCGAGAACGACGTCGTCTCCGAGATCGGTGACGCGGATCTCCGGCACGTTCGCCATGATCATCTCCGAGATGCGCTCGCGAATAGGGTCGACGACGAGCGCTTCGTTGTACAGGGCAACGGCCCCGCCGAAGGAGACGACGATCGGGGCATAGGAGTGGATCACGTTCGCGACGCCGATCGCGTTCCAGTGGGTCAACTGCTCGATCGTATAGTCGGCCAGTTCGTCACCGCCCGCGAGCTCGAACACGTCTTTTGCCGCGAAATCTGGGTCCTCGAGCGGTAACTGCGTCGATATCGTGGGGTCGTCCTCCGCGAGCAATCGAGTGTACTCCGGGATACCGTTGCCGGAGCAGTACGCTTCCCAGTGACCGTCTCGACCACAGCCACAGGTCACTCGACCCTGTGGATCGACGATGCAGTGACCGACTTCGCCGGCGTTGCCGTCCCAGCCGTCTACGATGTGGCCGTCACAACAGACGCCGGCACCGATCCCAGACGAAATCGTGAGGTACACCATATCGTCGGGATTGCGTCTCGCGTGAAAACGCTCTCCGATGACGCCCGCGTTCGTGTCGTTGTGGAGGTAGACCTCGTCGCTCCCGATCAGCTTTTCGACCGGACCGGTCAGCGGAATCCGATCGATCGAGTCGGGCAAGTTAGCAGGGTCGATCACGGCACCCTCCGCGAGATCCAACGGACCGATCGAGCCGATGCCCGCGGCATCGATCGCATCGGGCGTGATGTCCGCGCCATCACAGGCGTCACGAACCGTCTCGAGAACGCCCTCCGTCACGTCAATCCCCGTCGGACCGCGCGGCGTCGCACTGTGGCCCTCACCGATCGTCGTCCCGTCGTCTGTGGCGACGACCGCCCGGACGTTCGTCGCACCGAGGTCGACGCCCGCATAGTAGTCCATGCTGTCTGGAGTACGGCCGTCGGACCATTTATACTGTCGGACGCCACGCCGTCACGCTCGAGGCGACCGTTCCACTGGCGGTTTCCGACGGCGGTCTCGACGGGACGCCCGCCCGACGGCCGCTACCCCTGGTCGCTTCGAACGAACGTCACCGGACAGGGTGAGGATAACAGGACCTCCTGTGCCGTCGATCCGAACACCGCCTTTCCGGTCGGGGATCGTCGTCTGCCACCGACGACGACGCGGTCGGCGGCGGACTCGCTCGCGAGATCCACGATCGTCGGGCCGTGTTCGCCAACCGCACCCTGAATGCTGTACTCGATGTCGTGTTCCTCGAGGGCGGTCTGAAGCTGTCGTATCGTCGAGTGACGAGCCGCGACCTCGTCCGATCCGATCTCATCGCGGTCGGTGTCGAAATCGAGGCGAGTGATGACCTCGTCGTACTCGGATTCGGTGAATACGTGAGCGAGGACGACGCTCGCGCCGGTCGGCTCTGCGACTTCGATGACCGCGTTTGCGAGTTCGTCGCTTCGTTCGGTATCGCCGGGACCGACTGCAAGCAGGATTGTCTCGAGTGTCATTGCTCGGATATCGCTCGGCCTATACTTAAATTCCTGACTTTTTTCCATGTGCCCGCCGACAGTCAGCTATGTACGAACCGGATCTCGAGGGTCAGACGGTGCTCGTCACAGGGAGTGCGACCGGTGTCGGTCGCGAACTCCTGTTGGCGACGGCCGACTGCGGTGCGAGCACTGCCGTCCACTATCACACGAGTGACGACGACGCCCGCGACGTTGTCGCCAGAGCGAGCGAACGCGGTGCGGGCGAGACGACGACCGTCCAGGGGGACGTCACCGATCCCGACAGCGTCGATGACATCTTCGCGGCCGTCGAATCCGATATCGGAACGGTCGACGTTCTCGTCAACAACGTCGGTGACTTCGCACCGACTCACTGGGCTGATCTCGAGTTCGAAACCTGGAACCGGGTGCTCGAGACTAACCTCAACGGCACGTATCTGTGTTCGAAACGGGCGCTACCGGCGATGCGTGAGAACGGCTACGGCCGCATCGTCAACGTCGGCTACGCCTCCGCCGAACGGGGGCTCGTGAGCCCGAAAAACTTCCCGTACTTCGTCGCGAAAACGGGCGTACTGATGTTTACGCGAATGCTTGCAGCCGATACGCAAGACGACGGGATCACCGTCAACGCGATCTCGCCGTACGTCGTCGAGAACTCCGCGGAGTTCCCGGACGAACTGCCGCGTGGCAGACCCGCGCGCTTCGAGGACGTCACGCGACCGTTATTGTTCTTCCTCGACGACGACGCCGGCTACGTGAGCGGCGAGAACATCGAAATCGACGGTGGTTGGCTCCCCGAGAGCGTCTGACCACGGTCGCGGCCGCCGGCCATTCACTTCGGCGTGGCGACGATCGCTCGAGCTGCGACGAACCGCGGGTTCGACGTCCTCGTCGTCGACGACGCGACCGCGAGCTTCGACCGAACGTACGACGGGGAGTCCGTCGACGCGGGGACGATCCACCGGACGACGCTCGCACAACTCGACGGCGAGTTCGCCACGATAATCACAGCCGCGGAGATACTCGGTGAGCAGCGCCGTCTCTGATCGGCGCGACAGACCCGCGTCCGGTCTGACGTCTTTCCGAACGCTACTGAGGACTGCCGAATCCGTACTCCTGGGCGACCAGCCGCGCGAGCATTGGTATGTCACCGAGCTGGAGGAGTTTCGCGACGGCGAACGGATTTCCGCGGTTCGCCTTCGCCAGCGTTTCGTTGTCGAAGCGGTTCAAATCCTCCATGAGCGTGTTGTAGCGCTCGTTCGAGGCGAAATAGAGGAGTTTGGTCATCCACAGCCTGCTTCGGACGTTCGGTGCGACCTCGCGGTGCCAGAGCGTTTCGTAAACCTCGAGATTGTCGGCAGTCGGTTCGAGATCGCCGTGTTTCAGACAACTGTCGGCCGCGGCAGCGGCCATCCGACCGGATTGCATGCACTTGTTGATCCCCTCTCCCCAGAGCGGATCGACCGTCGGAACGGTGTCTCCGATGGCCATGAACCGATCGGTATGCATCTTCCCCGGCCTCTGGATGTGTGCCGAGCCGCGGTGTTGTTTCCCCTCGAGGCGTTCTGCGTTCTGGAACCGAGGATCGGTCTCGAGCCAGTGATCCAGATAGTCGTCGATCGTGAAGCTCTCGCGGGCGTAGCGCTGGTGAATGTCGTTCTGGATGTAACAGAGGCCCACCTTGGCGGTGTCCTCGCCCGTGTGGAAGATCCACGAGTAGCCCCCGGGTGCGATCGCGTGATCGAGTCGAAGCATCATCGCGTCGTGTAAGTCCGCGAAACCCGGACGATCGATGTCGATTCCTTCGAACTCGTACTCGATGCCGATCGCGTGGTTCTCGCGTTCGAGTTCGACGAGGTCGAGTTTTTTCGCGAGCGGCGCGGCCGGCCCCGTCGCGTCGACGACGATCTCGCCGTACACCTCCTCGTCACCGTTGTAGGTGACGCCGACGATCTCGCCGCCGTCCATGATCGGCGCGGTCACGCGCGCGTCGAATCGGTACTCGGCTCCGTCGGCCCGGCCATCGCTGACGAGAAATCGCTTGAACTCAGCGAACTCGAGGACTGCACCGGGCTGTTCGCGAACGTAATGGTCGGTTGGCGACTCGAGGACGACGCTGTCGGTATATTGCATCACCACGTCGTCGGGAATACCGAACGAGGCCATCATCGAGGGGAACGTTCCCGCGGTCGATTTGTTGCTCTGGCGTGGGAACTGGTCTTCGGGCTCCGTCTCGAGCACGACGACGTCGTAGCCTCGGGCGGCAAGGTCACGCGCACACTGGGAACCGGCCGGTCCGGCACCGGCGATCACCACGTCGTAGCGGTCGTTCATGCACTCGAGACTGTGTCCAACCCTAATGAGTTTGTTCAGTCGTCGTCGCATCGACCCCGTCCGGTAAATACCACGTTTTGTCGCCGCTTTCCGCTGAAATCTCGAGAACAGCAGGTACTAATCGGTGATTGACCGGCGAATATCCTGGATTCGTCGCGAGCCGTGATCGCGTACCTTTTTGCATCAGTCCTCACAAGGGACGGATATGGTCGACGTCCTCGATAACAAACGGGCCGCGACGCGGTTTCGGATCCTCGTCCAGATCGCAGAGCGTCAGCCCGCCGTCAGCCAGGGGGAGATCGCCGGGGAAGTCGGCGTCACGAGTCAGGCGGTCAGCGAGTACATCCGCGATCTCGTCGAAGAGGGTCTCGTCGAGAAGGAGGGCCGGTCGCGCTACCGCGTGACCCCGGAGGGCGTCGACTGGCTCTTTGGGGCCGCCGAGGACGTCCGTCGGTTTGCCGATCACGTCACCGGTGACGTCCTCGGTGCGATGAGCGAGGACGCCGCCATCGCGACCGGAGACATCGACGAAGGCGACACCGTCTCGCTCACGTTACAGGACGGATTGCTTCACGCCACGCCGGGCGAGGAGGGGCCCGCAACCGGTATCGCGACGACCGACGCCGAGGCGGGGACCGACGTCGGCGTCACCAGCTTCGAGGGCGTCATCGAACTCGAGCCCGGTGCGGTGACCGTCCTCCAGGTGCCGACCGTTCGAACCGGCGGGAGTCGAACCGTCTCCATCGACACCGTTAGTGAGGTCTGTGCCGACGCCGATCTGGTCGTCGCAACCGGCGTCGAAGCCGTCGTCGCCTGCCGGCGCGCGAACGCAGATTCCGACGTCAGATTCGCCGTCGGAGACGTCGCGGCCGACGCCGCCGAACGCGGACTCGAGGTGACCGCGGTCGTCACGACCGATGCCGTCGGCCGCGTCACCGACTCGCTGCGGGACGCGGACGTTTCTCACGAAGTGCTCGAGGGCTAATCTGCCGTTCCGTACGGTATTCTCGGGGACCCCCCTCTCGCCCGAGCATTCGGTCTGACGACCCCGCTGTCGTATCGACGTTCGTGACGGTCACGGGAATACTGTGATTTCTTCGAGATAGGCGGTTGGTGACGAAGAGTATCAGATCGATACCTCTCAGTAGATCTGATATTACAAACATCGATATCTTGGTAGACGCTGATGTGATGGAACACGACTCTTCACGGGTTACCACGCCCAACCGACGAACGGTTCTCCAGACGATTGGCGCGGGCGGTCTCGCGCTGGGTGGTATCGCTGGAACGAGTGGATCGGCCGCGGCCGGATCGGACGAGAACTGGACCGAACTCTCCGTGGGCGATCACGATCAGCGGTACAACGTCGGATACAAGAACGGCGACGGTGCGAAAACGGCCAAGGACGTCGCAACGACGGTCTACTACGACATCGATCCGCTCGACGCACTGACCATCGAGTCGGATCTCGACGGCTTGCAGACGCTCGAGGAGAACGACGATATCGAATACGTCGAGGTGGATCGCCAACTCGAGGTGGAGTTACCGCCCCAGGAGGTCGAGGTTCAACAGGAGACGAACGGACAGACCGTTCCGTGGGGGATCGAACGGATCGGCGCACGAGACGTTCACGAGATGGGGATCACGGGCGACGACGTCGACGTTTGCGTTCTCGATACGGGAATCGATCCGTCGCACGAAGACCTGGCTGCGAATCTGGGCGACGGAGCCGCGTACACCGAATGTCAGGGTGATCTGGTGCCGTGGGAGTGTGAAGAACCGTGGAGCGACGACAGGGAGAGCGGTCACGGCACGCACGTCGCGGGAACCGTCGGTGCGCTCGATAACGATCTCGGCGTGGTCGGCGTCGGACCGGACGTAACGCTCCACGCGGTCAAAGTACTCGATCAGAACGGTGTCGGGTTCCACTCCGACATCGCGAACGGTCTGGCGTTTGCAGGGTTTTTCGAGTTCGACGTTGCCAACATGAGTCTCGGGGGCGTCGACACGGAACTAAAGCGGGCGGGCGTCGAATACGCACACGAACAGGGCGTGTTGCTGGTCGCGTCGGCTCAGAACGAAGGGGCACCCGTTCTGTACCCCGCGGCTTACGACGAGGTGATCGCAGTGAGCGCGACTACTCCCGACGACACGCTGGCGTGGTTTTCGAACAGAGGGCCGGAGGTCGAACTCGCCGCACCCGGCGTCGATGTCCTCTCGACGGTCCCACAGGACGGTTACGCCGCCTACGAAGGGACGTCGATGGCCGCCCCTCACGTCGCAGGTGCCGGGGCGATCATCATGTCGCTCGGCTACTCGGCCTCCGAAACGAGGGAGATTCTGAACGCCACGGCGGAGGATATCAGTCTCCCGTCCGAACACCAGGGATCCGGGCTCGTCGACGTCGCGACGGCGGTCGAGTTGGCACTCGAGGAACAACGGGAGAAAGAAGAAAAGAAACGGGAGAAGAAAGGAGCCGCCCAGTAGTCGACGTTCGGTGAACTCCGTTCCACTAGTACTCGTCGAAACCAGTCGCTCACCGCTCGCACTTGAGCGGCCAGCACGCTCGGTACTGCCAACCAGTTCGCAAGCGGGAGCGCAGTGACGTTCACTGACTGCCAGCGGATCCGATGTTTCGATGGCGGGTGTCAATAGCTCCGCGAACCGATTTCGACGCTACCCGATGTAGCGCAGGTCGTCGTCCGTCGGCATCTCCATTCCCTGTTGTTGCTGTTCCATCTCCTGGATCTTGCCGATGACGTCCTCCATCTCGTCGGCGCGCTCGTCGAGGGACTCGTAGTCGAGTTCGATGTCGAGACGCGCTTCGAGTACCTCGAGAACCGCACGGGCGCTTTTCGGATCGACCAGGTATCCGCTCGTTTCACCCATCAGGCAGGCCGCTTCGAAGCCTCGGCGCTCACCGAGTCCGAGCAGGAGTCCAGAGACGCCGACGATGCCGCCTGCGGGTTCGTCCTCGCGGAACTCGACGCCGTCGCCCTCGAGTTCCGCGAGCATCGGCTCGTGGCTGACCGCGCCGACGACGGCGTACTCGTCGATGAGCTCGCCGGTCGGAACGCCACCGAGTGCGTACAGCTCCGAGGCACCGAACTCCTGGGCGACGTCGAGGAAGGCATCGGTCAGCAGGTAGTGACCCTCGTTGGTCTGTGCCTGGTGGTCACCCGTCAACAAGAGCAAGTCGCGTCCGTCCGGCACGGAGACGGCGTAGAGCTCCGCACAGGTAAGCTCCGAAACACCGTCTTCGATGCTCACCTGCGGGGGGAACTCCTGTGAGTAAATGCGTCGAACGAGCGTGCTCTCGTCTTCGAGTTCCTCGAGGAAGTGATCGACTGCGAGCTTTCCGACGTGACCGACGCCCGGCAATCCCTCGACGAGGACGGGGTCGTCCAGGTCGACCTCGGCGACTGCGTCGATCTCGAGTTCGTCCATACCGTATCAGCGACTGCGACGTTTAAGAGCGCGTCGGTACTCGCCGTAGGCGTCGGTGGGATCGAACGGTGCCGGGGCGCTGTTTTCGGTGTCCGCGTCACAGACGGGACAGGTAGAAGACAGGGAGTATACCGGGCGCTCGTGTCGGTCTCGCCACGCCGAACACACCCGAATATCCGACTTCATGTCTCGTTACTCGTCGTCGGTCCGTCGCTCTCGGTGGAACTCGCCTTCGCCACCGTGGCTCTCGATGGTGGTGACCGCGCGGTCCGCGCTCGCTTCGAGCTGGGATTCGGCGGTCTTGTAGTTCGGTGCCTTGACTTTGATCCGGTACTCCGGTGCACCGACGTAGCTCACCTCGAGATCGATCTCGTCGGGAATGTCGCCGTTGCCCTGTCCCGCTTCGAGCGCCTTGCGGATGCCGTCGACGCCGGATGGTGAGGGGTTCTCGAGGTCGACGTAGCCGGTGACGGTGACGTACGGTACCGAGACGTTTTCGCGAGCGGTTTCGACGATCGCATCGATCTCGTCGGCCGAGAGATCGGTGTCCGAAAGCGCCTCTTCGCCGTGGATCGCGGCCTGTTTGAACCCGTCGTATAGGCTGCCGTGGACGCCGATGAGTTCGGTAGCGATCGCGGTGTACTCTTCGTCGTCGATCTCTTCGCCAACGGCCAGGTCCATCCAGTTGTCGGCTTTTTGCTCGTTTTTCCACTGCTGGATTTTCTCCGAGCGCTGGTGGTCGTTGACGTCTTTGAGCGAGAGGTCGATCTGCTCGTGCCCTTCGTCGACGTCGAGGACTTTGCAGACGACGATCTGTCCCTCGCGCACGTGATCACGAACGTTCTTGATCCAGCCGCTCGCGACCTCGGAGATGTGGATCAACCCACGTTTGTCTTCGTACTCCTCGAGATCGACGAAGACGCCGAAGTCTTCGATTTCGTCGATCTTGCCGACGACGAGTTCGCCGGCGTCGGGCCAGCCGCTGAACTTCATCGTGACTCGACTGTCTCGATGATCTCGTGTTCGATCTCGGCTTTGCCTCCAGTCGGCCGTGCGAGGGTCGTTCCGCAGACGGCACAGGCGACCTCGGTCGACGCTTTGCCGAAGACGGTCTGTTCGTTCTCACAGTCACTGCAACGGACGCTGTAGAAATTTCCTGCCATGTGAATCACTCCTGGAACTCGAGTCGACCGGTTCGCCATCCTTCGCGGAGGTGGGCCTTCCCACACTCGCCGCAGCGGTACTTGAGGTCGGTCTTCTTGGTGGGTTTGTTACCGCCGGGGACCTTCGAGAAACGTCCAGCGTTACCGATCACGGCGGTGTTTCGACGCGTTCGGCGCGCGTCCCATTTCATTCCCGAGGAACGGCCCGTTCGGACCTTTTCGACTTCGTGCTCGTGGTGTTCGTGGCAGTGCGGACAGTACGTATTGAATCGGCGTGGCATCTGCATGGTTATCTCTTGGCGACGGCTAAGACAGCGCCGTTTAAAACCCGTTTGGTTCGCCGCCGAGACGATCGGACGATCAACGCCGGTCGATATCTGTGGCAACCGAAGACAGTCACCGGAGCGGACACGACGTACAACAGGTCATTAACGTACGGCAGTTGCAGGCCGCACTGAAACCAGCGGGAACGTTCTATCCAGAGATATGTCCCACCCAAGACTCAACCGACGCAAGTTCGTTGTCGCGGCAGGTACTGCAAGTGCGCTCGTTCTGGCCGGCTGTGCCGACGAGGGTCCCGGTGACGAAGATGATGACCCTGCGGCAGACGATCCCGACGACGATCCGATGGACGACGACGAGGACGAGAACGGACTCGAGGACGAAGACGACGATCCGATGGACGACGACGAGGACGAAGACGAGACCTATACACTTACGGTCACGGTTGAAGACGACGAAGCCGAACCCGTCGAGGGAGCGACCGTCACGCTCGAAGAAGACGGTGCAATGGACGATGACGAGGACGAGAACGGACTCGATGATGAAGACGACGGGATGGACGATGACGAGGACGAGAACGGACTCGATGATGAAGACGACGGGATGGACGACGACGAGGACGAGAACGGACTCGATGACGAAGACGAAGAGGAGTGGGAAGAAGAGACGGACGAGGACGGCCAGGTCGAGTTCGAAGACCTCGAGGACGGTGAGTACACGGCCCGCGCCGAGTACGAGGGCGACGAGGCCGAAGACGACGTCGAGATAGACGGCGATGACGAAGAACTCACCCTCACGCTCGGTGAAGAAGCCGAGACCGACGACGAAGCTGACGACGGCATGGGCGACGACGAGGACGAAGACGACGGGATCTAACCAGTTCCGCCGAAACGACGGCTCGATGCGTGCGACCTGTGGCACGTCAGTTCTGACGTGACCGCGAACCCGCTACGATCGGCGTGCATCGGTACGACAGACCGTCTGAACGTCGGTCAACGGCGATCCTTCGGAACCACCCCTTCGCTTTTTGGGTATCGAGACCCACCGACGAGTATGCGCGACGAAGCAGAGATCAGAGAACAGTACGAGTTCCTCGCAGAGAACCTAGAGAGCGAAGAGATGCGCCACGATGGCGTCAGGGAGATGTTCACGCACTATAAACGCGCGATCGGCTGGGTGCTCGAGGAAGAACACATCTAGTCTCGTTCTCGCCGACGGAGATCCGATATACACCGATCCTCGGTCGGGATCGTTCGATCGTTCTCCCGACCGAACATATCACGATTTCAGGTTGTGTCGTTACCTTTAAGTCGGACCAGCGAAACCTATCAGGTGACGCTTCGCTTGGAGGGCCGAAGCGTCAGCGGGGACCAATTCAGGGCGGCAAGCGATCGCGTGGCATTTTTCCGCCACGCGATTTGCTTTCCTGTTTACGATACTCACTGCTAGTTACATTTCTTCGGACGGCTAGTTCTGTCACTTCCGTCGCAGTATTATCCCGCGCAGAAATACACGCACAGTAAACATGAACTCCGCGTTAAAGGTGGATCGGTGACCGATCCATCATGGTCGTTATCATTTCGTGATCTGCGAATACCGTTCCCTCGTCGGTAATAGCCGCTCTTTCCGTCGTAACGACCCGATAGCCTTATTAAAATTCGACAGTAAGTACGGATGGTACTTTCCCAATGTACGATTTGACAGGATTTCAGCGTGACTTGCTTTACGTCATCGCTGGCGAGGAGGAACCGCACGGACTTGCCATCAAAGAGGAACTCGAACAATACTACGAAAAGGAGATCCATCACGGACGTCTCTATCCCAACCTCGATACGCTCGTCGACAAAGGCCTGGTCGAGAAAGGGACCAGAGATCGCCGGACGAACTTCTATACACTTACCCGCCGTGGCCGCCGAGAGCTCGAGGCTCGCCGGGAGTGGGAAGCACAGTACGTCGACCTCTAACGTCCGTCCGTTCGCAGAGCGTTCGAGCCGGCAGGCCGCTTATGTACGCGCGTATGGAAGCCTTTCGGCGTGAACGAGGCCGCACTGCAGATCGCGGACGCGCCACTCGATGAGTCCGTCGTCCGGATCGCTCTCGCCGGTGCACTCGGTCTGTTCCTCGGCCTCGAGCGCGAGTGGTCGCAGAAATCTGCCGGTATCCGAACCTTCTCGCTGATCAGTCTGCTCGCTGCCGTCTTTACCCTTCTGGCGCTCGAGACGGCTCTGGGGAACGGGCTGTTGATACTGGGTGGAGCGCTCGTGATCGTTCAAGGGGTTCTGCTCGCGATACGGGGGCTTGCCGGTGAGGGGGACGCCGGTCTCTCGTTGACGACGTCGGTCTCGATGCTCGTCGCGTACGGTATCGGCGCGCTCGTCGCCGCCGGATTCATCATCGAGGGAGTCACCGTCGCCGTCCTCTCGTCGCTCTTGCTCGTGTTGAAGCGCGAACTCCACGAGTTCGCGTGGGGGCTCTCTCGCGAAGAGATGCGTTCGACGATCGAGTTCGCTATCCTCGCGTTCGTCATCTATCCGCTGTTGCCGGCCGAGACCGAACTCCACCTCGGCGTCCTGACGATTCCGCTCGAGCCACAGATCATCTGGCTTATGGTCGTCGCAGTCGCGGGAATCGGTATCGTCAACTACGCCATCGTCTCGACGTACGGCGGTCGAGGGATCGCGATCACGGGGTTTTTCGGTGGACTCGCTTCGTCGACTGCCGTCGTCGGAACGATGCTCGATCACGTCCGACAGCGACCGGAGGCCGCGACCTATGCCGTCGCGGCGATCCTGCTCGCGAACGCCGCGATGGCCGCTCGCAATCTCGCGATCGCCGTCGGCTTTACCGTGGGAACCGGCACCGACATCCTTCTCGAGGCGGTCGTCCCGCTCGGGGCCGTCATCGTGATCGCGTTCGCCATCGCTGGCGCGATCGCCGACTGGGCGGAGTCCGGCCCGATGGAACTTCGAAGCCCGTTCTCGATGAAAAACGCGCTCGCCTTCGGTGCGGTGTTCCTCGTCGTCCTCGTCTTTGGCTCCCTCGCAGAAACCTGGTTCGGCACGCTCGGGTTCTACGCGACCGCCGTTGCCAGCGGCTTCGTCTCGAGTGCCGGTGCGACGACGTCCGCGGTCGTCCTCTACCGTGGCGGTCAGCTTGGTGCCGCCGAAGCGACGATCGCGATCCTCCTCGCAACGGTCTCGAGCATCGTCGTCAAAGCGATGCTTGCAGCGACGTCGACCAACGACGCCTTTCGAAATCAGGTGGCCGCCTACAGCGCGGTGTTGTTGCTCGGCGGCGGAGCGGCATCCGTGCTGATCGTCATCTGAAGGGAACAATCAGCGCCCGTATCAATCGTCCCGAAGCGATTCGACGTGATCGATCCGTCGCTGGACGAGGTCGGGTTTGCCGATATCGTGGCGCATGTGCAGTCCCTCGTCGCCAGCGACTTCGAGTGCGTCCTCCGCGATCACTTCGGCCTCGGTGATCGAGTCCGCGATGCCGACGACGGCGAACGAGCGCGAGGTCGTCGTGTAGATGCCGTCGCCCCGCTCGTCGACGCTGGCGTAGTAGAGCAGCGCATCACCCGCGCTCTCTTCGTCGACCCTCACTTTCGCTCCCGCTTTGGGATCCGTCGGATACCCCTCCGGCACGCCGTACTTACAGACCGTCGCCTGATCTGCGAACTCGAGTTCCGGTGGCCCCTCCCCGTCGCGGGCAGCGACCAGCACGTCGAGGAAGTCCGTCTCCAGTACCGGAAGCGTGTTCATCGCCTCGGGATCACCGAAGCGAGCGTTGAACTCGATCACTTTCGGTCCCTCGGCCGTGAGCATGAACTGGCCGTAGAGGATTCCACGATAGTCCTCGAGCGCGTCGACAGTCGCTTCGATGATCGAGACGGCTTCCTCGTAGTCCGATTCGGTCATAAACGGGAGGGAAACCGTCGCGTCCGAATAGCTCCCCATTCCGCCGGTGTTGGGCCCCTCGTCCCCCTCGTAGGCGCGTTTGTGATCCTGAACGGCGGGCGCGGTCTCGAACTCCCCGTTCGCGACGAACGCCTGAACGGTGAACTCCTCACCGATCAGTCGCTCCTCGAGGACGATCCGGTCGTATTCGGAGTCGCGAACGTACTCCGTTCCTTCTTCGGCCGTGACCTGGTCGCCGATGACTTTGACGCCTTTTCCGCCGGTAAGTCCAGCGGGTTTGATCGCGAGGTCGCCCTCGTAGTCGTCGATGAACGCACAGGCGGCCTCCATATCGTCGAACGTTTCGAAATCCGGACACCCCGGAACGTCGTTTTCCTCCATAAACCGTCGCTGGAACGCCTTGTCCGTCTCGATGCGTGCGTCCGCTTTTTTCGGTCCGAAGGCGTAGACGCCCGCGTCCTCGAGTGCGTCGGCAACGCCGGCCTCGAGCGGGGCTTCCGGCCCGATAACAGCAATCGTTGCACCCACGTCCTCGGCGTACTCGACGACCGCCGCTGGGTCCGTCGTCTCGAGCGATTTGAATCCCGTCGCGATCCGTGCGATACCGGGGTTTCGGTTGCCAGCACAGGCGTAGAGGTCGACCTCGTTGCCGTCGGCCTGCGTCCGACTGCTTGAGGCGCCTCGCGCCTCACTGTCCTCGAGCGCGCGGGCGATGGCGTGTTCGCGCCCGCCACCACCGATCAGGAGTACGGTCTCTCGCATGCTCGATATCGGAACGCACGAACCTGTAAGCGTTGCTCTTTCTTCGGACGGGATCTATACACGCTCGTGCATTCCAAGTACGACGTTCTCGGGTGACTGTGACGCTATCACCGACCTCCGTGGCCACCGTTTCCGTCGGCAGTGCGCAATACTCTTCAAGAGCCTGTGAAAATTGTGGACGCACGTTCAACGACAAGACCGGCACGATCTTCGCGCTAGTGCGACGGTGGCTCTCGCCGCATCGAGACATCTCGAAGGACAAACTCACCGCGTATCTCATACGGTCTACTGTAAGTCGTTACCGGAGCGACCGCGAGCCGTTCTGCGGTCGCTCCGGTAAAAAGTCACAGCAAACCGTATGAAAGGGACAGCGAAGACCTGAGGTTGGCAGACACGGGTCGCTGCGATTATTCCCATCGATGTAGCGCCACTTCTGTCGTCGTCTTCGTGAGATCTCGATCACCGATCAACAGTTCATCGCCGCTCATAGCGGTGCTTGAGAGCGAAGATATACTGAAAATTCTGATTTAGACCCTTCTTTCAAAATCGCACGAAGGAACCGGTTCAAGGACGTATTGTAGCCGTTATCAAATTACCAATTATCAATACTGAAAGCCATAGCTGATAGTTATTTTTCCATCAAAATATACTAACGAGTAGTTATATATACCGTGGTTACACTGGTAAGAATCAGCACCAAACAAAGCGGCAGCAAGGGTGCGCCGGGTTGTGGTTGGATCCCCCATCCCCAGGCGCTACGTGAGTCATTCACGTCATTAGGCATAACCTTTCTGACCGTCTGCGGGTGCTGGATATACAATGAACGGTAAGCAAATCCGCAATAAACTAGTGGGTAGCGAAGAAGAACGGGCAGTATCTCCGGTCATCGGAGTTATACTCATGGTGGCAATCACTGTGATTTTGGCCGCAGTGATCGCTGCATTCGTTCTCGATCTTGGCGGCAGTGTCGGCCAGGAAGCACAGGCTGGTGTGTCAATGGAAGTTGACAATAATGATGGTGAAGTTCAAGTCGAAGTTAGCTCAATTGGTAATTCTGACCACGTCGAAATAGGTGGAGATGCAGATTTTGATGAGAATTTGAATGTGGGTGATGTGCAGGTCTTAAACAATTCAGAACATGACCTTGGTACAAACGGAACAGTTACTGCAATTGCAGTTATAAACGAAAGCGACACTCGAACGCAAGTCGCAAGTGAAAGTTACGACTTCAGCGAATAGATAGACATCGTTCTATTTTCGATTCGAACAGCCGTACACACGTGTAACCGACTATGATAGAAACCGTCCAAGAGTCAAATCGTGCCGTTTCATCCGTTGTCGGAATCATCCTTGTCGTTGCCATAACTGTCATCCTCGCTGCAGTCGTTGCTGGGATAGTCTACGACGTTGGGGAATCCGTCAATGAGGAGGTTCAGGCCGGTGTGTCGATCACCGTCGAGCACGACCCACAATACATTGACATCCAGGTGACGACACTGGGATCCGCCGAATACGTCAATATAACTGGTGATCCATTCAATCACCTCGAGGGTGGCAGTTCGCTCGAGGAAGAGGACTTCCAGGAACTCGAGGTGGGAGAATCGCTTCGAATCAGCGAGAACGATCTCGAGTCTGATGGTGAATCAGGAACCGTTGCAGCCGTTGCTGTCGGCGGTGATCGGGAGACGCTCGTGACGAGTCAAGAGTACGACTTCACGTAGAAGATCCAGTCACGGAGTTCGTGGTTCTGGATCCCCTCTGGAGACTGCGACCGCTGTGGATTCCGTGTGAATCTGCAAGTCGCGTCGTTGAACGAGGAAGCCCCCACCTCAACAAGCGAGGGGTGAGCAACCCCGAGCGCGGTAGGTGGGGGTAGTTCACGTTCTCGTTGGCGGTCAACTCCCGCTGGTGCATACATCGAGAATGTCGTATGCATTCGTAGCAACCCCGCACAGGAGATCGATGAAGGGATGAATCCCGAAAGTCGGACCGTTGATCTACGGCCAGTGTAGGAGAACGGTGTGATGCGATAGATGGCAAATCTACAGATTGAGGACGTATTAGTATTTCATCACAAATAACGTATCGACAACGTAAACGGTTCTGAGGCAGCCTTAATACGGCCTGTGGCGTATCACTCTCTGGCGGTTTAAATGTCAGAAGAGATAATAAAATCGGAATCGACTACGGAGCATCTACACGTGCTCGGCGCGACGATTACCATTACAGCCGACAGCGACGACACGGATGGGGAGTTTTCTGTCAAGAACATGCTCGCGCCACCGGGATTCGAGAATGGGTTGCACACCCACGAACCGGCCGAGGTCTTCCACGTCATCGACGGTGAGATGTTGCTTTACGTCGATGGCGAGACGCAGTACCTCAAACCGGGAATGACCGGATACGTCTCCGCGGGCGAGCGCCACGGTATGCGCGTCGAAGGAGACGAGGTGCTGCGCGTGCTCATCGTCATGTCGCCGGCGGGGGCCGAGGACTTTTTCCGGGCCGTCGGTGAACCGGCCGCCGATCGTAACCTGCCCGAGCCCCGAGAAGTGACTAACGCAGATCTCGAAGCGATCTTTGCAACCGGTGAGGAACACGGCTTCGAATTCTTCGGCCCACTCCCGGCCGACGAATAAGTCGGTCGTGGCGGCAGGTACTTCGTCGTCGTTGCGACGATCACCAGCACGACGAAGAACTCACAGTGGACACCCTCGAGCGCGACGTGTTTCGCGAGCACACTCATCGGTTTGCTGTGACTTTTCACCGGGGCGACCGCAGGACGGCTCGCGGTCGCCCCGGTAACGACTTACAGTAGACCGTATCAGGGCAAAGACGGCGGGTTGCTGGAACAGACGCATCGCACCGTTCACACTCGTCGGGTTCGACGAGGCTCCCCATCGCGAAACCCCTTCGTTTCCGCTCGAGTTCTCAGATTGTGAGAACGGACGATCAGGGCTCGGTTGTAGTGACTGGTCAGCGTCAGATCCACTGGGCGCGAAGTTTCCGGCTTTCTTCTTTTGTACTCTCAGATTCTGACTACAGTATGGCAACGAAACCAAACTTCGAATGTCCCGTTTGTCACCAGGAGATCGCGGTGGGGGAGCAGCTTGTGGATCATCTACACCACAACCACTCGAAGGACACGCTGGCGGAGTTTGTCGCCACTGAAGCGGTGGCCATGGAAGAAGAGATCTCTGAGTGAGTTTCGTTGTTTCAACGACGCGCGAGTGATTTACCGCTCACGAGACTCGCCTCCGTGTCGTCCCTCCGACGTCTCCGGGTCCGGAATCGGAACCTCGAGTCCGGCGGCAGACCCTCGCTTAGTCGGGCGTATCTGCTGCACTCGCCACAGCGATAGGCGCGGTCGCGATCGTCACCGAAGACGCGCGCGAACTGTTGGTAACGTGGGCTCCACAGTGACGACATGCCGATCGGTCGACCGGTGTCCAGGGTGGAGAACTCACTCAGACCACCCCGCAGAACAGCCGCTACGTGTCAGCAGATGCTGGGAGGGGAGTGTATCCAGTGGGCCGGCGCAGATGTCGAACAGATGCGAGACGGTCGCGCTCACTGCGTTCGCGCGCTGCGACTCGCGTGTTCGAATCTGCACCTCTTCACGATTCGCCCGCATTCGTGACTCGTCGCTACGCTCCTCGTCAATAGAATGCGGGACGAATAGTGGGCCGGCGCAGATTCGAACTGCGGTTACGGCCACCCGAAGGCCGAAGGATACCAAGCTACCCCACCGGCCCGCACTCGGACCGTGCGCTTCCATCGAGGTTAACGCTTCCGGATGCTATCAGTGTCTGATGCGAAACGATAGGTGATCGCCACCACCGATCCGTCGCGTCCACGATCTGGGAGGCAGGTCGACTCGTGTACTGGTTATTCGTGACCGTCTGTCGACTGCAACGGCGAGCCGAGACGAACTACATCCGTTCGTATCCGTCGGTATCGAGGTAGTGATGAGAGACCGTGATCGCCTGGTCGGCGTGCAACAACTGCGGTCCCAGCCGAATCCGTCGGTCGACCCACGAATCGAGGAGTCGCTGTTCGCTGGCGGTGAAATCCTGATGGTCCGAGAGAACGAAGATCGGCTCCTCCAGAGGATCTGCGTCGGATATGGGATCTCCGTCTTCGTGGAGTTGTATTACGGGTCCATCGCTGGCGATGGCTTCGAGCGTGTCCTCGAGCCCCCGTCGGTAGAGTTCGACACCGGGGCTTGGCTCGGCTGGAAGTGAACCTATCGCTTCGTCGCGGTGTTCGAGTGCGTTTTTGACGAGGGCAGCCGTACTCCGTTCGTCGGGATTGAGCCGCCGGAGGTCGTGTCCGTCGAACGTGATGGTGAGTTCGTCGCGGACGACGAGGTGAACTCGAACGTCGGTGCGGATGCCGTGGGAAGTGACGAACGCGGCGGTAATCGACCGACTGAGTGCATCGAGCCGTCCGGCACCACCCGCGAGATCGTCGAGAGAGAACTCCGGATCGGTCGGGACGTCGTGACCGATGAGAACGAACTGGCGCATACGTCAACCAGCGTCCCGATCGGGATAGCAGCCACGGTTTGACTTATGTGCGACCTGGACGCGAGTGCGTCGACCGAGCGCTCTACATGCATAGGCATGCTCAATCGTTACCTCCGTATGCAAACCAGTAACGGCATGTCACAATCACGGTCCGACCAGCATCACGAACGGGTACTTGTGGCTCTCGAGGGACGGCCCTGTCCGTCCTGTCACGACGGTAAGCTCGAGCGGAGTACGTACAAGGAAAACAGGGCGGCCGTCTGTGACTGCTGTGGGACGCCCCAGGCACAGGTGTGGTTCGATCCGTAGTTGTACACCGCTTTCACCGTCGGACGACGGAACTGCCGCTACGGAGGATCGTTCAGCGCCGTCGTCGATTACCGCAACTGAGCGTCGGTAACTCGGATCGATCCGCGCGTTCCGTCCCACTCCGGCTCGTACTCGAGATCGATCCGTCGGGACATATGCGGCGCGTCGACCACCAGCGTCTCAAACTCGCCGCCTTCTCCGAGCACGTGGACGCCGTAGTCCTCGTGGAGCGACTCGAGTTCTGTGAGGGCATCGCGGTCGAACGTTCGACCCAGCCAGGACTCGTCGAGTCCGCGTGCGGCGACCTGAACGATCACGATCTCGAAGCCGGCCTCGAGCATCGACTCGGCGAGCGTTCGCGGATCCCGTTGCCAGAGCGGGGCGAACAGCTCACAATCGAGTCGATTACACATGCCTTCGATCCGGTTCGTCTGGTACTCGCTCTCGACGGCACCGGCGGTGACGCCCGCGAGCCCGCCCTCGAGTTCGCGGTCGAGGTCCGTGAGGGCAGCTTCGAGGGGTTCGAGTTCGTCGTCACCCTGGACGCTCGAATCCGTTGCTGACCCGGCCTCGAGATCGCCGGGGTGGACGTCGAGCAGGTCTATTCCGATACTCTCGGCAGCGAGGGTTGCGAGGTCCGTCGCGGGGACGTGATACATGTACGACTCGTCCGTCGGATGAACGGTGACGAGCCGTCGGACATCGAAGCCCGTTTCGAGAGCGCGATAGAGCGCCCACGAGGAGTCCTTCCCGCCGGAAAAGAGGCTCACCCACGCGCCATCACCGTCTGCATCGCTCATGGTGGACGCACCAGCCACACGAGTAAATGGATGACGGGTCGAGTCCGTCACGAACTCGAGTCGGGGTTCGGGTCGGAGTCGGACCCGTGGCTCGGATCGGAGACCGGCTCGTGACGACTGCCGGCAGCTCGGTCCGGTTCTCCATCGTCCCGTCGCGGACCGCCGTCGGTCACCTCGGATTCTGCGTTCGAGCGACCTGTCGACTCCGATTGCATTCCGTCGTCGGGTTCTGCGTCGACGTTGGCGGAGCTGAAATACATCGCGATACGAGCGCCGACGATGCTCACGACGATCGCCGTAACCACGTAGAGCGCCAGCCGTTCCCCGCCGGTCACGACGAAGCTATCGATCGAGAGAACGCCCTGCTCGATCGCCGGAACGACGACCGGTTCGATGAGTCCCTGTTGCTCGAGGAAATACGCGCTAAAGCCCCGAACGACCATTCCCACCGCGAGAACCGCGAACGGGAGGTTCAGAAACGAACTCCGGATCGGCTCCTCGCTGATCGTCTCGTCGAGGAGTCGCCCGGCACTCGCGGTGAGTGCGGCCACTGCGAGCCACGGAACGCTGTCGAACGTGAACTGAACGATGGGAATCACGACGCCGGGGGTCTCCTCGAGACTCGAAACGCCGAGTGCACCCGCAAAGAGGCCGACGAACGTCAGGCCCGCAGCGACGACGTAGGTGACGACCGACACCTGTCCCGAGTACAGCGACTCGCGCACCTGGTGGGCGACGCCGGTCATGATCTCGTCGATATTGAAGCCTTTGTAGAGCAAGAACAGTCCGATGACGGTGGTGATCGCGGCTGCACCCTCTGCGGCACCGATCCGCATCGCGAGGACCGGGAAGACGAGCAGCGTCAGACCGAGTGGAACGAGAACGGTTTGCCGGAGTTCTTCGTCCGCGAGGAACTGTTTCAGCAGGTAGTACGTCGACTCGATGTCCCGTGCCTGTCGGACGACGACGCGATCGACGGAGTCGACCTGGACCCGACTCTCGACGATGGGGACCAGCCGTTCGTCCTCCGCGCTGTCGATAACGACGACAGCCGAATCCGGGTCGTGTGCCGCGATTAGATCGTCGAGCTGGCGAGCGACCGCCCTGTCGGCGGAGACCATCGACTCACGGTCGCCCGAGACGACCGCGACGACGGCGTCTTCGTCCTCGTCGCGAAGGTCCTGAGCGACGCGGAGCGTTTCGAGCAGCGAATTGACTCCCGAGTCCTCCGGGTCTGCGAGCCCGATATCGGTCACGAGCGCTCGAACCGCCTCCCAGCCGACGATCGGTGACCGGAGGCCGGTCTTGCGGCCCACGTCGTCGGTCCGGTCGAGGCAGACGACCAGCGTTGTCACGGTATCCGTTCCATGCTGTGTGACGATAAAACCACTCACTCGTTCGGTACGATCCGACGTGGGGGTGCAATCCGACGTCGGGTGCGCTTCGGCGTGGGATCCGATTTGGCGTGGGATGCAGCCCTACGTTCGCAGTCGGAACCTGTCCTCACTGATTACGCCAGCGAGGCCCGCCCCGAACGCGTAGGCGATCCCGCGTGCACCCATACCGACGCGAGCCATCAACGGCCGTTCCGGTTCGAACTCCTCGACGGTCACCTCATCTCGCTCGAGGCGCTGTGCGAGCTCTCCCTCGAGGTCGCGACGAGTGCCGAGTTCGTCGACCAGTTCCATCTCGTGAGCCGTCTGGCCGAGATAGATTCGGGCTTCGGTGTCGCGGACGAACTCCGGTTCGAGGTCGCGACCGTCGCTGACGCGTTCGACGAATGTCTCGTAGTAGTCGTCGATCAGTCCCTGGAGGTACGCTCGTTCGTCCTCCTCGAGTTCCTTTAGCGGGGTTCCGGCGTCCTTGTACTCCCCGGCAGCGAACCGTTCGTAAGAGAGTCCGACCTTCTCCGCGAGGTCGCTCGCGTTCACCCGAGAACCGATGACGCCGATCGAGCCGACGATCGATCCCTCCCTGGCCCAGAGTTCGTCGCAACCGCTTGCGATCCAGTAGCCGCCGCTCGCACAGACGTCGGTCGTGTAGGCTACAGTCGGCCCGTCGAAGCGCTCGGCCGCGAGCCTGATGTCGTCGCTCGGGACGACCTCGCCGCCCGGCGTGTTCAGCTTCACCAGGAGTGCGCGGACGTTGTCGTCCTCGTCGGCCCGGTCGATCTGTTCGACGATATCGTCGGCCGGCGTCGAACCCGGGCTCGAGGGAAATCGTCCGCCGCCGTCACGCGTGATCGGTCCCTCGACGGCGACCTCAGCCACGTCGTAGCCGGGAAACAGCGACGCGGCGATGGAGCCGGCGATCCTGACGCCGACGAGTATCACCACCAGCGCGAACGCCACGCCGAGCAGGTCCGCCAGCGTTTCGGGATAGAGAACGAACAGCCCGACTCCGATCACGGCGAACGCAGCCGTCGCCAGACCGAGGACCGCGAGCCGTTCGATTCCGGTCGTGCTACCCATCGTGTGTACCTCGAGTCATAGCGGATTCTGGGTCGGCCGGCCTGTTAAAGTATCGTCGTCTCCGACGACAGTCGGATCGTCGACGGTGCATTCGCTCTTCGGTGCCACCATCGACGCGTCGCCATCGAGCCGGTGCTCGAGCTATACGATCACCTAACTGGCGGACAACGCCGGCCACAAAACGGACGGAAGACGAACCGAGCGGCCGCTCTAGAGTAGTCCCGTCTTCTGGAGCTTCATCAGGTCCTCGGTGTCGAGGGTCTCGCCCTCCTTGAACTTCTGATAAATCTCCTCGGCTTCCTCTTTGGCCTCCTCTTTCTTTTTGTCGCGTGCGGACTTGCGCTCTTTTTCTTCTTCCTTGTCGAGTTCTCGCAGACGCTTCTGGACGCGGACGAAGTCCTCGTGGTGCTGGTCTGCGGCCTCCTGGGCTTCGACGAACTGCTCGTGCATGTCGTCGGCCTCATCACGGATGTCGTCGGCCTCGCGGTAGGCCTCGATCATCTGGTTGTGATGTTCCTGGGCCTTGTCAGCGAGTTCCGTCACCTTCTGGTGGTGTTTGGACGCCTCGGACCGAACCTCCTCGGCTTCTTCGACGAGTCCCTCGAGGTCGCTGTTCTGGTCGAGTTTCTGTTTGCGCTCTTCGTACTCCTCGCGCTTTCCCTCGATCTTCTCGATCAGTTCTTTTTCCTCCTCGCTCGAGAGGACCTCGGTCTGCTGTTTGAACTCGAGTTGTTCGATCTCGTCTTCGAGTTCCTCGAGATCTTTCCCCTCGTCGAGTTCCATATCCGATTTGAGCTTTTCGACCTTGTCGAACAGCTCGTTGGCCTCGGCGTTGAGCTCGTTTCGGCTCTCTTTGTGCTCTTGGACCTGCTCGTTGAGCTCGTCGCGTTTTTCTCGGTGCTCTTGAGCCTCGTCGACCTTCTCGCGCGTCTTCGCGTTGAGGTCGTCGCGGCTGGATGCTCGCGAGGATGCCATCTGGTTGAGCTCGTTTCGCCGGTCTCGCAGTTGACCGGCCATCTTGATGAGCTGCCCTTTCGATTTGTTTTCGAGGTCGTCTTCCGTCAGTTCGATGTTTTTCGATTCGTCTACCATGTGTTGTTCAAACCTCTGTGCCATACCCGCACCGGAGCGGGACTACGGGTGGGCAACGCGGCACAGCTGCTGTGTGTGCCGGCGCCGTCCGTCAAAAGCGGTCGCTTGCGATCTGCGAAACCTCGGTGAATAAGATTTCCTGTCATCGATCGTCGAGCGATACGCGCCCCGGTGGCGTTCTGGTACCTGTGACTACTGTCGCTTGTAATTTAAATGTACCGATCCAGAGAACCGTGAAAACAGTTAGCAGGGGCCTCGTCCCTCGTGTTGGACACTGTCATGGACGACGAACGGCCATATAAATGTCGGCGGAGTCACGGTCGGGAGCCGACACGACGACGCCGACGTGAATACACCTCAAAAGAGGTTCTCGAGTCGGTCGTCGGTGAGGTCGTCGATAGTGTCGGTCGCTTCCGACTGCTGGGTCTTGTTCGCCTCGCGAGCGCGGTCCATGAACGCCGAGATTCGCTCGGAGCGTTCGGCACCGCCGAGGAGAACGAGCGCGCCGAGCCGTTCGCTCTCGAGCGGGAAGTCCCCGCCGCGGACCTGCATGCTCTCGGTTTCGTCTTCGAGCCATCGTCGGGCTTTCTCGACGCCCTTTCGTGGGATTCGATCCGGCTGTCCGGCGATCACCAGCAGTGCCGAGTCGGCCGCGGTCGCGTCGGGCATACTGGCTCCGGTCAACAGCGCCTGCCTCGCGACGGTCATGACGGTTCTGATGTTTTCGCTGCTGTCCTCGCTTGCGACCTCGCTCGCGTAGCCGAGCACCGAGACGCCGCCGGACCGAAGCGTGTTGATGATCTCACTCGAATCGACGACGCTCTCCCCGACGCCGTCGATGATTTCGCCGGAGGCGAACAACAGTCCCACCCGCTGGGCGATCTTGTCGTTGATCGTCTCGAAGGCATCCTCGACGCTTTCGCCCTGTTCGTGCCAGGCGTCGTTGTCGATCAACAGCGTCGAGTCGGCTTCCCGGAGGAGCGTCTTGAGCGACCGGCCAGCGTTTGCCTGATAGAGCGCACCCTCGTTGCGGCCGGGTAGGATTCCGAGCGCATAGACCGGGACGTCGTACACCTGCTGGAGGTTGTGGACGAGGACCGGGGCTCCACCGCTGCCCGTCCCACCGCCGAGTCCGGCCACGACGACGATCGCGTCCGAACGGGAGGTGATGCGACCGTCCAGGGCGCCGAGTACCTCCTGGACGTCCGATTGCATGATTTCGGATCCGAGTTCGTTGTCACCGCCGACGCCGTGACCGTTGACGCGGTCGGCACCAATTAACTGCGTGTCGACGAACTCGATCGACTGGAGGTCCGGTTTCGCGGAGTTTAGGGCCAGGGCACCCTGAACGGCCTCGAACCCCATGTTCGCGTCGAACCGGGTGAGGCGCTCAGTGACTTTCCCACCGGCCTGACCGATTCCGATCAGGGCGACTTTCATATATAGAACGTCATGCGTATGGGGGAAGTTGAACGTTCCGATTAGTGAAATTTGGCACACTGATGAGACGTCCAAAACCAACGGGCTGTCGGCCGACACGACCGTCCGAACAGGATGGTAACCCACTTGAAGCCGAACGCTGTCAGTTCCGGTATGTTCCACGAACAGCGGATGTCCGTCCCCGACTCGCCCGACGGCCTGCGAGCGGAGTACGACGCGGACCTCCAGGCGGCGCTCGAGCGGGATGATCCGTCGGCCGCTGGCGATGCGATCGACGTCGACCGGACGGATATCGAGGCGCTTTCGGCGGGCGAGTCGCCCGATCTGTCGCTCGAGGAGGCAGCCGAGATCCAGTCGCTGGCGGAGGGAACGGCGGATCCGGAGACGATCGTGACGATGGCGTGTGAACACCTGTTGTTGGGGATGTCGACCGCCGTCCTCGACGTCGACGCGGTCGAGAGCGAACTCGACCTCGAGCTGGACGCAAAGGAGATTCAACAGAAGATCGAGCGACGCGCGCCGATGTCGTTCGATGAGTTCGTCCACATTCAGTACGTGATCGTCGACAGCGTGCCGTGACGATCGTCCGCCGTGACGATTCCGTATCGAGTCTCGAGAGCGGTGATATTATGCTCTCCGGGTGTCGAAATACCGCCTATGAAGATCGCGATACTGGGCTGTGGATACGTCGGGCTCGAGTTGGGTCGACAGCTCGTCGAACGCGGCCACGACGCGATCGGCGTCCGGCGTTCGGGCGACGGCGTTCGACGGCTCGAGGATGCCGGACTCGAGGCCGTTCAGGCCGACGTAACCGACGGTGATGATCTCGCAGCCGTTCCGGACGTCGACGCGATCGTCTTCGCCGCGAGCAGCGGGGGACGGGGAGCCGGCGCTGCGCGAGCCGTGTACGTCGAGGGGCTCCGGACGGCGATCGACGCCTTCGGCGCGCGCGACGATCCGCCCGGGCGACTCGTCTACACCTCCTCGACGGGCGTCCACGGCGATCACGGCGGCGACTGGGTCGACGAGGAGACGCCGGTCGAGCCGACGACCGAGAAGACGGCTGTGCTCGCCGAGGCCGAACGCATCGCCCTCGAGTATCCGCCCGAGTACGCATTTGAGGGAACGGTCGCACGGTATGCGGGCCTGTACGGGCCGGGTAGGTATCGCCTCGAGCGTTATCTCGAGGGGCCGGTCACCGAGGGCTATCTGAACATGGTTCACCGGGACGACGCCGCCGGCGCGGTTCGGTTCCTGCTCTCTGCGGATCTCGCACGCGGCGAAGTCGTTCAGATCGTCGACGACGAACCGGCCCAGAAGTGGGCGTTCGCGGATTGGTTGGCCGACCAGTGTGGACTCGACGCGCCGCCCAAGCGGACGAAAGCGGATCGGCTTGCCGAGGAGGATCTCTCGGAGCCGGCTCGTCGACGGATCCTGACGAGCAAGCGCTGTTCGAACCAAAAACTGCGGACGCTCGGCTACGAGTATTCCTATCCGACCTTCCGCGAGGGCTACCGCGACGCGATCGAGGCGTACTCGAGCTAGCCGGACCAGCTCGGAAAGAGGGGAAAATTCTTGGTTATTCGATCTGAGTGTGCGGTATGAACGATCCGAGCACCTCGACACGGCAGGTGCTCTCGCTGGGGGAACGCTCTCTCGAGGCGGGGACCTCGTCGTTCGAGGCCGGCGTCGATACCCTCCAGTCGCTCGATCCCCTCGTTCTGTCGTTGTTGATTCTCGCGATCGTGGCCGTCCTGCTCGGAGGCTGGTGGCTCGTTCGGTGGTTTCGTCGGCCAGCCGGCGTTCGCCTCCAGCGTCTGCTCTCTTCGTACGACGAAGTTGCGGTGTTGATGCATCCCAACCCGGACCCCGATGCGATGGCGTGTGCGATGGGCGTGGCCGCGATTGCCGACTCGGTCGACACCGAGACGACGCTGCAGTATTCCGGCGAAATCCGCCACCAGGAAAACCGTGCGTTCCGGACCGTCCTCGAACTCGATCTCGAGAACGTGGAGTCGAGTTCGGAGCTCGCCGCCGACGCGGTCGTTCTGGTCGACCACAACACGGCGCGTGGGTTCACGGGCGCACAGACGATCGAACCGGTCGCGGTCGTCGACCACCATCCCGGAAACGGCACCGGCACGAAATTCACCGACGTTCGGACGGAGTACGGTGCCGCTTCGACGATCTTCGTCGAGTACGTCGGCGAGATCGGTGCGACGAAAGTCACCGACGACGAGGACACGGGGAGCGGGCTCACCCTCTCACCCGAACTCGCGACCGGTCTCCTGTACGGTATTCAGGCGGATACGAACCATCTCACGAACGGCTGTTCGAACGCCGAGTTCGACGCCGCCGCGTACCTCTTCGACGCGATCGACGAGGATCTTCTCGAACGAATCGCGAACCCGCAAGTCAGCGACGACGTCCTACAGATCAAGGCAACCGCGATCACGGAAAAGCGGGTCGAGGGCTCCTTTGCGATCTGTGACGTCGGACTGATCTCGAACGTCGATGCCATCCCACAGGCCGCGGACGAACTGATGCACCTCGAGGGAGTCACCGCGGTCGTCGTATACGGCGAGAGCGACGGCACGATTCACCTTTCGGGTCGCTCGCGGGACGATCGCGTCCACATGGGCGAGACGCTTCGTCACGCCGTCAGCGACATCCCGATGGCGAACGCGGGAGGGCACGCTCGAATGGGCGGCGGACAGCTCTCGGTCGATCACATGCGGGGAATCGGTCCCTCGGACGGAATCGACAGGACCGAGTTCGAAGAACGGCTCTTCTCGGCACTTTCGGGCGAACGGTAGTTTCTCGAGTGAGCGGGAGTCGTTACCGGATCTCCTTCCACTCGAGATCGCAGTCCGGACAGCTTCTGACGGTCTTGATCTCGTTGGGGTCGTTTTCGGTCTTCAACGGCTGGTCGCACTCTCCGCAGACGAGCCTGTCGTAGGTGTCCTTGTCGAGTTCGCCTTCGCGTAGTGCCTTCCGGACGGATTTCATGTTCGGTCTGTAAGAAGGACGGGGAGAAAAAGACCGGGGCTTTATAACAGAATTATTTCTATATAGTACAATCACGTTCGACGATAGTTTTCGGTCGAGCTGTCGATCCGTCTGATTCGCCGGAGTCGTGGCCGTTTTATCCGTTCGGTCGAACAGTGTACCGATGGAGTACGTCCAGGAGCGAATCGCGACGCTCCACGATCTGGACGGGAATGCGACCCAGACCGCCGTGGACGGCCGCCTCGAGCGCACCGTCGCCAGAACGGCCGTCGTCGTCCCGATGACTGCCCGGGAACACGAGAGTCCGGCCGCCACAGCCGTGCTCTCGGAACTCGAGCACCTCGGTCTCGCGGCGGTCTTCGTTCCCGTTCGAGCGCCGGTCGATCGAATCGGACCGATTCGAGAGTGGCTCGAATCGTTCGATCTTCCGATGCGAGTCCTGTGGTGTAACGCGCCGACCGTCGAGACGATGCTCGCTGATGTCGGACTCTCGAACGGGTTCGGTAAGGGTCGGGACGTCTGGCTCGCGCTCGGGCCGGCCGCGACTGCGGCGGAGTTCGTCGTCGTTCACGACGCGGATGCCCGCAGCTACGAACGGGGTCACGTCCACCGTCTGCTCGCGCCGCTGACGATGGGATTCGAGTTTTCGAAGGGGTACTACGCCCGGATCGAGGAGGAACGACTCTACGGGCGGCTGTTCCGACTGTTCTACGAACCGCTCATCGGCGCGCTCGCGACCGATCACGACGCGGCGATTCTGGACTATCTCGGGGCGTTTCGGTACGCACTGGCCGGCGAGTTCGCCGTGACGGGAACGCTGGCCCAGCGGCTTCGTCCGCCACGAGCCTGGGGACTCGAGGTCGGAACGCTCGGCGACGCCTTCGATCACGCCGGGTTCGTGGGGACCGCACAGGTCGATCTCGGTCGACACGTCCACGACCACCGCGCGGTCGCCGGAGAAACCGGACTCGAGGGGATGAGCCGCGAAGTCGCCGCCTCGTTGCTTCGCGTCCTCGAGGAACGCGGCGTCGAGCCGACCTACGAGACGCTTCCGGAGCGCTACTGTGCGGTCGGTGATCGGCTGATCGAGCAGTACCACGCCGACGCGGCGTTCAACGGACTCGAGTACGATCCGGCCGGAGAACGGGACCAACTCGCCCGGTATGCGGAGTCGATCGCACCGCCGGGTCTGGATCGACGGCTTCCACCGTGGACGGACGCGCCGGTCGATCCGGACGCGGTGCTTCGGACGACGCGCCCCTGGCTCGAGGAAGAAGCCAGCTTCTGATAGTCGTGGTAGGAAAGACGTCGGTTTCTGATACTCGTAACGGGGTGGTGTCGATTCGTCCAGCGGGGCCGTTCGACGGGCCGACCGGAGCGCCCTATCAATCTTTATCAGCGAACCACCCGTTGGAACGCGTATGGACGTGACCGCCGACGAACTGGCCGGCGTCGTCGATCTCTTCGGCGGGCTGACCCGCTCCGAACTCGAGCGGGCGCTCTCGGAGGCCGCGTTCCGCGCGGACGGGACGTCGGTCGACGAGGCCGCCGTCGAGGCGGCGGTCGAGGATGCACTGGAATCGTTCGCGCTCGTGAGCGACGACCGGGAGGGGAAACCCCTGTTGGTCGCCGGTCCAACGGCGTTTCCGACCGTTCCGGACCACGCAGAGGACGTCCCCCACATTCTCGACGTCGACCGGCGTCGACTGGACCGCGAGGCGCTCGGTGAGTCGACGCGCAGGCGGTTTTCGGAGGCGCTCGAGGCGGCGATCGAAGACGAGGACGACGATCGGCTGCGTCAGTTGCTCGACGTCACCTACGACGTCGAGGCCTGGGCACCGATCGACCTGACCGACGAACGAACGCGTCTGGAGGCCGAACTCGACTGAGATGTCGCTCCTGAGCCTGGATCCGATCGCCGCTTACGCGCCCACGGCGATCGACGATCAGCCCTACGACGCCGCCGTCCTCGCCCCGATCGTCGACCGCGACGGTGAGGACCACCTCCTGTTTACCAGACGGGCCGACCACCTCGGGGAGCATCCCGGTCAGATGAGCTTTCCCGGCGGCGGTGCCGAGCGCGTCGACGAGTCGATCCTCGAGACGGCTCTGAGGGAGGCGGACGAGGAGATCGGTCTCGATCGATCGGAGGTCGACGTCGTCGGACAACTCGACGACATTCGGACGGTGACGGAGTACGCGGTTACGCCGTTCGTGGCACGGGTACCCGACCGGACGTATGAACGCGACGACTACGAGGTCGCTGAGATCGTCCTCCTCTCGGTGTCGGCGCTGCTCGACCCGGAGAACTACGAGTACGAGCGACGTGACCATCCCTACTACGGCGACATCGTCATCCACTACTTCCACGTCGACGGCTACACGGTCTGGGGTGCAACGGGTCGAATACTCGTCCAGTTGCTCGAGTTGGCGACGCCGTTCGAAGCGCCCGAGCGGGTCGACCGCTCGACGCTGTGACCACGGTGTCGGAACCGACCACCCAGACGTAAGTAACGTCCACCCCTACGTGCGACTATGATATCGAGCCTCCGTGGCGCAACGAATCGCGGATCGGTCGCTCGCGTTCGTCTCAGTTCCGATCCCTGTGTGAGTAACCGTGACTGAGGACGGTGGAGTTTCGGACGGAGCGAGAGAGCACCTCGCCGCCGACACGGACACCGCTGTCGAAGGCGATTCCAGCCTCACGGTTGCCGTCATCGGTGCCGGTGCCGTCGGAACGACCGCTGCGTACGCGCTGGCACGCGCTGGTGCGGACGTGACGCTGTACGATCGCGGATCGGTCGCAAGCGGTGCGAGCGGACGCGCGGCCGGGATCTGTTACGATGCCTTCGCTGACTCGCTCGAGGCGACGCTGGCGGCCGAATCGATCGAGCGGTTTCGTGCGCTTTCGGGCGAGGAGACGTTTCCGTTCGTCGAGTGCCCGTACGTCTGGTTCGCACGCGAGGGGGACGACGATCGCATCGATGCCGTCCGCAGGCAGGTACGACGGATGCAAGAAAACGGCGTCGTGGTTCTCGAGGTCGACGGTTCGGCGCTCGGAGAGCGGTTCCCGTCGCTTCGAACCGACGACATCGCCGTGGCCGGGATCGCGGGCGCGGCGGGGTATACCGATCCGGCCCGGTACACGGATTGTATGGCCGCCGCGGCGACCGGTGCCGGGGCACGCCTCGAGGCCGAGACGGACGTCGCGGTTCGGACTACGCCTCCGCGGGTTGTCCTCGAGAACGGGGCAGGCCGGGAGTTCGACGCCGTCCTCGTCGCAGCGGGCGCACGGACGAAGCGGTTGCTCGCCGATGCGGGCGTCTCGATCGCCATGAAGCCCTACCGGGTGCAGGCGCTGATCGGATCCGGTGACTTCGAGGAACCCATGTGGTACGACGCGACCGACGAGTGCTACGCTAGGCCACATCTCGACGGCCTTCTCGCCGGTAACGGAGCCGAACACCGGGAGGCCGATCCGGCGCGCTACGACCGCGACGCGGATCCCGAATTCGCCGCGACTCTCGAAACGCGGATTCGACACCGGCTGCCGGACGTCGAACTCGGACTCGAGCGCGCGTGGGCCGGCCTCTGTACGGCCACGCCGGATCGAGACCCGCTCGTGGGTCGGCTGCGTGAGGGGGTGTACGTCGCAACCGGATTCCAGGGACACGGCTTCATGCGCGCCCCGGCGATCGGGGAGCGAATCGCTCGAGAGATCAGCGGCGGCTCCGGAATAGACGCCTACGACCCGACCCGATTCGCCGGTGACGAGGAGTTCGACGTGACGGAGGGCACGACGCTGACGTTCGAGGAGTAGTACGTCGAATCGGTCGGCTCGGACGGCGATGCGTGAACGCGATTCGCCTCAGTCCTCGACGGCGAGTTCGCCCGGTTCAGCGGGATCGGGGACGACGTCGTCGTCGGACGCGTCCGACTCGAGATCGTCCGTCGCCGTTCCGCCTTCGTCACTCGAGTCGGCGCTGTCTTTCGGAATCTCGATGCGAACCGTTCCGCTTTCGGAAAGGGTTGCCATCCCCGTGTCCGGGTCGACGATCGCGTCCGCCGGGAGATCGACTTCGCCCTCGAGGGTCATTCCGCGGCCGGGAAATCGCATGTCGAATCCCTCGCGGAACTCGCGAAATCGGTCGAATCGAACCCTGATCGTTCCGTCGACGTATCTGACCTGTACGTCGTCCGGTTCGGTACCCGGAGCGTCGAAGACGACGAGATAGGAGCTCTCGTCCTCGAGGACGTCAACCGGTAGATGACGGTGAGTTTGAATCCGTCCGTTCGTTCGACCGACCTGCCGGTACAGCGTCTCTGCGACGGACGTTCTGAGATCGTTCAGGTTCACCTGCGACCACCTACGGCGACACACCCAGTTCTCGCCGCGGGGCGACGGCACGCAGGGACCTGTGAATGCACACGGAGCATGTCTAGATAAAGAGCTACGATCGCCACGTTCTTATTGATTGTGATCTGCGGAAATTAACGTCAGACGAGAAGCCGTCGCCGTCTGCCTGTTCGCGATCGCTAGCACCATCAGCTAGCGGTTTGACCATAGCTGACGATCATGCTTCACATTTCGGACGGGCCGGGCCGCGATCCTGGCAGGACGGACTGTCATCGAGCAGAAAACGCGCAAATCTCCCAGTATAGTCACCGTTTTACCGCTCGAGGAGTTACCCACGGCTCATGACCGACCCCGAGTCGCTATCGGTGACGATCGTCGACGGTTACGTCGACGAACCCGCACACTTCGGGGTGCCGCCGTACGTTTCGACGTACCCGCGATACACGGCCGGTGCGCTCGTCGATGCGGGCGTTCCGCGCGAGCGGATCACGTACCACACGATCGACGGCCTCCGAGACGAGCCGAATCGCTGGCGCGACGTCGACGAGGCTGATCTCCTGATCTATCTCGGCGGAATGACGGTACCCGGAAAGTACGTCGGTGGGACGCCCGCAGAGCCCGACGAAGTGAGAAAGCTCGCCTGGACGGCGAACGGAACGAGCCTGATGGGTGGGCCGATCAAGTTCGGCGTCGGTGACGAAAACGCCGGCGCGACCGAGACGAGTCGGCAGGATCTCGATTTCGACTTCGTCGCGAAAGGTGACGTCGAGGCGGCCGTCTTCGATCTGGTCGAGAGCGGTCTCGAGGGCTTCAACAACCGGATGCGCGACGTCGAGGAGGTGTCGCGGTGGGCGAAAGAGGGCGCGTTCGTCGTCGAAGATCATCCGAACCATCCCGACTACCTGATCTGTGAACTCGAGACCTCGCGGGGCTGTGCCTACCGCTGTTCGTTCTGCACCGAACCGCTGTACGGGAATCCGACGTTTCGACCGCCCGAGACCGTCGTCGAGGAGGTGGACGCGCTCGCGTCTCACGGCGTCAAACATTTCCGAATCGGCCGCCAGGCCGACATCCTCGCCTACGGCGGCGACGGCGAGGCACCAAATCCGGACGCACTCCGGGAGTTGTACGGCGGCATCCGCGACGTCGCTCCCGACCTCGAGACCTTGCACCTGGACAATATGAACCCCATCACGGTCGTCAACTGGCCCGAAAAGAGCCGCGAGGGGATCCGGATCATTGCCGAACACAACACGGCGGGCGACACCGCCGCCTTCGGCCTCGAGTCCGCCGATCCAGTCGTCCAGGAAGCGAACAACCTCAACGTCAGCGCCGACGAGTGCTTCGAGGCGGTTCGAATCGTCAACGAGGAAGCTGGCTGGCGTCCGGGCGAGAACGGCGACCCCGTCGCGTTCTCCGACGACGGTACCGGGAGCGGAGGGACACCCACCCGACTCCCGAAACTGCTGCCCGGGATCAACCTCTTGCACGGTCTCAAGGGCGAACGCGAAGAGACCTACGACCGAAACCGCGAGTTCCTGGAGCGGGTCTACGACGAGGGCTACATGCTCCGCCGGATCAACATTCGCCAGGTGATGTCCTTCGACGGGACCGAGATGTCGGACACCGGCGCTGAGATCGCGACCGAGCACAAAAAGCTGTTCAAGCGGTACAAACGGCAGGTCCGCGAGGAGATCGACAACCCGATGCTCGGACGCGTTGTCCCGCCGGGAACCGTCCTCCCCGACGTCCACCTCGAGTACCACCAGGACGGGCGAACGTTCGGGCGACAGCTCGGCACCTACCCGCTGCTCGTCGGGATTCCGGGAGAACGACCGCTGGGTCAGACGGCGGACGTCGCTGTCGTCGATCACGGCTATCGCTCCGTGACTGGGGTTCCGTATCCCCTCGATCTCAACGACGCGTCGCTCGACGAGCTCACCGCGATCCCGGGCATCGGCAACCGAACGGCGGGCGATATCGTCGTCAATCGGCCGTACGACGCGGTTGACGACGCTGCACTCGAGGTCGGGATCGATCTCACGCGATTCGCGACGGCCCGGCCGCTCGAGCGGGCCGAGTGAGTTCAGTCGGTCGCTATCGAGTCATTCAGTCGGTAGTTCTATTATGGAGGGGGAGTAGAGAAGATATTGAGGGTCTACCTGTGGAAATATCTGAAAAACTCCTGTGTCTGTTCAGTACGGAGGTTTCAGCAGAGGAGGATCGATACGTCATCGAGGTGCCACGACAAGAAATCGAAACCGGAGACGTCGATCCGGGAGAGGTCTACCGGGTTGCACTCATCTCTCGAAACGAAGAGAGCGCCGACGGCGAAACGACGGCGACGCAGCCACAGAGTGCACCATCGGAGCCCCAGCCACCGGTCGACGTTGGCGAAACGCGGTACGTCGAAATCGAGGACATCGGCAAGCAAGGTGACGGAATCGCTCGCGTCGAACGGGGCTACGTCATCATCGTTCCCGGGGCCGAAGTCGGTGAACGGGTCAAAATCGAAGTCAGCGAGGTTAAATCGAACTTCGCCGTGGGAGAGATCATCGAAGAAACGTTCTAGGCCGATCGGTTTGCGTTCGGGTCGGCACCGGCCGACCGCGCACGCACCAGTTGAAGCGATTTACGAGCGTCCGGAGTGAGGCGGACTGCTGTACCGGATTACCGATGCAACCGCAGGCGGATCGCGGTCCCACCGGTACTGGCGCACAACAGACCGTATGAGACGCGCGGTGAACTGTGCAATTTTCGAACGGTCGATCCGTCGGCAACGCCGCTTCGCCGTCCGAAGCACTCGGACGCATTCGATTCACGCCGCGGAAGAGATGGTCCACCTATTCCTCGAGCGACGTCCCGTCCGCTCGCTTCGCCCCTTCGGAGTCGTGAACCACGACCTCGCCGGGGCCCGGATTCGCCGGTTCGAAGGCGTCGCGGACGGCGATCGCCTCCTCGAGTTCGCGGACGGCTCGCGCTTTCAGGGCGTTCGCGAGCGATTCGGCGTCCTCGCGAGAGATGTCGCGACCCAGTCCCTCACACTCGTGGGCGCGAACGATCCCGTTCTCGTCGACGGCTTCGCCCATCGGCTGGCTCGTCCCCGCGAGCGCTACGCTGAACGGATACGTCCGACAGATCAGCGGCCGATCCTGGTGGACGACGCACGATCCCACGCCCTCTTCGTTTTCCGAGTAGAACGCACAGTCCCCACAGGAATCGGTCTGAAGCGCCCATTCGAAGGTTTCGCCCTCGAGCGCGCCGTCGCGTTCGTCGAGCCCGTATGGCATCGGGCGCGCGACGTCTCGCCACTCGCGAGTCGTCGATTCCGGCGTCTCGGCCGGGGTTTTCGTACCTCCGGATCGGGCCTCGCCTTCGGCGTCGATCGTCGGCTGCTTTTGAGACGCGCTCTGGAGGTCTCGAGCCTCGTCGGGAAACACCGTCGCCGTGTGGTCTTCGTCGTCGTCTGCCGTACAGCAGGCACCACACCGGGTACACTCGAATCCGATGGACTCGATCGCGTCAGCGAGTTCGGTGACCGCGAGCGATCGAGCCTCGGCCAGCTCGGTCTCGAGCGATTGCATGTCTACTGAAAACGGGTCGACGGGCAAAAGCCGGTCGGAACGATACTCACCGCTTTCTCCTCTGTCTCCGCCTCGGCCTCCGACGAACGACTGGGGATCGCCCCCCACTCACTCGCCGGTCAGCACGCGGTGTCGGGCTACTCGTCGTCCCCCGAATCGGATCTCTCATTCGAGTTCGCGCCGGCGTCTTCACTCGATCCCTCGTCGGTCGCGAACTCGTAGGTCGCGATCTCGGTCGCACCACAGACCGGACACTGATCGATCGCCTCCTCGAACTTCGAGCCGCAGTGTCGACACTCGTGGAGTACCGCGTCGTCGCTTTCCGACCCGTCCTCCCGCTGGAGGAACTCGGGGATGAGTCTGTCGACTGGCATATCAATCGATTCGTCTCGATCGCGTTCCGTCGGTCTCGTCGAATCCCTTCAGTGCGGACTCGCCGGCTCCATCCGGGGAGAACACGGTCACGACGTCGTGTGGACGGATCGTCGTTTCGCCGTGTGGCGTGATGACCGCATCATCGCGTTCGATCGCGACGACGAGCGTTTCCTCACCGAGAACCTTCTCACGAGCGGCCTCCTCGAGCGTTCGACCGGCGATCGGCGCGTCCTCGTAGACGGTTACTTCGACGATGTTGGCACCGCCAGTGAGGCTGATGTAGTCCGCGAGCGGTTCCAGCCGACGGCTGTCGGCCGGTCCGTACGGCGTATACGGGAAGTCGTGTTCGTTCTGCAAGAGAAATTCGTCCTCGATCTCGACGTCGATGTTCTCGAGTTCTCGGCCGATCCGTCGCAGATCGGTCGTGTCGGTCCCGACCGCGAGCACGTGGAGGTTCATCCGACCACCCATCAGTTCCCGGACGTTGATGATCCCCGGAATCGTCCCGATCTTGCGGGCGACGCCCTCGACGTCACCGAACGGTGCGTGACACAGAAACAGATTCATAAGCGAGCCGTCGGCGTGTTCGAAGTCGACCGTCGCGTGGTATCCCTCGATGATTCCGTGCTCTTCGAGCTGTGCGATCCGGTTGCGAACCGTCGCACCGGAGACGCTTACCTCGTCGGCGATCGCCGGTGCTGACGTGTTCCGGGCGTCGCCCATCAACGCGTAGACGATCCGCCGATCGATCTCGTCGAGTCGATAGCTTCCGCCGATCCCATCGCCCATGGGCGTACTGTGCGATAGCTGAATATATAGCTGTGGTGCTTCCGTTTCCGCAACTATTGGCCAGGGTATTTTCGGATCGAAAATACCGCCGGTTACCGTCTCGTCGCTGGGGTCACATCGTCGACCCTGCTCGCCCGCTCAGTCCCGAACGGGTCCCGCCCGCTCGCCGTCCCACTCGAGTCGGTCCTCGACGACGAGTTTCTCGAGATGGGCGATGACCGTCGCTCGCGCGAGATCTCGAACGCCCGCGAGTTCCTTCTCGTATGCACCCTCGAGAATTCCCTCGAGCGTCGTCGCACCATCGTCGACGGCCGCCTCGATCCGACGTTCGCGGTCGTGCCGATGCGAGAGGTGGCGCTCGAGCGTCGCTCGGGGTCGCTCGATGACCGGGCCGTGACCGGGATACAGAGCCGGCGGATCGATCGCCCACAGCCGACGGAGCGTGCTCACGTACGCGCGCATGTCTCCGTCCGGCGCGCCGACCACGACGCTGCCGTCACGAACCGCGCAGTCGCCACAGAGAATCGGGCCGTTCCGACCGACCTCGAGTGCGACGTGGTCGGAGGCGTGTCCGGGCGTCTCGAGAACGCGAACGGACGACTCACCGAGGGTGATCGTCGTCCCCGACGAGAATCTCCGGTCTGGTCGTCTGCCGGTCGCCTCACGAAACCGATCCGTTCGCCCGCCTCTGGCCCAGACGGCCGCTCCCGTTTCTCTCGCGTAGGCCTCGACCGCGCCGACGTGATCCGGATGCGCATGGGTGACGAGAACGTGTGCGATCTCGCGGTCGCGGACCAGTCGGTCGAGTTCGTCGGAACGATTCGCGGGATCGACGAGAATCGCCGGATCGGTCCCGAGCACGTACGCGTTGGTCTCTCCCTCCGGTGCCCGCGTCGGAGCCGAAACGGGTCGACGAACGACGTCCATACGTCGGTATGGCCTCGATGGGAAAAGGGCCTACCGGATGTTCCTTACTCCGTGCGTAACTCAGTCGATGAACAGCTCGGCCACTCAGTTGTTGAGAAAGTACACCTGTTTGCGGGCGTCGCGGAAACTGTATCGAGAGCCGACGAGCCCCACGTCCTCGAGACGGTTGAGCGCGTAGCGAACGGTTCGATCGGGAAGTAAGGACTCCTCTGCGAGTTGGCCCTGTGAAAGCGGCGAGTCGGCCTCGAGGACTTTCGCGACGAGTTTCGCACTCGGTGGAAGCTCACGGAGTCGGTCGCGGTACTCGTCTTCGGACAGCGGCTGTTCGGCGGCACCGATGCGGTCCTCCGAAATGGTCGTGCTCATACCACCTCCAGCGGAACCGCTGATGGTAAACCTTCCCTATATGTGGATACGAATACTGTAGTTTATAATAGGTGTACTAGTGGCATATTAACACATCCAAAACGGCGAGAGACCGGTGGCTCGCGCCGGCAGGCGTCGGAGAGACTCCAGTATCGTTTTATCCTCGCGCTCCTGTAGTTGCGGCCAGTGTGAAAGGACAGGAGTGGTACCAGGCCGACGATGTCGCCGAGGAGTACGACGATAAGCGCTTCTCTCGGGGCGGTCAGCTGATCGACCACCGTGAGAAGCGGGCCGTTCTCGAGGCGATCATGCCGGTCGAGGATCGATCGGTTCTCGAAATCGCCTGCGGAACCGGTCGGTTTACCGTGATGCTCGCAGAGCAGGGAGCCGACGTCGTTGGGCTGGACATCTCGGCGGCGATGCTACAACAGGGACGAGCCAAGACCAGGGGGTCGAATCTCTCGGGAACGCTCGAGTTCTTGCGCGGAGATGCGGGACGATTGCCGTTTCCGGACGATCACTTCGATACCGTCATCGCGATGCGATTTTTCCATCTCGCGGACGATCCCGAAGCGTTTTTACGAGAGATGCGCCGCGTTTCTCGAGACCAGATCGTCTTCGATACGTTCAACCGATTTAGCGCCCGTAGCGTGTACAACTGGGCGCTTCCGATGGGATCTCGCCTCTACTCGAAGAGCGAAGTCACGACGTTGCTCGCAAAGACCGACCTCACGCTGGTCGACGTCGTCGACGACTTCCTCGTTCCCTACGGACTGTACCGGGCGATTCCGAACGCGCTGGCGACTCCGATTCGGACCCTCGATACGGCGATCGGCGGGCATTCGATACCGGATCACTTCGCGTCGGTTTCGTACTGGAACGTCAGCCTTCGGTGAACGGACGAGACTTCGCGAGGCGAGAGGGAAGAACCCACCGTCTTTTTACTATCGGGGACGGTTACCCGAGTGTATGGTGCTCTCGGTAGTCGTTTCCACGTTGAACGACCGAGAGCAGTTGCTGTCGTGTCTCGACGCACTCACCGAACGAACCCCGCCACGGACGGAGGTGATCGTCGTCAACGGTCCCTCTTCCGATGGGACGACCGGCGTCGTCCGCGAACGGACTGACGTCGACGTACTCGTCGAAATTTCCGAGCGAAGCCCGAACGTCTCTCGAAACGCCGGCCTCGAGGCCGCAACGGGTGACATCGTTGCGTTCCTCGACGGCGCGTGTACCGTCGAACCGGGCTGGTACGACGCCATCGAACGGTCGCTCGAGACCGAGGTCGATATCGTTTCGGGACCGATTACCGGCCGGAAGACGACCGTCGACGATCTCGGCCACACTCGAACCGTTGCCGGCCGGAGCGTCACGCCGTTCGACGCCGACAACGTTGCGTTCGATCGAACCGTTCTCGATGCACTCGACGGATTCGACGAGTATCTCGACGTCGGCGGTGATCGCGACTGTGCACACCGGGTCGCCGGGTTAGGATTCGAGGTCGACTGGTGCGGGGAGATGGCGGTTCGAAGCGAGATCGAAGCCGACGGGGGAACTACACAATCGGAGTGGGGATCGGCGTATCGGTCGCTCTCGTATCGGCTCGCGAAGAACTACGGTCCGCGACCGACCGTCCTGATCCGAACGGTCGCGAGTGCGGTCCGTGACGGCGTCTTCGGCGTCCGTCGTATTTTCTCGGGCGACGTGACGCCAACGGGCTGGGTTTCCGACGGAATCGAGGTCCTCACGAACGTCGCTTGCGGCGCTCGAGACGGACTCCGAGCGCGATACGCTGACCGATCCGCACGCCGGAACCCGAACGGGATTTCGGTTCGTCACGACCGAGCGGTTCGACTGTACGACTGGCGGTGAGCGAGCGTCACTACTCACTCCGGATCGAACCCGCCGGCCAGGATATCGAGTGCGAGCAACGCGACGATACCGACGAGCGCCCATGCGCCGGTGAGGACGACGATATCGGTCGTCCAAGCGTACGCCTCGTCGATGCTGTAAAGCGGTGCGGGAATCGAGCCGGCGATCAGTCCGACGAGAAAGAGCAGCGTCAACTCACGTCGAGCCTCGAGTGCGCGTCGGACGACTCTGGCGATCGTGACGAGGCCGACGAAGCCACCGAGTACGAAAACCACGACCGTCGCTCCGGGCTCGAGAACGGCAGCTACCGAGCCGCTGCCGGAGACGAGCGCGCTGATCGAGTCGAGGAACGCGCTCAGTTCCGCCGAGAGAAAGACGTACTGTCCGAGCAAGATCAGAATCAGCGCACCGGAGATCCCCGGCAGGATCATCGCGCTGATCGCGAGCGCACCCGCGAGGAAGATCAGGACAGATCCGCTTCCGGGGAGTTGGATGACGTTGCTGGCGACGAGGAGCGCGAGCCCGACGCCGGCACTCCCGGCGAGTCCGTGGGCGGGCGACGAGAACTCGAGGCTGCGAAAGAGGACGATGGCGGACGCGGCTATCAAACCCGTAAAGAAGCCGAACAGGGCGATGGGGTGGGATTCGGCCAACGCGGAGACGGTGGTCGCGATCAGCGCAACGGCGGTCACCATTCCAACGCCGAGCGGAAGGAGGAACTCGAGGTCCATCTCGACGAGAGCCGTCCGTGCCCGATCCCGGCGGTCCGCGTCGTAGCCGCGGAGTACTGCGAGTGCCCGTCCGGGCGTGAGGGCGGTGATCGCCGCGATCAGGCGACCGTAAAAGCCGAGCAAGAGCGCGACGGTGCCACCGGAAACGCCGGGCAAGGCGTCTGCCGTCCCCATACAGAGGCCGTAGCCGTACGTCCGAAGCACGTCGAACCAGTCGACGGTTCGATTTGCGAGGTTATATCCCATCGACACCTCTTTTTCGCTCGGTTGCGTTCCCTCGGCGGGAACCGCGCGTGCGTAGCTCGTCCATACGTCCACGACGCTCCGCGGTGGTATAAACGGACCCGTTCGCTGCACGGCGTGCGTACTCGTCCGGTCGGGACGGCGTTTCGACCGACGTGACGACCCGACGGAACGACGTCAGTGGCGAAGCTCCGTATCCGGTGTGAGCGCGTCGATCACGCGACAGGCGTTCTTCGAAAATGCCCGCCAGAGAAGATCTTCGGTGACGTCGAGCGTCAGGATCTCCATGACAGCGACGTCGGGGTGACACGAGGGCGCACCGCTTCCGAAGAGAACTCGATCCGGATGCTCGAGCAGCGCTCGCTCCAGGAGTTCGCGGTATCTGACGAAACTCGTCTCGAGGTAGCAGTCGTCGTACTCCCCGAGCAGGTCGATCATTTCGTTCATCAGCGAGCGCTCGAGCGGATACCCCCCGAAATGCGCGACGATAACCGGAAACGACCGTCCCAGGAGTGCGTCCGCGATCGCCTCCGGCGGCGCATCGACACCCCCGCGGACGAGCAGCGGAAGGCCCACGTCCTCGAGAACCGCGAGGACGTCGTCGTCGGGGTACTCGTCGATCGTGGGGTCCAGTACGAAGCCGTGAAATCGGTCGTCGTAGGCGTACTTTTCGATGTCGCCGGGCGTCGTGTGATACTCCTTTCGCCGGCTGACGGCGTTGTGGAGACGTCCCGTCGGACACCGTTCCGACTGTTTCGTTCCGTTGATTCTGGCGAACGCGACGAACGGACGGTCGACGCTACGCCGAGCGACGCCGTTGTTCGCGGCAACGTAGCTCGTTTCCGGTCTCGAGGGCGGGAACACTACCGATTTGGTGATCCCCGCCTGATGCATCTCCCGCTCGAGTTGGTCGGGGGAGACGACGGGCCGTTGAACTGGCCCGTTTCCCCCATCTGGCGTAAGTTGCGTGTACACGTCGACGACGCGAAACCCGTGTTCCAGCTCCAGCATCCCAGTGAACCGTTTAGTGTCGAGGCATATTTTGCTACCGACTTTCGGTCGGCGCGTTCGTGCCGACGGTTCACACGGGAATCGCCAGAGGGAGGGACTTCGGTAGGGAAAAATTTATATAGAAGTGCTGACGACATAGTTAGTGAGGATTCACAATGGCACAACAGCGACGCATGGGCGGACAACCCATGTTCATCATGAGCGAGGACAGCCAACGAACGCAGGGTCGAGACGCCCAATCGTCGAACATCATGGCCGGCAAGGCCGTTTCCGAGGCGGTACGGACGACGCTTGGCCCCCGTGGAATGGACAAAATGCTCGTCGACTCCGGCGGAGAGGTCGTCATCACCAACGACGGTGCGACGATCCTCAACGAGATGGATATCGAGCACCCTGCGGCCCAGATGATCGTCGAAGTCGCGGAGTCCCAGGAGGAAGAAGTCGGAGACGGCACGACCACCGCGGCCGTAATCGCTGGCAACCTGCTCGCTGAGGCAGAGGACCTGATCGAACAGGACGTCCACGCGACGACCATCGTCGAAGGCTATCACGAGGCGTCCAGAATCGCACTGGATGCGATCGCAGAACAGATCGGCGAGGCCGACGTCGACGACGACGTCCTGAAACAGGTCGCTGAGTCGAGCATGACCGGCAAAGGAACCGGCGGACTCACCGCCGAATCGCTCGCTGAAACGGTCGTCGAGGCCGTTCGCCACGTCGAAGGCGACGACAGCGTCGAGCGCGACAACATCACGGTCCACACACAGATCGGTGCTTCCACGAACGCGACCGAACTCGTCCCCGGCATCATCGTCGACGAAGAGCCCGCTCACGACGAGATGCCGGACGAGGTCGAGGACGCCTCGATCGCCGTCCTCGACGTCGAACTCGAGGTTCGAACCGGTGAGGTCGACGCCGAGTATGCCATCGACTCGATCGACCAGCTCAACGCCGCCATCGACGCCGAGGAAGGCGAGCTTCAGGGATATGCGGAGGCGATCGTCGAAAGCGGTGCTGACGTCGTCTTCACGACCGACGACGTCGACGACCGCGTGAGTACCGCCCTCGCCAACGAGGGCATCCTCCTCTTCGACGGGCTCGGAAACTCCGACGCGCGCAGCATCGTTTCCGCGACCGGCGCACGCCGCGTCGGTGCGCTCGAGGACCTCGAAGCGGACGACTTCGGTCAGGCCGACCGAATCCGCACCGAACGCTTCGGAGACGACGACCTCGCGTTCGTCGAGGGCGGTGCGGCCGCCGAAGCCGTCACCGTCTTCGTCCGCGGTGGCACCGAACACATGGTCGACGAACTCGAGCGCGCCATCGGTGACGCACTCGACGTCGCGGCGACCGCGCTCGCTTCCGGTGAAGTCGTTCCCGGTGCCGGCGCGACCGAAATCGCGGTCGCAGACAAAATCCGTCAGGAAGCGGCCGGCATCGAGGGTCGCAAGCAACTCGCCGTCACGTCCTTTGCGGACGCACTCGACATCGTTCCGCGGACGCTGGCTTCCAACACCGGCCAGGACCCGATCGACTCGCTCGTGGACCTCCGTGCCGCCCACGAATCCGAAGGCCGTGCCGGTCTCATCACGGACGGAGAGACCGTCACTATCGACGATCCGTTCGAGTACGGTGTCGTCGATCCGGCCGACGTCAAGCGTGAAGCGATCGAAAGCGCGACCGAAGCCGCGACGATGATCGTTCGCATCGACGACGTCATCGCCGCCGAGTAACGCGCTTCGTCGCTTTCTTTTCGACCGTCACGCCGTCAATAGTAGCCAATACTGTTATGTGTTAACATAGCATAGTAAAACCGTAATGTCCGGGAAAACACCAACAGGTCGACTGACGCCGGTCGAGAACGCCGCCGGACGAACGGTCTACTACGACGAAGACCAGCGGACGTACCACACCTGGTGTGACGACGACGATTACGAGCCGGTGAGTACGGCCCTGCTCGCTGTCGTTTCGTCCGTTATCGGCACCGATCCCGTCGAACTCGAGTCGCTCTCGGACCGCGTCGATCCGGACGCGCTGAACGCCATGGTCCATCATTGGCGAACCGGCGGTTCCGACGGCGGCGGCTCGATTTCGTTTACGTTCTCGGACTGCGGAATCACCGTGCTGGCAAGCGGTGAGATCGTGATCGATCCGAACCGTCGCCAGCGGTCGTTTCCATAAGAGTCCCTTCACTCTTCGCGCTCGTCGCCTTCGAGGATCACCCGGTCGCCGGTATCGAGACCGAACGCGTCGTCTCCGCGGCCCTGATTGACGTCGAGTTCGACGTAGCCGTGACTTCCCACGGTCGCGAGGCGGGTGCCGATCGAAACTGACGCGAACGTCTCACCGACGGGAACGACCTCGCCGTTCGCGACAAGGCGCGACCGCCCCTCGAGAAAGTCGCCCGGGACGTTCGTCACGACGTTGCCGAAATCGTCGATGGCGAGGACGTCGCCGGCGGCACGGCTCTCGTCGCTCTCGACGGCGGCCGACGGAAGCTCGAGATCGACGTACGACGTGGTCGCCTCGAGAGCCGCGACCGACTCGAGTGAGTCGCGACTCGTCCCGTGGACCGCCGCGGCTGCAGGCGCGAAAACGTCACGTCCGTGGAACGTGTTGCTCGCCGGTCCGGAACGTCCGTCGTGGGATACGGCTCGTTCGTCGATGCCGTACGCCTCGAGTTCCGTCGTCCCGGCGAGCCGACGGGCGGGAGGCACGAGGACGCCGTTGTCCGGGCCGACGAGTACGTGCTCGTCCGCGCGCAGGACGAGAGTATCGCGGTCGGTTCCGACGCCCGGATCGACGACGACGAGGTGTGTCGCGGGCGGAAAGTACGGAAGCACTTCGCGCAGCCAGAACGCCGCGGCTCGAACGTCCTGTCGGGGGAAGTCGTGAGCGACGTCGACGAGTCGCGCGTCGGTTCGCTGCAGAAGCACCCCTTTCATCGCCGCGGGATAGGGAGTTCCGAAATCCGTCGCGATCGTGATCATGAGTGTCCGTAGGCGGTGCTCGAGGAAAATAGATCGGTCTCGAAGAGGGTGGCGCTCCCGGTTACACGCCGTTCGAGTCCGTGTCGCTGATCATCTGGATGCGCTCGGTTCCGTCGATCTCGTCGACGACCTCGACGACTGCCTCCGGGACGAGCGACTGCCAGTCCCCGTCGGTTATCATCCGTTCCCGAACTTCGGTCCCCTCGAGTACGTCTCGGTTGAACATCGGTGACTGGCGGATCTCGATACCGGCTTCACGAAAGAGCTGGATGACGAGCGGGTTGTTCGAGTAGGCGACGTCGAAATCCGGGCTCATGCTCTGGACGTGGCTCACCCACACCGAGTTTCGCTCCAGGTCCTCGATCGGGACGGCGTAGGTGACGAGGTCGGTGTCGACGAGCGATTTCGTGATCATCATGATCCGTTCGCCCGCCGTAAACGGGTTTCGGACGGTGTGTGAGTCGTCGGCGCTGCCGATCCCGAGGACGAGTTCGTCGACGTCGTCCGCGATCCGCGCGACCATGTTCCGATGCCCGTTGTGGAAGGGCTGGAAGCGTCCGATGTAGAACCCCCGGGTCATGTCGAGAACTGTTCGACCGCGAGGCTTAAGCGTGGCGAGTTGCGACCGCGATCTATCGACTATCGCGACGGAAACGAACCGATTCCGAATCAGCGGCGAACCGCCTCGAGGTCGCGTCCCGGGGCACTCGACCTCCTTCCCCTGTATATCCAGTTCCTTCGTTCGGTGATACTCACCGGTTTACGAACTCGACTTTCGACTCGATCGACAGATCACAAACGCCGCTCTCGTAGCCTCTACCCGACGTTTTCAACCACTGACACCATCCTCCGCATGGAGAAAGTATATCAGTGGCAATCCCTTCGGGACAGGTACCGAACAGAGTTCTATGAGCAACGATACGAACGTTGACGATCCTCCCACGGATGCCCTTGATTCCTCCCCCGACAGTGAGCGGAATCCGGACGACGATCACGAGCACGAGCGCTCGCGGGAGCGTCAGGGAGAACGGTCGCCGTCGGATGGAAACGGTGACCGGAGCGAGGACGTCGACGATCTCGAGACCCCGATCGACGACGATCGATCGGAGTTCGACGGTGACAGCGTGCAGGGAGACGACACCAGCGACGACGACATCGAGACCGTCGAAGACCTCGGAAGTGCGGTCGAGGTCGACCCCGGTGTCGAAGTCGACGAGGAGATCGCTGAAGATGATCTCCTTGGCGGCCTCAAAATCGACTCGACCGAAGACATCGAAGTTCCGGATCGGCTCGTCGATCAGGTGATCGGACAGGACGAGGCGCGTGATATAATCATCAAAGCGGCCAAACAGCGCCGCCACGTCATGATGATCGGGTCACCCGGAACCGGAAAGTCGATGCTGGCGAAGGCGATGAGCCAGTTGCTCCCTCAAGAGGACCTCCAGGACGTTCTGGTCTACCACAACCCGGACGACGGCAACGCACCGAAGGTCAGGACCGTTCCCGCCGGAAAGGGCGAACAGATCATCGACGCCCACAAAGAAGAGGCCCGAAAGCGAAACCAGATGCGCTCGATCCTGATGTGGATCATCATCGCGATCATCATCGGATACGCGATCATCAGTCCCGCGAGCATCCTTCTGGGAATCCTCGCTGCGGGTATCGTCTGGTTGATCTTCCGGTATACGTCCCGTGGAACGGACGCGATGGTGCCGAACATGATCGTCGACAACGGCGAACAGCGCACCGCTCCCTTCGAGGACGCGACCGGCGCTCACGCCGGTGCCCTGCTCGGGGACGTCCGCCACGACCCCTTCCAGTCCGGCGGAATGGAGACGCCGAGTCACGACCGCGTCGAGCCCGGATCGATCCACAAATCGAACAAGGGCGTGCTGTTCGTCGACGAGATCAACACGCTCGACGTCCGTACCCAGCAGAAGCTGATGACGGCGATCCAGGAAGGCGAGTTCGCGATCACGGGCCAGTCCGAGCGCTCCTCGGGCGCGATGGTCCAGACCGAGCCCGTCCCCTGTGACTTCGTCATGATCGCTGCAGGGAACCTGGACGCGATGGAGAACATGCACCCCGCGCTTCGCTCGCGCATCAAGGGATACGGCTACGAGGTGTACATGGACGACACAATCGAGGATACCCCCGAGATGCGACGCAAGTACGCCCGGTTCGTCGCCCAGGAAGTCGAACGCGACGGCCGACTCCCGCACTTCACGCGCGAGGCCGTCGAGGAACTCCTCCTCGAGGCCAAGCGCCGAGCCGGTCGCAAAGAACACCTGACGCTTCTCTTCCGAAACCTCGGTGGGCTGGTCCGCGTCGCCGGCGACATCGCCCGCGCCGAGGACCGCGAGCTCACGACCCGCGACGACGTCCTGCAGGCCAAAGAGCGCTCGCGATCGATCGAACAGCAACTCGCGGACGACTACATCGAACGGCGCAAGGATTACGAACTCCAGGTCACCCAGGACGGCGTCGAGGGACGGGTCAACGGACTTGCCGTCATGGGCGAGGATTCCGGGATCATGCTCCCCGTGATGGCCGAAATCGCTCCCGCCCAGGGTGGCGGGAAAGTGATCGCGACGGGCAAGCTAAAGGAGATGGCCGAAGAATCCGTCCAGAACGTCTCCGCGATCATCAAGAAGTTCTCGGACGTCGACCTCTCCGAAAAGGACATCCACATCCAGTTCGTTCAGGCAGGCCAGCAGGGAGTCGACGGTGACTCCGCTTCGATTACGGTCGCGACGGCTGTCATCTCCGCGCTCGAGGACATCCCGGTCGATCAGTCGGTCGCGATGACCGGCTCGCTGTCGGTGCGCGGCGACGTCCTCCCGGTGGGTGGCGTCACCCACAAGATCGAAGCCGCCGCGAAAGCCGGCTGCAGCAAGGTCATCATCCCAAAAGCCAACGAACAGGACGTGATGATCGAAGACGAGTACGAGGAGATGGTCGAGATCATCCCGTGTTCGAACATCAGCGAAGTCCTCGACGTCGCCCTGATGGGCGAACCGAAAAAGGACTCGCTGGTCGATCGGCTGAAGGCGATCACCGAATCCGCCTTCGACCAGAGACAGGGTGCCGTCGGCTCGGCCAGCGGCTCGAACCCGAGCCCGCAATAGATGCCCCAGTGGACGGCGTTCGTCGCGATCACGTGCGTCGTCCTCGCATTACTGCTCGTTCTCTCGTATCTAACGCAATCGACGCTTTCAGACCCACAGAGTCCCGATTCAGGCCGGGAAGATAATTCCGAAGGGGTACTCGAGTCGACGGGTTCTCCTCTCAACCGGGCCGAGTCCGAAGCGGTCCGTTCGGGCTCGTCCGCATCTGAAACCGCCACGCCGAGACAACGCGATTCTGAAACCGAGACGCCGGGGGAGAAACCGGATTCTACGCCCGAAGCAAACTCGAGGTCCACGCCCGAAGCCGACGTGGAACGGCCCCTCGAGCGACGGCGTGACGACACCGCTCCGGAGAGGAAATCGGACGAAACGACCCTCGAGACGGAGACGGCAGAACCGATCCCGGCGGAGATGGCGAACGAGATCGATCCGGAATCGCTCTCGACCGGCGCGATGCTCGCGAACGTCGCGCTCTCGCAGGGACTGTTCGCGTTCGTGTTGATCGGCGCGATACTCTATACCGGTATTCCGGCGGACGCGCTGGGACTCGAGTTCTCGCGATCGTATCTCGAAGCGGGGCTGGTTCTGGGTGTGGCTGCGGGAGTCGTTCTCTACGTCGCAAACGAACTCGGCGCGGCGATCGCGACCCGATTCGGGTTCGACCACGACGAGCGGTTACGAGCGCTTCTCGCTCCCGACTCGGGGGGCGGTTGGCTCGTCTTGCTCGCCGTCGTCCTGCCGATCATCGCCCTCTTCGAGGAGTTGCTCTTTCGGGCGGCACTGATCGGAGTCGTCGCGGCAGGGTTCGGCATCTCGCCGTGGCTGTTGGCCGTCCTCTCCTCGATCGCGTTCGCGGTCGGCCACGGCATGCAGGGCTCGGTCGGAATCGTCGTAACCGGTCTCCTCGGGTTCGTCCTCGCGGGAATATTCATCCTCACCGAAAGCCTGCTTGTCGTCGTCGTCGCCCACTACCTCATCAACGCCCTCGAGTTCGTCGTTCACGAGGGGTTCGAGTTCGAGTGGGCGAAGCCGCTCGAGCGCTGATCGTCCGCCGGTCGAACTGGAGTCAGTACCGCTAAGGAGAGCGAGTCACATCGAGTGAGTATGAGCCACGTCGACATATCGGAACGAGCCTTCGGTGCGATATTTCTGGGAATCGTCGTCTACTTCGGACTCGTCATCTACGGGTCGTTCGCGAACGAACCCCTGGCCACGCTCGCCGCGGAGTTCGTCTTCGGCGTGATCGCGATCGGACTCGGCACGCTGCTGTACGCGGTGGCCAACGCGACGCGGTCCGTGTTGTTCGGAGCCGCGATTGCCCTCGTCGCCGGTGGCGTCCTCCAGTTCGGATATCTCCTGTCGCACGTTCTGGCCGTCCAGCAGGCGTCGATCATCGACCACGCCTCGTCGATCGCCGTTTTCGTCGGAATCGGTCTCTACGTCTACGCGGTCTGGTTCGACGAGCGATAGGGTGGGGACAACTGCGCCGCCGCGGTGACAGTTGTGACGGTTACGCGATCGTCTCGAGGGCCTCGAGCGTCGACAGCTCGTAGGTCGGTTGGTGATCGCCGTTCCGGCCGCGTCCGGTGTCGACCCACGCGGAATCGAGTCCCATCGCGTTCGCACCCGCGACGTCCGCGTGTAACGAATCTCCGACGTGGATCGACCGCCGTGGCTCGGCCCCGAGTTCGCTGAGGGCGTACTCGAACGGGGCCGCATCGGGTTTCGGATAGATCCCCGCGCTGGGTTCGGTAAAGACTCGAACGTCGAATTCGCCCTCGATCTCGAGTGCGCGGAGCTTTTTCGTCTGGGTTCGTCTGCCGCCGTTCGTAATGAGCGCGACCGGACCGCGATCGCGTGCGTAGTCGAGGGCCTCCCGCGCCCCGGGCCGGAACCGGACGGCGGTCGGATTCCGTATCTCGAGATACCAGTCGGTGAGCCGGGACGAAACGACCGGGTCGACGTTGGCCCGACTCGCCACTTCCGAAAACAGATGTTCGTAGAACTCGCGGTCGGTTTCGGCCGTCGGAAGCGCCGGAACGGCGTTTCGGAGATCGGCCGCCGTACAGAACTGCTCGAGCCCCGCCCGTTCGAAGGTCGCCTCGAGTACGCTCGAGGCGTCCTGCGTGGGCTCACAGAGGGTGTTATCGAGGTCGAAGCAGATCGCATCGTAGGCGGCCATCACCGGCCGTAGGGTCCGGAGCGTTCTCAACGTTTCGACCGTCGGACGCGCCTTCATATGGGGCGTTGTAACGATTTCTGTGTCGTCGTCCAGCGGCCGTCACACGATTGTCTATTCGGTCGTGGTGACGTCCCGCCCGTTCCGATCGACCGATCCGCCGCGAGTGTGGCTCCGTGATTCGCCACGTTCAAGCCGATTCCCTTCGATCGTAGAGATATGACCCGATCCGTTTGGATAAAAGCCGACGACACCGTCGGCGACTGGGACGATCGCCGCGCGCGGATCACCACCGCGCTCGAGGCCGGCGTAGACTGGGTACTGGTCGACGAAGACGACGTTTCCCGCGTGCGGGAACTCGGTGAGATCAACGTCGCCGCGTTTCGGACCGACGGCGACGTCACGCTCGTCGACGATGTCGAGGCCGACGACTCCGACGCCGCGGCCGACGCCATCGTCGTCGGAAAGGACGGCGAAGGCGATGCAACGATCGACCTTCCCGAGGATTTCTCCGGCTCCGCCGATCTCTCGACGCTCCGGCGTGACGGCGAGACCGACCTCGAGCGCGGAGCGTACGTTCGTATCCTCGGCACGGAGTACGAAGCGTTCGCAGAGACCGCCGCCGAGGAGGCGGACCACACGATCGTCATCGGTGACGACTGGACGATCATCCCCCTCGAAAACCTGATCGCACGGATCGGTGAGGAGACCGACCTCGTCGCGGGTGTCACGAGCGCCGAGGAGGCGAAAACGGCGTTCGAAACCCTCGAGATCGGAGCCGATTCGGTGTTGCTCGACTCGGACGACCCCGACGAGATCCGCAGAACGGTCGAGGTCCGCGATCAGGCCGAACGCGAGTCACTGGACCTCGAGTACGCCGAAGTCCTGGACGTCGAACAGATCGGAAGCGCGGATCGCGTCTGCGTCGACACCGGCAGCCTGCTCGAGCACGACGAGGGGATGCTCGTGGGTTCGATGTCTCGCGGGCTCGTCTTCGTCCACGCCGAAACCGCCGACTCCCCGTACGTCGCTTCGCGGCCGTTTCGCGTAAACGCGGGAGCCGTCCACGCCTACGTCCGAACGCCCGACGGCGGCACCAAGTACCTCTCCGAGCTCCGGAGCGGCGACGAGGTTCAGATCGTCGACACCGCCGGCCACACCCGCGAAGCCATCGTCGGTCGGGTGAAGATCGAGAAGCGGCCGATGTTCCGGATCGCACTCGAGACCGCCGACGGCGATCGGATCGAGACGCTCCTCCAGAACGCGGAGACGATCAAGGTCTCGACCGCCGAGGGCCGAGCCGCGGTCACGGATCTCGAGGCGGGGGACGAACTCCTGTTGTACTACGAGGACACGGCGCGTCACTTCGGTGAGGCGGTCGAAGAGAGCATCATCGAGAAGTAACGCAACGGACGGCGCCGAGGGCGATCAGTTGTTCGCCCGTATCGGCCGCTCGTCCTGTTCGGCGTCCGTCGGCTCCTCGGGATCCTGGGGCTCGAGGCGGGTGGTACACCAGTGACAGAACGAGAGGTCCTGATCGAGTTCTTTGCCACAGTGTGGACAGGTCGGTCCGTCGGCCGCCTTACTGTTCGATCCGGGCGGAAAGCCGAGCGATCGGAACGTGGCGTCGATCGCGGCGAACAGGACGATAAACGAGAGGATGAACTGTCCCATGGTGTCGATCTCCTGGGTGACGAGTTCCATACTGTCCGTGATCGAGCCCGCGGCAGCGATCTGCTCGGGCGAGGGCAAAAAGAGGACGGCAGCGGTGAGATACAGTCCGGCGAACACCAGCGTCCGAAGCCAGTCCCGGATGAGCGCGTGGCCCGCACCCGGAAGGAGTACCGAGAGGCCGGCCGCCGCGAGCGCACGGAGCCATGTCATACGTATACCATAGAAGAGCCGACTGGTTAACATTCCGATTCGGAGTCGACTCCGCGCCGATCACGGAGCGGAGTCCTCGACGCCGGCGATCAGTCGCGAGCCACACCGCGAACACTCGAGGCACACCGACGACCCGCCCGCTCCGTCACCGACTGGCGGGTTCGTCCGTGCGGTCGGTTCCCCTTTACAGTTCGGACACCGCTCGAGAAACAGCCGAAGGCCGGTCAGGACGAGTCGTCGCTCGTCCCGCTCGAGCGTCTGCCAGACCGGATCACTTTCGCTCAGAACTGCTGTCGCCGCGAGGTCCGCGAGAAACGCGCTATCGGAGGGCCAGCACCCGATTCGATCCCGGTCACGGCTCGCGACGAAACCGTCGGAACTCACCGAAAGCGCCAGCCGGTCGCGCTCGCAGTCGAGACGCGCGGCGAGTTCCTCCAGCCGACTGTTCGTCTCGCGTATCTCCTCGATTCGGTCGTTCCAGGCGGTCCGGAACGTGGGCTCGAGACGCAGCCCCCGGTCGCCGTCTTTGCGTCCCGCATCCACGACCGCGCTGGTCGACCGTAACAGCGTCTCGGCGTCGGAGCCGGCCGCACGCTCGAGTGGCGGTGCACTGGCCGCTCGCGACCGATCGCCGTCGGGTTCTGTCGTCCGTCCCCACGGATGGAGCGACTCGAGGACGGTCGTTACCGTCGCGTACATACTCGATCGATCCGACGGACCAACTCATTGGTATGGAGTGGTTACCCCCCGTATCGGTGGGTGGGACGTCGATCATTTCGACCGGGAGAAACGGTGTCAGCGCTCTCCGGGAAGGATATCGCCCAGGGAGCCGCCGATCGCCATCGCGGTGACGATCACCGACACCTGACAGAGATTCACCCAGGGGTCCTCCCAGGTGACGCGTCCCCAGAGCGTCATCATCGCCGTTGCAGTCCCACACGCGATACCGAGGACCCAGAGCGGACGTCGCGGGACGACACCGAGGTACGGATCGGTGATTCTGACCTCCCGGAAGTCAGCGATGTAGAGGATACCGACGACCATCACGACCGCGAGCGCACCGTTGGCGACGAAAAACGCGGGCGTCTCGGCGAGGAACTCCCCGATCTCGATGACACCGTCCTCGACGAGCAACGGCATGCCGATGATCACGCTTCCGAGGAACGCTTCGGCCTTGTCTTTGCCGGTGAACTCGGTGATCACCCGACCGACGGCCCCGTTGTGGGCGACTCGATCGAGCAACGTCATGGTCCGCCGGACCTCGGTTTGCTCTGTTGGATCGTCTACCGTCTCCTCGAGCGCCTCGAGTTGCTCGTAGATGTCGTCTATCGTGGCCGCTTCAGGTATTCCGTCCGGATCGCTCATATCGGGTAACTCTCCCGTGTGAAAATAATGGTTGGCAGCCGGTTCGTCGACATTTTTGGGCCGTGAACGAATCGAAAGAATAATACGAGATAACGTCCGAAACCGGTACCGTTTTGCGGTCGGCTATCCAACTATCGTAAGTATGAAACACGTACGGGGACCACTGTGTACGATCGACGTCAGCGCACGAACGGTCGAAACCGAACCGATCGACGACGTACTCGAGTCGTCGATCGGCGGACGCGCACTCGGGACACGACTCGCACACGATCGGATCCCGTTCGACGCCGATCCGTTCGGTGAGGAGAACCGACTCTACTTCGCGACGGGGCCGTTCCAGCACTCCACGATGAGCTTTACCGGACGAATGTCGGTCACCGGCGTCTCGCCGCTCACCGACGGACTGCTCTCTTCGAACGCGGGCGGATTTCTCTCGCGGAACTTCACCGGAACCGGATACAGCGCCGTCGAGGTGGCGGGCGAAAGCGACGAACTCGTCATCGTCCACCTCACCGACGAGGGCGTGGAGTTCGAGTCGGTTCCCGACCTCGAGGAGGCGACAGTCTTCGAGACCTGCGAGTATATCGAGGACGAACGCGGCCTCGGCTCAGAGCACACGGTCGTCATCGGTCCCGCCGGTGAGAATCAGGTGCGCTTTGCGTCGATCATGACCTCCAAAGAGCGTGCCTTCGGTCGCGGCGGCCTCGGTGCCGTCCTCGGCTCGAAAAACGTCAAGGCGATCACCTTCGACGGCGACTCCACCCGCGACGTCGAGATTCCGCCGATCCAGATGGAGGTCCACGGCGAGGCCGCACAGGCCGACCACCCGATGAAAGATCAGGGGACGACGTCGGTCGCGGAGTACGCGAACATGGTGGAGGCGTTGCCGACGCGGTACTTCTCGGAACTCACGTTCGAACACATCGACGACATCAGCGGGGATCGCGTCGAGGAGAAAAAGTACAAGAAGGGGACCTGCTCGGCCTGTGCGTTCGCCTGTAAACTCCCGACGAAGGACGAAGAAACGGGCCTCGAGACCGAAGGCCCCGAGTACGAGACGCTGATGGCCTTCGGTTCGAACTCCGGCGTCGACGACATCGTCGACGTGATGAAATCGAACAGGCTGTGCGACGAACTCGGTCTCGATACGATCTCCGCGGGCGACGTCGTCGCCGCCTACCTCGCCAGCGAAGACGAGTTCGGAAACGCCGAGTTGATCCACGAAACCGTCGAGAAGATCGCCTATCGCGAGGGGATCGGGGACACGCTCGCGGAGGGCGTCGCCCGGATTCACGGCGAACTCGGCGTCGAGAACTGGTCGGTCAAGGGGATGGAGTTCTCCGCCCACGACGGCCGGACGCTGAACGGGCAGGGCCTCGCCTTCGCCACTGCGAATCGCGGTGCCGATCACATGTACGCCGAGTTCTACCCCTACGAGTACCCGCTCGTCGACGCCGAGAAGGCCTTCGACAAGGAGGGTCTCGAGGGTAAGCCCCCGAAACTCGTCGAACTCGAGAACGCCAATGCGATCAAAGACAGCGCCGTTCTCTGTAAGTTCTCTCGGGATTTCGTCGACGAGGATCGCCTCTCGACGCTGCTCGACGCCGACTACGAGGAGCTACTCGAGATCGGCAGCGAAATCGTCACGCTCGAGCGCCACTTCAATAACAAACGCGGCTTCGACCGGGCGGACGACACGCTGCCGTACGAGGTTCCGGAGTTCGAGCGGGGTCTCGACGAGTACTACGACGAACGCGGCTGGAACGACGACGGAACGGTCCCCGACGCGCAGTTCGACGGCGTTCCCGCGGACGACTAATCAGGTTGGCGATCCTCCCGATCGGCCGCGTTCACTGGCCGAATTCGATTGTCGAGACCGATGTCACTGATCGACGTCGAGATCGATGTCACTGATCGGCGTCGAGATCGATGTCACTGATCAGCGTCGACACGGTTTCTCGATCGCGCTCCGGATCGATCTCGACCGTCCGGTTTTCGTCCGAACGGCCGTCGCTGACCGCCGCTGTATTCGTTCGGAACCGGTCGGGCCGCTCGAGCGGCAGCGTCCCGCCGGCGACGCCGAACGTTCGTTCGCCCGGCCAGACAGCGACGTGGGCCTCCGCGCGGATAGGATCGGCGTCGTCGGTTCCGTTCGTCGCGTCTACGGATCGGCCGTCGGCAATCGGGTAGCGGACGTCGACGACGGACCACGTTCCCGGCTTGCCGTTCGGCGCTTCGAACTCGAGGCGCTCTCGCACGCCATCGACGATCACGCCGGCGTCCGTGAGCAGCGAGACGAGCTGGTCGGTGGCCCTCGAAACCGCCTTCGAGTGAACCGACGCGGGCGAGACACCGAGCGACGGTAACGGTGGTGAAAACGACAGCTCGACGACGAACAGCGAGCGGACGGGAAGCTCGCTCGCGAGGGCCGCCTCGAGCGGCGTCGTTTCGACGGGTTCGAACACCGTCGTTTCGGCGCTGATCGACGCGAAGAGGACCGTAAGCTCGTCCGCATGCGTCGCGTGTGGTTGCCACGCGCCTGCGAGCGACTCCGGCAGGTCGGCGGTCATCGACCGTGGATACGCGACGTTCGCTTTTCGGTGTGGCGATCAGTCGGCGTTCAACCCGTCGAAGTAGATCGCCCGTCGCTCCTCGGCCGCCGGGGACGTCGCGAGGGAGACGCCGACGGTGAGCACGAAGCCGACTCCCATTCCCACGAGTCCGGCCGTCCAGCCCAGGTACGTTCCCTGAAAGACGACCGTGACGAGAGCGACCAGGCCGGGCTCGAGGCCGCCGAGAACCGGACCCGCGAGTTCGATCGCGGCCACGATCGAGTCGACGAACAGGTTCGCGAGGTAAAACAGCTGACTCGCGACGATGCCCGCCGTGATGCCGGCTCGAGTCGTCCGTCGCCAGTAGAGCGCAACCAGTACGGGAAGTGCGAGCTGGGCGAAGCCGCTGAACGCCGCATCACCCAGTTCGAACAGCGTCGCGGGATTCCAGAGGCTCGCACCGAAGGCTGCGGTCGCAAAGATGACGACGCCGACGCGAGCGAGGAGGTCCTCGCGGCGGTCCGAAATGCTCCGATCGACGAACGGACGGTAGATATCTCGAGTGAAGTACGACGAACCCGAGAGCAACATCGAGTCCGACGACGACATCATCGCGGCCATCGCGCCGGCGATGACGAGCGCGGCGAACCAGAACGGGGTGAACTCGGCAAGAACTGCGGGGAGGACGTTTCCACCCTCCGGGACGGTCACGTCGAGGCCGCGCGCCCACGCGCCGAGCATGAACGCCGGAACGAACAGCAGGACACAGAGGATCGGCCAGAGCGCGAACGACCGTTTCAGGACGGTGCGCGAGCCCGCGACGAAAAAGCGCTGGTTCACCTGCGGGAACATCGCGACGCCGAAGCCGATGACGATCGCCGTCGAGAGCATCCACTGAACCGTATAGAACTCGCTTCCCAGCGCGAGGTGCTGTGTCGCTTCCGCCTCGAGCGCCGCGGTCGCCACACCGGGACCACCGACGACGGCGAGCACCCAGATCATCGCGACCCAGGTGGTGACCAGCATGAACGCCCCCTGGAGCGTGTCGGTCCAGGCGATGCCGCGCATCCCGGCGACGACGACGTAGAGGATCATGAACGCGGTGATCAACCCGGCACCGACGGCGTACGGCAGTGCGCCCTCGGTCAGCGCCGCGAGCGCGGTGCCCGCACCAACCTGCTGTAACATGACGTAGGGAAAGAGCCAGAGCAGGCTCACGCCGGCGACCAGTCCGCGAAGCCGTCTCGAGGCGAAGCGGTCGCCGAGCATCTCTCCGAGCGTGACGTAATCGTACTGGCGGCCGAGCAGCCACTGCTTGTAACCGATGACGTACCAGAGGATCGCAAAGATGATGCCGTCCATCAGGCCCATGACGAGTATCCATTCGGGACCTTCGTGGTAGGCGATGTTCGGACCGGCGAAGAACGTAAACGCAGACAGCAGGGTCGCGAACGTCGTAAAGAGGAGCACGACCGTTCCGAAGGTTCGGCTCGCGAGATAGAAGTCCTCGGCGGTTCGGTCGGTCATCCGGTAGGCGACCACGCCGACGACCAGCGCCAGACACAGGTAGGCGACGATAATTCCCACCTGGATCGATAGCGTCACCGGCGGTCACCCCCTGCGTCCGAGCGCGACGGCCGAGTTCCATCTTCGGCCCTCGAGTCGTCGGGCGTCGACTCGGGTTCGATACCGATTCCCCAGGCCCGCCGTGCGAACAGCCAGAAAACGACCGACGCGATCACCATCCAGGCGATGTGCCACCAGAGCCACAGCGGGAAGCCGGCGACGACGGCGTCCGATCCCCACAGGAACCACGGAATCGCGAGGGCGCTGAGTGTAATCCCGATCGCGACCCACCCGCCGAGTTCTCCTCGAGGCATGTCGGACGGTCGGCACTCGACCTGTGTAACTGTTTCCGTTCGAAATCGAGCGTTGAAGAGATTCGTTCTTCACCGGGTCGATCTCCCGCCTACGAACGGGTTTCGAAAGCTGAAATCGTCCTTTTACGTAGGAAAAAGCGTATAGGGATCCGTGCGAGACTGGAAACTATCCTGACATGGCCCGTCTGTTCCCGTTTCGTTCCGAGACGACCACCCGGGATGGGCAGCCGCGCGTCGTCGACCTCGAGGGTGAAGACGGCGACGCGGTTTTCAGCGCGCTCTCCTCGACCACGGCCCGGCGGATCTACGCCCGACTCGACGAGGACCCCGGGACGCCGAGCGACGTCGCGGACGCGATCGACTCCTCTATTCAGAACGTTCGCTACCACTTAGAGAAGTTAGAGGACGCGGGGCTGGTCGAGATCGTCGACACCTGGTACTCCTCGCGGGGCAACGAGATGAGCGTCTACGCGACGACCGACGGGCCGTTGATCGTCACGAGCGACGAGTCGACGGCCTCGCAGCTGAAGACCGCTATTTCGCGACTGATCGGCGGCATCGGCGCGCTCGCGGGCGGCAGCCTGCTGGTCCAGTACGGGGCGAGCAGGTGGTTCGGGGCCTCCGGTGGAGTGCTCGATGAGTCCGCTCCGGCGACGGGCGAAGAGCGAACGCCGGCGGACGACGGCGACGAGACGACGGGCGAGGAGTACACCGTCGGAGACGACCGACACGAGGAACCGACGGACGCTCCCGACGAAGAAGCGCCACCGGAGGACGAAGAACTCGAGGCCGAAACCGCTGACGACGAGGACGCTGCGAACGATGACGAACTCGAGGAGGATGCGGAGGACGCCGACGCGCTCGACGAACCCGAAGCCGACGTATCGACGGAGGAGGATGCGGACGCCCTCGACGACGAACCGGCGACGGAGACGACCGACGAGCCGAGTTCGTCGTTCGATAGCGCCGCAGAGCCCGCGGCCGACGACGGGACGATCGTCGCGGATGGCGGTGCCGAGGCGGCGGATGCGGCAGTCGGAACGCTGCCGCCCGGGTTGGTGTTCTTTCTCGGCGGCCTCGCCGTGCTGGTCGCCGTCTCGATCTACTGGTACTGGTACCGACCAGCGTGCTGAGTCGCGTCCTGGCTCAGGTCAACAGCTATTTGCCGCTCACGACCCACATTCCATCCAAACCGGTCTCTGTACGCGATAGCCGCGTCACCGCGCCCCTTCCCAGGGGACAGATCTCCCATGGAAGACACCACCAAATACCTCATTCACGCGGACGTCACGGCCGACGGGGTCGTCGAGCGGAGCGACGTCGTCGGTGCGATCTTCGGGCAAACCGAGGGCCTGCTGGGCGACGATCTCGATCTCCGCGATCTCCGTCAGTCACAGAAAGTCGGCCGTATCGACGTCGAAATCGCGAGCACGCACGGCAACTCGCGCGGCCACCTGACAATCGCAACCAGCCTCGACAAAGTCGAAACCGCGACGCTCGCCGCCTCCCTCGAGACGATCACCCGGGTCGGTCCCTGTCGGGCCGAATTGGCGGTCAGCGAAATCGAGGACGTCCGGGCTGCGAAACGAAAGGAAGTCGTCGAGCGAGCGAAGGAACTGCTTCAGACGGGGTTCGACGACACCGTGATGTCCTCCGACGAGATCCTCGCGGAGGTTCGCCAGCACGTCCGAGTCGAGGACATCACCGAGTACGAGGGGCTGCCGGCCGGTCCCCGCGTGACCGACAGCGACGCGATCATCGTCGTCGAGGGCCGGTCGGACGTCCTCACGCTGCTCAAGTACGGTGTCAAAAATGCTATCGCGGTCGAGGGAACCAACGTCCCCGACGCCGTGGCCGAGCTCACGCGCCATCGGACCGTCACCGCCTTCCTCGACGGCGACCGCGGCGGTGACCTGATTCTCGAGGAGCTGTCTCAGGTCGGTGACCTCGATTACGTCGCGTTCGCTCCGCCGGACGAATCCGTCGAGGAACTCGACCACCACCAGCTGTTCGCCGCTCTTCGAAAAAAGGTTCCCTACGACAGCGTCTCGGACCTGAACGAGCCTCGAGACGCCGTTGCAGCGACCGACGGCAGTGCGACTCCCGCCCCGGTTCCGACGGACGAATCCAGTGGGACGCGATCGGCAGTCTCTCCGTCCGGGGAAGCCGAATCCTCGCCGGGACGGGGGGAACAGCCGACGAACGGCCCCGAGACGGGACCGAACGCCACGGTCGCCCCGTCACACCCATCGACGCCGGAACGGGCGGATTCGAGTCCTCCCGCTCGAGCGCTCGAGACCGACGACGCTGTCGACGAGACGCCGGAGCCGGCCTCCGAAACCGTCTACGACCACGCGGACGCCGTCATCCGGGCGAGTACCGACCGGGTTCGATTTGTCGACGCGGACGGCGAAACCGTCGACGAGACCGACGCGAGCGAGGCCTATGACGCGCTCGAGGCGATCGAAACGTCGCCGGAAACCGTCGTCATCGACGGCATTCTCAGCCAGCGCCTGCTGGATCTGTCCGCGGATCGGGACGTCGACCTCGTCATCGCGCGCTCGCTCGGTCAGTTCACCAAGCGGCCGACCAGCGTCCGCGTTCACGCGATCGACGAGATAGCCGAGGAGTCGCCACCGGAGTAGCGCGCCCGGATCCCCGCTCGTCCGAGGACGACGGCCGAGACCGTTATTCGACGGCGATCGAGATCGCTACTCAGCCGAGGACGGCGAACGAGAGAACGAGCAACGCGCCCGCGAGTGCGCCCGACAGCGTCGCGAGGAAGTTGACGCCCTGATTACCGAGGACGGTCCCCTCGAGCGTCGCTCCGAGCAGGCTGTCGACGGTCATCCCGACGAAGCCGGCGGCGACGATGATCGCGGCTCCGGTCGCGTCGACCTCGGGAAACAGCGCGTACGAGATTCCGGCGACGATCGCCGCCCCGACGAGTCCCGCGAGTTCGCCCTGCCAGGTGACGCCGCCGTCGGTTCCGGGCTCGACGCGCTCTAAGGTGGTAATGAGTCGCGGGGTCTCGAAGACGCTCCCGATCTCGCTCGAGAGGGTGTCGCTCATGGCGGTCGCGACGGAGCCAGTGAACGCGAAGAGAAACAGGATCGGATCGGGGTTTCCGGGGAAGAGACCCGCAGAGCTTGCGGCGTACCCGAGGACTGCGACGAGCGCGACGGCGGCGTTTCCGAGGACGTTCCCGGTTCCGCGTGCGCCGTTGTTGTCCTCTGCGACGCCGAGGTCTTCCTTGCGGTCGTATCTGAACTTCGTCGAGAGTCCGCCGATGGCGAAGAAGGCGATGAGGACGGCGAACCAGCCGTAGCCCCCGAGAACGATCGTCACCAGCCCGAGGAGAATTCCGGTGACCATGCCGGCGATCGACGCCGTATCGAGGACGTACGAGACGTAGCCGAGCGCAACGGTGACGACCAGCGCCGCGACGATCTCGAGCGGACCGATCGCCGGCTCGAGTTCGGCCAGCAGCCAGAGCAAGAGCCCGACCGAAACCATGACGATCGGATCATCGTAGAGCAACAGGACGTCCCGGAGCAGGGCTGCCAAGAGCGCGCCGGTCGCGGCGAGAAAGACGATCGTCGGAACCATCGGCTCGATCGGGACGCCGTCGATCGCGTGCGTAGCCGCCTGGCCGACGACCGCTCCGACCGTCGCAACCAGTGCGAAGACCGTCGCGACGACGACCTCGTCGTCGGTTCTCGAGCGTGCGATCTGCTCTGCGACATTGCCGTATCCGATGAGGAAGGCGGTTCCGACGAAGACCGCGATCGACATCGAGGACATGACCGCGATGAGACCGAGCGCAACGACGGCGAGCACGAACGTGATGAGCCCGTAGAGGCGTCCATCCTCGTAGTCGCCGGGATAGGCGAGTAGATCGAACAGCGGGCCCTCGGTCACGACGAACGCGCCCAGCAAAACGACCGCCGCCAGGACCGCACCCGTTCCCGGACCGGACAGCGGAACGGCGAGCGAGAGCGTACAGATGGCCGCAAAGACCGCGGCTCGCCGGATCGGGGTGGTCACGATATCGGTCTCTTTCTGTGGCGGTTACTTGAAGGTTCCCGAACAACCGTCATGCATGTATAGGCCCCCAGAGCTCCCCTACCCGGAAGTAACGCCGGATCGAACCGGTCCGCTGTGTGAACAGTCTCGTAACTGGTATAGTATCGGGTCGGGAATGCGAACCCGTGGGACTGTACGAGCGTTATCTCGCCCGCCGTATCCGCAATCACGAGGCCGATCCCCCGAACCACGTCGCGCTCATCATCACCGAACGGGACCTCCTCGAGGACGGTGCCTACGAGACGCTCGTCGCGTTTTTCTCGTGGGCGCTCGAGTACGCCGGCCGGGTCACCGTCTACGTTAGCGTCCTCGACGCCGAGGCGGTACCGACCCTTCGTCGCGATCTCGAGGGAATCGACGCGCCGGAGGTGGTGGCCGTCCGCGGGCCGGACGACCGAACGCGGGCCGATGCGCCGATCCAGATCGGGATCGGACTCGGCGGCAAACACGAGTTTACGAGTGCCGTCCGGACGCTTGCCGAACGCGTCGACGCAGGCGAGATCGAGCCCGACGAGATAGACGACGGGGACGTCGAGGATCACCTGGTGTTTCCCGCCGAGCCGGATCTCGTCATCAAGACCGGCGCGGAGCGACTCTCCGATTTCATGATCTGGCAGTCGGTCTATTCGGAGCTGTACTTCACCGACGTCAACTGGCGCGATTTCCGCAAGCGGGACTTCCTGCGGGCGGTCAGGGAGTACTGCAACCGGTCCCGACGCTTCGGACGGTAGGCGGTTCCGGTCGCCAGCGAGTTCGTCCGTCTCGAGTCCGAACCGATCGCTCGAGCGAGCCGGGAGTTCGTGATCGCGACGTCGACCCGGCAGTTGCACCGAAAGCGACAGCCGTCTGCGCGGTGTCGTCCAACGGAGATGTCCCTCGCGTTCGCGGCGTCGATCGACGGAGAGACGGTACTCGTGGCGGTTCTCGTCGCGCTGGTCACGGTTGCCCACCTGCTGCCGGACGAGCTTTCGGTGTCCGTCGGACTGTCGCGTCACGACCTCCTTTCGCTGACCGGCGGCGTCTCGATCGTCTACGCGTTCCTCCATTTGCTCCCCGAACTCGACGAGCGCCAGGAGGCGCTCGAGGGTGTGCCCGTCCTCGTCTGGTCGCTCGCTTCCCACCACGTGTACGCCGTCGCGTTCGTCGGACTCGCGCTGTTTTACGGGCTCGAGCGACTGGCGAGGATGTCTCGCTCTTACGGCGTCGAGCGCGAACTGGGGTCGGTCGGAGAGGAGCCAGTCTTCTGGATCCACGTCGGGGGCTTCGCCGTCTACAACGCCTTCATCGGCTACGCGCTCGTCCAGGGTGAAACGGGGACGGACAACGTCGCGCTGTTCGGGGTCGCGATGGCGTTGCACCTGTTCGGTAACGACGAGGCGATGCAACACCACCACCGCGAGCTCTATAGCCGGTTCGGGAAGTGGATCCTCGCGGGCGCGGTCGTCCTCGGTGCCGCGGTCGGCGTGGGCTATACGATCGACGACGTGACGGTGACGACGCTGCTTGGCTTGCTGACCGGCGGCATCCTCTTCAACTCGATCAAGGACGAACTTCCCCGGACGCGAGAGAGCCGGTTCTGGCCATTCGCGCTGGGTTCGGGGACCTACGCGGTGGTGTTACTTCTGCTCTGATTGCAGATGGGAGTCGGCGCTCGACTCCAGTCGGCCGGCCGTTCTAATCTGCCGGCCGTTCTAACTTCGCCGGCCGTTCTCAGTCGGCCGCCCGTCCGCTCGAGTCGATACTCTCGACACCCTGTCCCCCGGGCTGGCCCGTCTCCTCCGCGCTTTCTTTGCCTTCGATCTCCTCGAGATCCGAGCGCTCGGCGGTCGGGAGCGAGTCGCGAAAGCGATCGACGACGGACCGGGCCTCCGGCAGGTCGGGTTCGCTCATCGCGGCGAGCAACGCGAGTGCCCGCCGGGCGCGGGTTCGACGCCAGGACTCCTTTCGGTGCTCGTAGGTTCGGATGCCCCGCAGGAAGTCGGCCTTCGAGAACTCGGGCCAGTAGGGCGTACAGAAGAAGACGGCCGCCTCGTTTCCGTTCGCGTGCCACGGCAGGAAGTTCGAGGTGCGCTCGTCGCCGCCGGTTCGAATAATGAGGTCGACGTCCCGGACCGGCTGGTCGTAGAGTCGGTTCTCGATCGCTTCGACGTCGATCTGGTCGGGCTCGATCGCGCCCCCGTCGACCTCGGTCGCGACGCCTCGGGCGGCCTCGAGCAGCCGGGAGCGACCGCCGTAGGCCAGTGCGATGTTGAGGACGAACTGGTCGTAGTCGCGGGTCCGCTCTTCCGCGTAGGCAACCGCCTCCCGGACGCGCTCGGGGAGCAGTCCCGTCTCCCCGATGGCGCGAATGCAGACGCCGTTTTCGTGGACGCGGTCTGCGTCCGCGAACTCTCGAAGCTTCTCGACCAGGAGGTCGAACAGCCGTTCGTTCTCCTCGGGCGGCCGATCGAAGTTCTCCGTCGAGAAGGTATACAGCGTCAGTTCCTCGACGCCGACGTCCTGACACCACTCGAGAACGCGTTCGGTCGTCTCCGCACCCGCTCGGTGGCCGTCGTGTGCGTCGCCGCCGCGTCCGCGGGCGTACCGCCGGTTGCCGTCCTGAATCACCGCGACGTGCGTCGGTGCTCCCGCGATCTCCCGCGAAAGCAGGCGCTCGTAGGCCGCGTCGACGCGCTGGCGGAGCCACCGCTTCATCGTTCGATTCGACGGTATGGATGACTATGTTTCTTGTGTGTCACTCTCCGACAGTGAGAAGAGTCAAAACACTAACTCGTCTCGTGGACCGGGTCGGGCGCGGATCGCGTTCACGGAACGGATGGTCTGCCAACGTCCCCGCGACCGGGCGATCGAGGAGGGACCAATCACCCCCGCTGATCCATTACTTCGGAAACCAAAGTAATAGGGAAGACGTACACCAGTGGCCTTCAATCGACAAATATTGAAACCGATCGACGTCTACCGCGATGACTCTCCGGCGGGCGGGTTCGTCTCACTCGCCGGACGGACTCGAGTGCGTCCAGGCGCAATCGGATCACTCCCAGGGCGGCTCGAGCCATCCCACGGGCGGAATCGTGACGGCTATCAGTCCGGGGAGCCTCGAGTCGAGCGATGACAGACGCGAACTCGAGTCCCGTCGACGACGACCTCTACCGGCGGACGAAGGCGCTTCTCGAGCCTGGCGAGATCGACCTCAACGGCGTGATCATCCAGACGCCCTACGACGGGAGCGAGGACGTTCGGATGATGCAGGCGACGATCGACGCCGGCGACATCATCGCTGAACACTCGGGGTACGACCCGCAGGATTGTTTCGTCCACTCGGGCAACGACGACCCGGAGTTCTCCTCGAACCAGCACCAGGGTTTGACGCTCGGGGACGAGGCGTTCGTCTGGGAGTGCCAGCAACTCCTCCGGGAGGGGAGCTTCGACGTGGTGATGTACTACGACGGGCGCGCCGATCACGAGGCGATCCTCGAGGGAATCACGGATCTCGGCTACGACGTGACGGGCGTCGAAGGCGACTGAGCGTCGACCGACGGCAGCTCAGACGCCGAGAGTCCGGGCTCGAGGCTGGGTGGGCGACGAATTCGAAATTCGAAAAGTGATTTCGAGAATCGTATCGTTTCGTGGGGCTTATTACGATGTGCGAACTTCGAACGGACAAGACCAATGAGTACGGACCAGGACGGAGCGACGGGCGGGGACGGACGCACGATCTTGCTCATCGGGAGCGGACCGATACAGATCGGGCAGGCCGCCGAGTTCGACTATTCCGGCGCACAGGCCTGCCGCGCACTGCAGGAAGAAGGCGCTCGAGTCGTCCTCGTCAACTCCAACCCCGCGACGATCATGACCGATCCGGAGATGGCGGACGAGGTCTATATCGAGCCGATCACGACCGAGGCCATCGCCGAGATCATTCGGAAGGAAGCTCCCGACGGCGTCATCGCCGGACTCGGCGGCCAGACCGGCCTCAACGTCACCGCCGAACTGGCCGAGGAGGGCGTCCTCGAGGAGTACGACGTCGAAATCATGGGAACGCCGCTCGAGACGATCTACGCGACCGAAGACCGCGACCTCTTTCGCAAGCGAATGGAGAAGATCGGCCAGCCCGTTCCCAGATCGACGACCATCTCGCTCGAGGAGGGTGAGTCGGTCACCGAACTCAGCGACGAGGACGTCCGCGAGCGCGTCGAAGCCGCAGTCGAGGAGGTCGGGGGACTGCCGGTCATCGCCCGGACCACGTACACGCTTGGCGGCTCCGGTTCGGGCGTCGTCGGCGAGATGGACGAACTGCTCTCTCGCGTGCGCAAGGGTCTTCGCCTCTCGCGGAACAGCGAGGTCCTCATCACCGAGTCGATCGCCGGCTGGGTCGAGTACGAATACGAGGTGATGCGCGACGCCGACGACTCCTGTATCATCATCTGCAACATGGAGAACATCGATCCGATGGGGATCCACACCGGGGAGTCGACGGTCGTTACGCCCTCACAACTCGTGCCCGACGAGGGCCACCAGGAGATGCGCACCGCGGCGCTCGACGTCATCCGCGAACTCGGTATCCAGGGCGGGTGTAACATCCAGTTCGCCTGGCACGACGACGGCACCCCCGGCGGCGAGTACCGCGTCGTCGAGGTGAATCCCCGCGTCTCGCGCTCGTCGGCGCTCGCCTCGAAGGCGACGGGGTATCCGATCGCCCGCGTCACCGCGAAAGTCGCCCTCGGCAAGCGACTCCACGAGATCGAAAACGAGATCACCGGCGAGACGACCGCGGCGTTCGAGCCCGCGATCGATTACGTCGTCACCAAGGTGCCGCGCTGGCCCAAGGACAAGTTCGACGACGTCGACTTCGAGCTCACCACCGCGATGAAATCGACCGGCGAGGCGATGGCGATCGGTCGAACCTTCGAGGAGTCGCTGCTCAAAGCCCTCCGATCGTCCGAGTACGATCCCGACGTCGACTGGGAGGAGGTGGACGACGACGAACTCGAGGAACGCTACCTCGAGCGTCCCTCCCCGGACAGGCCGTACGCGATGTTCGAGGCGTTCGAACGCGGCTACACCGTCGACGAAGTCGTCGAGCTGACGGGTATCTTCGAGTGGTACGTCGAACGCTACGGGCGCATCGCCGGCTCGATGCGCGCCGCCGCCGAGGGCGACTTCACGACGGCGGCGATCACCGGCCACACCAACACCTCCATCGCGGCGACGACCGCGTCCGACGTCGGAACCGTCGAAACCGAGGTTCCCGGTCGGACCTACAAGCAAGTCGACACCTGCGCCGGCGAGTTCGAGGCCGAAACGCCGTACTACTACTCCGCGCGCAAAACCGAGTTCGAGTCCGGGCCGCTGATCGGTGAGGCCGCGGCCGGCGAACTCGAGGTGTCCCGCGACGTCGAGAGCGTTATCGTCGTCGGCGGCGGCCCGATCCGAATCGGACAGGGAGTCGAGTTCGACTACTGTTCGGTCCACGCGGTCCAGGCGCTTCGCGAGCTGGGTATCGACGCCCACGTCGTCAACAACAACCCCGAGACTGTCTCGACGGACTACGACACCTCCGACGGCCTCTTTTTCGAGCCGATCACGGCCGAGGAGGTCGCTGACGTCGCGGAGGCGGCAGACGCCGACGGCGTGATGGTCCAGTTCGGCGGCCAGACCTCCGTCAACATCGCCGAACCGCTCGCCGAGGAGATCGACCGCCGCGGCCTCGAGTGTGAGGTCATGGGGACCTCCGTCGAGGCGATGGACTTGGCGGAAGACCGCGACCGGTTCAACGCGCTGATGGACGAACTCGAGATCGCCCAGCCCGACGGCGGAACGGCGTACTCGAAAGAAGAGGCGCTCGAACTCGCCCACGAGATCGGCTACCCCGTCCTCGTGCGTCCCTCCTACGTTCTCGGCGGCCGCGCGATGGACGTCGTCTACGACGACGACGAACTCGAGACCTACATCGAGGAGGCCGTCCGCGTCTCCCCGGACAAGCCGATCCTCGTGGACGACTTCTTGGAGGACGCGATCGAACTCGACGTCGACGCCGTCTCCGACGGCCGCTCGGTGCTGATCGGCGGCATCATGGAACACGTCGAGACCGCGGGCGTCCACTCCGGCGACTCCGCCTGCATGATACCGCCGCGCTCGCTCGACGAGGACACCCTGGAACGCGTCCGGGAGGTCACCGAGGACATCGCGGCGGCGCTGAAGACGAAAGGCCTGCTGAACGTCCAGCTTGCAGTCAGAGACGGTGAAAGCGAGGCGCAAGGCGCCTCGGATAACGCGAGCGGTGAAACCGCGAGCGAAGTGTACGTCCTCGAGGCCAACCCGCGGTCCTCGCGAACGGTGCCGTTCATCTCGAAGGCGACGGGCGTTCCGATCGCGAAACTCGCCGCGCAGGTGATGGCCGGCGAGACGCTAGCGAGCCTCGACGTCGACGAACGGATCCCCGAACACACGTCGATCAAGGAGGTCGTCCTGCCGTTCGACCGCCTGCCGGGATCGGATCCCCGCCTCGGCCCGGAGATGAAATCCACGGGCGAGGTGATGGGAACCGCGAGCGAGTTCGGCATGGCCTACTGGAAGGCCCAGCAGGCCGCCTACAACGCGGCCAGCGAGGGAGCCGCGGTCGTCGATCTCGACGTCGACGGCTTCGAGGACCACTTCGACGTCGTCGAACTCGACGAATCCGAGGACACCCCCCAGGCGATCCGCGAGGGGGCGGTCGATTTCGTCGTCAGCCGCGACCGCGAGACCCTCGAGACGGCCGTCGAAGAGGAGGTCCCCTACCTCTCGACGGAATCGAGCGCGAAAGCCTACCTCGAGGCGCTCGCGACCGTCGGTGACGACCTCGAGGTCGCGTCGGTGACGGACCGACCGAAACGGACCGAGCGGTGGGGCTGAGTTCGGCTCGCCCGCGACGTTCGTCTCGACTCATCGGACCGCTGTACCGATTCGCCGGTGCAACCGCCGGCGAACTATTGGCGTACCGGTAAATCGAAACGGAAACCCGTATCAGCGAGCGGCCGGCTCGAGCGCCACCGGATACTCGGTGAGGTTCTCCGATCCGCCCTCGGTGACCACCACCAGGTCCTCGATTCGGACACCGCCGACGGCGGGATCGTAGATCCCCGGCTCGATCGTGAGAACGTGTCCGGGCTCGAGTTCGCCGCCACCGGGCGAGACGGTCGGCTGTTCGTGAATGTCGAGGCCGACGCCGTGGCCCGTCCCGTGGATGAAGCCCGTGTCCGTGCTCGGATCGCTTCGTAGCGTCTCGTACCCGGCTTCCTCGATGACGTCGCAGGCGACGTCGTGAACTTCCGCGCCGGTGACGCCGGGTTCGACCGCCTCGAGGGCGGCCTCGTAGGCCCGTTCGGTCACCTCGTATCGCCGCCTCGCCTCCTCGCCGGGATCACCGCGGGCGAACGTCCGGGTCATATCACCGAAGTAGCCCGTCTCCTTATCGCGCGGGAAGATATCGATCACGATCAGCTCGTTCGCCTCGAGCGGGCCGCTCCCGCGGTCGTGGGGGTCCGCACCGTCCGCTCCGCAGGCAACGATGGTTTCGTCCAGCTGACAGCCGTTTCGGAGGAGCGTGATCTCGATTTCCTCCGTGACGCGCTCGCTGGTGAGTACCTCGCCGTCGTGAACCAGAACGCCGTCCTCGACGTCGGCGCTCGCGATGAGGGCCTCGGCGGTGGCCATCGCCGCCTCGTTCGCTCGCTGGGTCGCTTCGATCTGGTCGATCTCCCAGTCGGTTTTGGTCGCCCGAATGCCCTCGACGATGCTCTCGGGTTCGACCGTCACGGACACGTCCCGGTCGCGCAGGCCGTCCGCCGTCCCGGTCGGGAACGAGCGCGGGACGGAGACGGAGGCCACGTCGTGGTCGTCGAGAAACGTCTCGAGCATGCGGATCTTCCCCTCGTGAGGGCCGTGTTCGACGGCCAGCCCCTGATAGTCGTAGCTCGCCCGGCGGGTCACCGAATCGGCGTTCGACTCGGCGGTAGCGCGGCCGTACTCGAGTCCCGAGACGAGCAGGTGAACCCCGCCGTCGGGCGTGACGAGCGTCTGGTAGGCGTCGGGCGCCGTGAACCCGGAGACGTATCGCTGGTCGGAATCCGTCGAATCGTCGTCGATCAGATAGCCGTCGACGTCGTCCGAATCGAGGACGTCGATCAGAGCCGAGAGATCGGCGGTAAACTCCATGTCAGTGTGTGTGCAGGGCGAACACAAAACGACGGGGGGTACCGGACGGTGTCGCCTTCGATGGGGATTATCGTAGCAGTTCATAATTTTCATGTGAAGGATCGAGACACAGCCACGACGGACGGTGGCCGAAATCTTCGGTTGGCTACGATAATCCTTATGACACAATCCGCTATGAGTCGTTTCCGACCGATCGCACAAGGGTGGGCGATCGACCGGCAATCAGATCCCTTCCACTGGCCCGAAACATCGTAGCGACGACCGACATCGACCCCGACTGTCACCTCCAAGTACAAAACCAGTACGCGATGTCGAACCCGTGAGCACACCCTCTTCTTCCGATACAAATCCCTGATAGATAGCTGAAAGTCCGTTTTCCCCTACGTTCAGAGATGATCACCGAATAGACGGGGGATTAGACGACATCCCTCGAGATGCTGAGTTTGGCGTCGGGCGTGTGCCCAACGTGGATCCAGGCACCAGCACCTGGGCTGATGTCGTCGGTGAGTTCGACGCTGTCTCGGTCGGTGGCAGCGGTCACGGTTGCCTCGAACTCCGCTCCGATGCCGAGATCGGGTTTTTTACTCGGTGGCGACCCGTCTTCCTCGGGTCCAGCGAAGCCATCGAATTCCAGCGCCTCGTCGTAGACGACTTCCACGGTATCGACGTTGGTGATCGTTACGTCGATCGTGATTGGGTCTTCGTGCCAATTGCTGATACTGATGTACTTTGGTTCTTCACCTTCGATATCCAGACAGCCGGCTGCCAAGATTGCTCCGACGGCCGCCGCGTTTCCGAGGACCGACCGACGTGTGCTTGGCATCAGTTCAATATTCGTCACTCAACCAACGAGTAGCTTCTGATTCGGTGCATCCAGAGAGGTCAGGCGTCCAGTTGGGAGACCCCGAAGGATCACCTTCGTACCCACAGAATTCGGACGGGGGGTGATTGGTGTCAACCCCGGGGAGCGAAAGTGCATACCCCGTCGCCATCGGCGTAATGGTGGCCTGAAACCAGGATTCCTCAACGTGACCACAGGAGTGGTCGTCACTTCTCGAAACGTGCGTTCCTGGGCAGTTGTCGTCGCCGTTCATCAACGAGTGGAGGAGTTCGTGTTTGACTATATTTCTGAAAGCACTTTCGCTCCCGATAGAACTCTCCATAAGGTACGCATTGGCAACTGCGTAGCAGCTATCATCGGATCGGAAAAAACTCCGACTAGCACCCGCTGGGACCTCGCTTGACAGGTCGCGTTTGTAGAGGAGAAGTCCCTGATTACCATCGGGGACGAAGTCAGCGTGTACTCCTGGGATGTTTCGGTACTCAAGTTCATCCAGATAGTCACTGTAATCATTATGATCGGGGCCATCTCGTGTGCCGTGGGAGGTGGCTGAAGAGTCAGTCCCAAGTTGGTCCGCGAGGTTTCCAATGGCGTCCACCGCCACGCTGAAGGTGTCATCGTCGACGTCCTCGTCCCGGAACATCGTTATATCCAACGCCGGACTGGACATTAGCAACCCACCCCCCTTGTGACGTCGATAAACAGAAGTTCCGACCCGATTCTCGCCCAGCGACGATCATCGAGTGTCGAAGTCGGATCCACGTTGATGCGCTTGAGGAACTGTGCGACTGCTTCGTTCGGCTCACCTTTCTCGGTGATACCCCCCTCACTTGCGGCCATAAGAACTTCTTCTTCCTGGGCTGAGAGTAGCGATAATTGATCGTCCACCGCGAGTTGCTCCGTTGCGAACCACTCGTCGAATTCCGCGGCCGTCTTCGCGACAGATTCGGTACGGACATCGTAGACCTCTACGCTCGCCTGCATCGGCCGGAGAAAAAGACGGTGATAATCTCCGGTTTCGTCTTGGACGTAGTGGGGGAAATCCACGTCGGCCAACTGGGTCGGAACGTTCTCGGACGAACCGAACACGTACCCGCGCTGGCGGGGCTTTGCGTCATCGACTGAAGTGTCGGGGTCCGTTTCGAGCAGGTGCAGATACCGCTCGCGGCCGATCGCACCGTGAATTGCCTCCCAAGCAGCGGAGGTGAACTCGTCGACCGGGGTGACGGAGTCCGTTTCGAGCTCCTTTCCGTCTACGGACTCGGCGACGAGTACCGGTGTCTCTCTTGTTTCACGACCGGAAAATGAAACGTCGTACTGGTAATATTCGTCGTCGACGACGAAGCCAGTACCACGAACCCACGGTCGTTCGTACCGGATGGTTCGACCGTTTTCGATAGCGATGTTGATCGTCGACTGTGCATCGTCAGCGAGCGTCTCGAACTGATCCGGTACGACCACGGCAGGTGACCTGTCGTCGTATCGTTCGATCTCGACAGTCAGGTGTCGGGTTGCACTCCCGATCTCGTCCGGGGTTCGTTGTTGATCCTCGTCGCGAGCAGCGGCAACCGAGGTCAATCCAGCAGTTGCCGAAGCTCCTGCCGCAGCGAGGACTATACGACGGGGCAGTGGGTTGTCTTTCGACATGCCAACTATTGTTGGCCGACCAATAATATAAATTCTCCTACTAGATAGAGTATTATTTTATTTTCTTTTATTAGTGTATACAACTATATTGCTAGTTTCATTACCTGAGTGTTACTAAGAACAGGAGAAGGAGAAGACCGTGATACGAGTCTGCCTTAGGTCACTTTTCTTGAAAGCCTTCGTCAGTGAGAGTGAACCACTCGATCAAACTTCCCAACTGAGTGTAGCTTCAACTGACCGTGTCATACAATGATTCTTTCTGTACACGATTCGTCGTCTTAATCGTGAGAAAACAGCTAGCTAACGATATTCCGGCTAAACGCTAATTGTGAGTTGTATAATCGTCAGGAAGGGAGACGTATTCTATGACACGCTAAACCGTATGAAGCAGGCGGCATCGGTCGACGGCCCCCAACGGGGCGAGCACGTTCGTCGTTCGAATTCGATCCCGGCGAGGAAGACGAACCGGCGAACCGCCCTCGAGTGACGGAAGCGGGTCGCCGGTACCGCAATCGACGAGACCGGCGATTTATCCCGCGCCGATCCGACACCATTCGCCGGATCGGTACCGGTATAGGGAATCCACCCCACAGACCGAGCATGCACGTCACGATTTCGCCCTCGAGCGTCGAGGGGACGATCCGGGCACCGCCGTCGAAGAGTTACACCCACCGAGCGATCCTCGCGGCCGGCTACGCCGATCGGACGTCGGTTCGGGACGCGCTCTGGAGCGCGGACACCCGCGCGACCGCCCGGGCGGTGGAGCTGTTCGGCGGTGACGTCGACCGACGCGACGGCGGAACCCTCGAGATCGAGGGCTTCGACGGAACGCCCGGCGTCCCCGCGGACGTCATCGACTGCGATAACAGCGGAACGACGATGCGTCTCGTCACCGCGACTGCTGCGCTGGCCGACGGAACGTCGGTGCTCACCGGCGACGAATCGCTTCGCTCGCGGCCCCAGGGTCCGTTGCTCGAGGCGATCACCGATCTCGGCGCACAGGCAGCGAGCACCCGATCGAACGGGCAGGCTCCGCTGGTCGTCACCGGCCCGATCTCCGGCGATGCGGTCTCGATTCCGGGCGACGTCTCCTCGCAGTACGTCACGGCGCTGTTGATGGCCGGCGCGGTGACCGACGACGGCCTCGAGCTCACGCTCGAGACGGAACTCAAATCCGCGCCGTACGTCGATATCACGCTCGAGTTGCTCGAGGCGTTCGGCGTCGACGCACGGCGGACCGACGACGGCTTCGCGGTCGAGGGGGGACAGCGCTACGGGGCCGAGAGCGGCGAGTACGCCGTTCCCGGGGACTTCTCGTCGATATCCTACCCGCTCGCGGCGGGCGCGATCGCCGGTGAGAACGGCGTTCGAATCGAGGGCGCCCAACCGAGCGCACAGGGCGACACCGCCATCGTCGAGATCGTCGACCGAATGGGCGCGAGCGTCGACTGGGACCGCGACGCGGGAACCATCGACGTCACGACGGGATCGCTCGAGGGGATCGAGGTGTCGGTCGAAAACACGCCGGACCTCCTGCCGACGATCGCGACGCTCGGTGCAGTCGCCGACGGCGACACCCGGATCACGAACGCCGAACACGTTCGCTACAAGGAGACCGACCGCGTGAGCGCGATGGCCGAAGAGCTCGGGAAGATGGGCGTCGAGACGACCGAAGAACCCGACTCGCTGACGATCCACGGTAGCGACTCCCGACTCGAGGGTGCGACCGTCGAGGGACGCGGCGACCACCGGATCGTCATGACGCTCGCGCTGGCGGGACTCGTCGCCGACGGCGAGACGACGATTACGGGTGCCGAACACGTCGACGTCTCCTACCCCGGTTTCTTCGACGCGCTCGAGGGGCTCGGCGCGTCGCTCGAGCGTCGACGGGAGTAACATCGATGCGAACACGACGGAGAACTGAACGCTTCTCGCGGCTGAACGGATCGTTCCGACACGGTATCCGGATAGTGCCGGCAGTTAGTTCATCTTCCGAATGAAATCCGATTTCTGATGGACGTGAATGTCGTCGACTCTGCAGTGAACGAACGCTGTATTGACTCGGATTCGGACGCTTTCACAGCCCCAAACCAATCTTTTTTATTGTTCGTTCAGTCGTCCTCTCTATGAGATCTAATCCGATATCTATCACCCGAGATATTATCAAGAATATCAACACAGACTCCACTGTCTCAGTTCCTCTCGAATATAATTCGGGCTCGATGACAGTGCTTGATCAAGACACCCGCAAAGGGATCTATTCACTGTTGAAAAAGAAGACATCAGTAGAAGACGTAAACGAAATCCGGCGTCTGTCATACGAATGGAAAAACGGGAGCTTTTGTGATGAAGGCCAAACCCTGGAGAGAATATACGATTCCTTCCTCGATATCGACCGTCCGCTCCGTGGAAACGGTGGTGAGTTAGCGGGACGACCGTCCCGAGGCAATGAAGACACGGTTTTGGAAGTAATGTACCGACTTTCCTCGCACTACATTAATTCACACAATGGTGTGTCTGAAGTGTATCGGGGTGTGAATACCTATGATGGGATGATCGAAGCGGTTTTGGACGCGTTGAATCCGGAGAGGAACAGTACAAACCTTGATCTCACCAAGCTATCAAATTTCACGCTTGATCGGGGAACAGCGGATTATCATGGACTGGTCGTTGTGCGCGTCGACTTGGAACCTAAACAGGCAGCGATTGCTGCGGATTTTTTCCTACCGTATTCAGAAACTGATCATACTGAGATACCAGCCGCAGACGAAATCTCAAAGAACGAAGGCGAAATACGTCTGATTGGAGATACAGTTCCTGACATTACCACTTCAAAGATCACTGTCAAAGACGGTAGGAAGCCCATCTCCTTATTATTTGATCCCGCAAACCAAAATACGATCGAAGAACATGATTATGCTGCGGGTATTATTAAAAAAGTCGCTGATGAGAACGAGGTTATTCCAGACGCAGCTATAGACGCCGTCGAAAGTTGGTTCTTCAACTATTTCCAGAAAGATCCGAATAAGGCTTTGAACATTAAAGCACAGGTTGAACAAGTGCTTGACCGATCGATCCATCTCCACTGATACGGTTTACTGTAAATCAACGCCGGCGCATCCGTGAACCAGGCGGCGGGTATGCCGGTAAATCGTTACAGTAATCCGTATGAGAAGCCGGCAGAAGGTTTTAAGGGCCTAGTAGTGTAGTTGAAACTAACAACCGATGAGTATCGATTTGACCGAGCGGGAAGAACAGGAATGGCTTCGTCGAGAGGCACCACCGCTTAGATACTCAGAGCTGGTTTCTGATGAAGAGGTCTTCCAGGGTGTTAAAAAGCAACTGTTACCCCATTTTGCAGCGAAACTTGAAGAGGTCCTTTCCTCGGACACTCGTGATATCTTTGTTTATCTGCGTGAACCAGAATACTATCTCATTGCACGGGTAGCGCTTGATTCGGCATCGAAAACAACGATTGAAGAAGTAACAAATGAGGCCAAGCGGATTGCTTCCGAAGAGGACGTCTCTGCTCGCGAGTTTGCGGAACTATATATGGAAGAAATGACCGGTGCTCTTTTCGAGCGAGTTAATGAGATGAGGCTTCGAATGGTCGCAAAATTCATTGCGAAAAACCGGAGGAATGAATTGCGGATGACGGAATCAGGTGCTGACGAAGATGAACCAGATCACAATTCGTCTATAGACACAGTCAAAGATCAGTCCGGCTTACGCTGGGTTGAAGAGGAGCTTCCCAAATATAAACGGAAGATAATAGCTTAGGCGCGACACCCACACGAGTTCCCCCTCATCTGCGGCTACGATAACTCCGGACGACTCGTCGGGAATCACTCGTATCCGGGCTACGGATATGATTTGAGTTTTGACGATCGTATACCGAAAAACGGAATCCTCGTGTCGCAGTTGTTTGATACGGTTTACTGTAATCATTGCCGGCGCACCCGCCGCCCGGGTTGCGGGTGCGCCGGTAAATCGTTACAGTAATCCGTATGATAGCGAGACGAACCTCCGTCGAACGGATCGAAACTAGTCGGACCGAGCGTCTTCGACGGTCTCGACGAACGCCGCCGCGCTCTCGCGAACCTGATCCATGTCGCCCTCGGAAACGGCGTCGTAGTCGACGAGCGCGCCACCCGCGCCGACCGCCAGCGCGCCGGCGTCGAAGTACTCCGCGACGTTCTCGCGCGAGACGCCGCCGGTCGGGATGATGTCGACGCCCCCGAGCGGTCCCTGAAGTGCGCCGATGTGCCCCGGTCCGACGGTCTTCGCGGGAAACATCTTGAGGACGTCCGCGCCGGCTTCCATCGCGGTCACGGCCTCAGTCGGCGTCAGAACCCCGGGAGCGACGAAGACGCCGTGGCGATTGCAGGTGCGTACGACGTCGACGTCGACGTGGGGCGAAACGACGAACGACGCGCCGGCGTCGATCACCGACTCCGCGCTCGAGGCGTCGAGGACCGTCCCCGCACCGACGACCGTCTCCGTCCCCTCGAGTTCGCGGTCGACGGCGGCGATCTTCTCGGCCGCGCGGGTTCCATCCGCCGTCACCTCGAGTGCGCCGACGCCGGCCTCGTGGATCGCCCGGGCGACGGGGACGATCGAATCCTCGTCGACCCCGCGGAGGACGGCGAGGACGCCGCTCTCGACGATCCTGTCTTCGACCGCTCGCTTCTGGCTCATCGGGAGTCGCCCCCGGTCGTCCTGGCTAGGTTCTCGCGCCGGACCGAGCGCCGACTCGAGTCACGCGTCGTCGATGGGAATCGGGTCATCACGACCCCGTTCGTGACGCCGATGCAAGAAATTTACTCACTCACGAAAAACAGCCGATCTCTCGGACCGGCGATCGTTCGACCGACGGCCGGGACACCGGTCGTCGCGACTCGAGAACCAGAATCGATCGCTTCGTCCCTCGAGTGGCCTCTCGAGGCGTCATACGGTTTGCTGTGACTTTTTACCGGGGCGACCGCAGGACGGCTCGCGGTCGCCCCGGTAACGACTTACAGTAGACCGTATCATTGCACGTCGAACGGTTCCTCATCGTCGAACGGTTCGTCGCTCTCGACCAGCTACTCTTCGTCGAACAGTTCCTCGCCCTCGACCATGTGCTCTGCGACGGCGTCCATGTCGAGGGTGACGCCGAGTCCGGGCCTTTCCGGGATTTCGATGTAGCCGTCCTCGATGACGTCCTCTTCGACGAGATCCCCCCACCAGCCGAGTTCGTAGGAGTGGTACTCCACGGCGAGCGAGTTCGGGATGGCCGCACCGACGTGGGCGCTCGCCATCGTCGCGACCGGCGAGGAGACGTTGTGCATCGCGACCGGCATGTAGTAGAGATCCGCCAGATCCGCGATCTTCCGGGTCTCGCGCATCCCTCCGACTTTCGGCATATCGGGAGCGACGATATCGACGGCCTGCTCTTCGATGAGTCGGCGCTGGCCGTGTTTCCGGTAGACGTTCTCGCCGGCCGTAATCGGCGTCGTCGTCGACTGGGTGACCTCCCGCTGAACGTCGTGGTTCTCCGGCGGGACGGGGTCTTCGAGCCACCAGACGTTGTACTCCTCGAGACGCTTCGCCAGTCGCTTTGCACTCCCCGCGGAGAACGTCCAGTGACAGTCGAATGCGACGTCGGCGCGGTGACCCAGGCGTTCGGTGACCGCCTCGACGATGCTGACTTTGTGGTCGATCTCGACGTCGCGCAGGTGGCGGTTCGCGCGATCCTTCTCGTGGCCTGACGGGACGTCGAGGTCGAACTTGAGGGCGTCGTAACCCAGTTCCTCGACGACGCGTTCCGCCTCGTCGGCACAGGCGACGGGATCGGCTTCCTCCTCGGTGTGACAGTCGCAGTAGACGCGAACCTCGTCGCGGTACTTTCCGCCGAGCAACTGGTAGGCCGGCGTCTCGAGGATCTTTCCGGCGAGGTCGTGCAGTGCGACCTCGATGCCGGCGATCGCGGTGACGGTAACGCCGCCGATCGAGCCCTCGCCGGACATCTTCTGGACGAGGTGTTCGGTCAGCCGGTCGATATCGAGCGGGTTCTCCCCCCGGAGAAACGGCTTCATGCGCTCGACAAGCTCGGGCGCGCCGGCGCCCCAGTAGGCCTCTCCGGTGCCGACGATTCCGGCGTCGGTGTAGATTCGCACGAGCGTCCACGGGAAGTTCCCGTCGACCATCGTCGTCTGGATGTCCGTGATCTCGACGTCGCGTCCGCCGCCGCGCTCTCGAGTGACGTTCATCGACTCCGCCGAGAGTTCGCGCATCGTGTACTCGGCGTTCGGATCGTGGAGTGTAGAGTAATCGACGCCCATGTCTACGGTACTTACTCGTGCAATAGTAATAGTTACCATCCGTGCACCGGTCAGGTCCCCGAACGGTCAACGGAGCCGCCAGCGACCGGTTCTCGAGGACGACTGTCAGAGTTGATCGAACTCGACGGCGGTCTTGATGACGCCGTCGTTCGTCTCGAATGCGGACTCGTAGTTCTCGAGGTCGTAGATGCCGGTTACGAGGTCGTCGGTAACCCGGTCGGGGAGCTGTGCGAGCGTATCGACGGCGGCTTCGAAGTGCCCGCGATGGGAGTTGACGGTGCCGATCAGCGCCTTGTTGTGTAGCACCATCTCCCGGTGCAGGCGGCCACCGTCGATCTCGAACGTCCAGGGTTCGGGGACGCCGAGCAGGACGCCCACGCCGTTCGGAGCGAGTGCATCGACCGTTTCGAAGGCGTGTTTCGGGTAGCCGGTCGCCTCGTAGACGATATCGACTGCCTCGTGAGTCGATTGAATCTCGGAAACCGGCGTTTCACGGGAGTCGACGTACGTCGAGCCGAGGTCGTCGATAATATCGATCGTCGGGTCGGGCCGATCCCGGCGGCCGAGGCAGTAGGTGCGATCGATGCCAAGAACCGTCTCGAACATCGCGAGCGTGAGCAATCCGAGCGACCCGTTTCCGAGGACGAGCGCGGATTCCGGCTCCCACTCGAACGCCGAGCGACTGGCGACGGCGTGTTCGATCGCTTTCTCCGTGATGCTGATCGGTTCGACGAGAAACCCGAGCGGTGCCAGTTCCGCGGGAACGGGGACGAGATACTCCTCGGGGCTCGTGACGTACTCCGCCATGAACCCGTGCGCGCCGGCGATACCGCGTTCGACGTACTCGCCGGCCGGTGCCATATCGGGCTCGTCGTGCTCGAAGTACTCGTTGTCGAGTCCGGCCGGCGGGCGTCGAACCGTCGGAACCACGTACTGTCCTTCCTCGAGGGACGTGTCGTTCGGATCCTCGACGACGCCGACCGCCTCGTGACCCAGGACGAGTCGGTCCTCTCCGTCGGGAACCTCGCCGTGATGACCCGCGATGACCTCGTGATCCGTTCCGTCGACTCCCACGCGAAGCGTTCGGACGAGCGCTTCGCCGGATTCCGGTTCGGGACGAGGGCGCTCTACGAGAACGGGCGAACCCGTTCCGGGCTCGACAGCGATCGCGTTCATACTCGAGAACGGATGCCGATGAACAAAACATTTACCCAATTAGTAGTAAATATGTGATTTCACGTCCGTACCGTCGTGATCCTCTCGCAGTGACCCTCGAGTGGGTCTTCACTCGCGTCGACAGCGAGAGGATATGACACAGAATACTGTCACGGTATCTTTCGTATCCTGCATTTCTTGTCGGCGGCGACCGATGGACGATGTATGCCCCACGAACAGGATGTCGAAGGCGATACGGCTGACATCGACTCCGAGTTCGAGTGTCTTCAATGCGGAACGATCGTCACGGCGGAGACCCATCCCGGAACGTGTGACGACTGTGGCGGCGACTTCCAAAATCGGGCAAAATCGCTCGAGTAGGTGGGTGGCTCAACCACCCGGTCGAGGGAGCTCGGTCGATCAGGACAGGTGAGCGGTGACGTCGGTCGACGAGATCATCCCGACGTAGTCGTCGTCGACGACGGGCAGGTGTTTGATGCCGTACGTCGTCATCATCGCGGCGACCTCCTCCATGTAGAGGTCCGGAGCCGCGGTCTCGACATCGGTCGTCATCACGTCCGAGACGACCAGTTCGGTGACGTCCTGCCCTTCGGCGACGGCGTCGAGTACGTCCGTACTGCTGATTATCGCCCGCGGAGACGTTCGGACGACGAGCGCGTTGATCTCCGTTTCGCGCATCCGCTGCGTTGCTTCCATCACCGTTGCATCCGCCGACACCGTCTCGAGCGGTGTTGACATTACGTCTTCGACGACCGTTCTCTCGTCGGAACTCATACCGGTATCACACGGACACCGTGGTTATGGTTTTTGCGACCGGCGCGCTGTCGATCGTCGCAGGCGTCGTCCAGCTCTACTCGTTTCTCTTTCGCTACTGCGGCCTCGACCAGCTCGGACTGGACTGGGCGCTCGCAGCAGTCAGGTTTCGATCGGTCCCGAACCTGCAGGGCTAAGTGTCCCCACCCCAGATGATGTGATAATGAACGGGAATCGCTTCGGTCGTCTGTTCCAGGTGACCACGTTCGGTGAGAGTCACGGGAAGGCGATGGGTTGTACCGTTTCGGGCTGTCCGGCGGGCCTCGAACTCTCCGAAGAGGATATCCAGACGGATCTCGACCGACGAAAGCCGGGCCAATCGATGATCTCGACCAGTCGCGGGGAGCCGGACGACGTCACGATCAACTCGGGAATCCAGGACGGCTATACGACGGGAACGCCGATCGGGATGGTCATCCAGAACAAGGACGCCCGCTCGGGCAAGTACGAGCCGTTTATCACGGCTCCCAGGCCCAGCCACGGCGATTTCACGTACTCCGCCAAGTTCGGCACGCGAAACTGGGGCGGCGGCGGCCGTTCGTCGGCGCGCGAGACGGTCAACTGGGTCGCCGCCGGCGCGATCGCAAAGAAGCTCCTCTCACTCGAGGGGATCGAACTCAAGGCTCACGTCAACCAGATCGGAGACGTCGAGTCGCCCGAGGTGAGTTTCGAGGAGATGCTCGAACACGCCGAAGAGAACGACGTTCGCTGTGCACATCCCGAAACCGCAGCGGCGATGCAAGAGCGGATCGAAACCTACCAGAACGAGGGCGACTCCATCGGTGGCAGCGTTTACTTCGAGGCCCGCGGCGTTCCCGCCGGCCTCGGTGCGCCACGGTTCGACTCGTTATCGGCCCGACTCGGCCAGGCGATGATGGCCGTTCCGGCCGCGACCGCGTTCGAGTTCGGACTCGGCCGCGAGGCTCGCGAGTGGACCGGAAAGGAGCGCAACGATGACTGGGAGTTCAGCGAGGACGGCGATCCGACGCCCGTCGAGAACGATCACGGCGGCATCCAGGGCGGCATCTCGAGCGGCGAACCGATCTACGGCGAACTCACCCTCCACGCGCCCACGTCGATCCCGAAAGAACAACAGACGGCCGACTGGGAGACGGGCGAGTTGATCGAGGACGCACAGGTCATCGGTCGTCACGATCCCGTCCTCCCGCCGCGGGGCGTCCCCGTCGTCGAGGCGATGCTCGCGCTCACGCTCGTCGACTTCGTGTTACTTTCCGGACGGCTAAACCCCGACCGCGTCGACGATCAGCCCGGAAACTACGACACGGACTACCATCCGAGTAATCCGCGAAACGAGTGAGCGATTTCTCGGTCTAGAGCCGCATCTCCCTGGTGTCGACGGCGGAACAACTCGAGCAGACGAACTGATACTGCACGCGACTTCCGGACGTGGTCACGCGCCACCCTCCGTCGGTGTCGTGGTAGCCACACTGTCGACACGCCAGTTCCGTCTCCTCGAACTTCTCCCGGAGCCGTTCGAACGGACTGGTCTTCGGCACCATACATCACCATAGACCGTGATAGATAATAACGTGCAGGGGTATCTCCTCTCGAGTTGTCAGCTCTGCCAGCTGCCGGAATTCCTGCCCGGGTGTCCCGTCGACCACCGGATTCTTTGATGTTCCAATCGAACGGACCCTCATGGAGGACATCGAGCCACCGAATCGCATCGGCGGAGACGATCGCGGCTCCGCGGTGGCCGCACTCGAGTCCGTCGTCGATCCCGTCGTATTCGTCAGCGACGGCCGGATCGAGTACGCCAACGCAGCGGCGCGAAACGCGTTTTCGCTTCCCGATGAGCCGTGCGGGGCCGCCACGCTCGCATCGTGGGAGCGACTCGAGCGGGCGATCGACGAGACGACGGTCGGAACCGCGAGGCGGGTCGAACTCGAGTGCGAACCGGACCTCGCGCGGATTCACCGCGCCGCCGACGGTGCGACGGTCACGTTCGACTCGAGCGACGCGAGTGAGTCGCTGTCGGACGATCACGCGCTCAAAGAACGCGCGATCAACGAGGCACCGGTCGGGATCACGATTTCCGACCCCGACCGCGAGGATAACCCGCTGGTTTACAGCAACGACGCTTATCGCGACATCACCGGCTACGAGTACGACGAGGTGGTGGGTCGAAACTGCCGGTTCCTTCAGGGCCCCGACTCGGACGAGAAGGCCGTCGCGGAGATGGCTGCAGCCATCGCGGAGGACCGACCCGTCACCGTCGAGCTGAAGAACTACCGCAAGGACGGATCGTCGTTCTGGAACGAGGTTACCATCGCACCCGTACGCGACGAACGCGGGACCGTCACCAACTACGTGGGGTTTCAGAACGACGTTACCGCCCGCAAAGAGGCCGAGCACGAACTCGAGCGCCGAACCGAGGAACTCGAGTACACCCTCGATCGGGTCGAAGGTCTCGTCCAGGACGTCACCGCGTCGGTCGCGGGATCGACCAGCCGCGCGGAACTCGAGCGATCGGTCTGTGAACGAATCGTCGAGGAGTCCGCCTACGACGGTGTCTGGATCGGTGAACCGAACCCCGCCACCGGGGCGATCGACGTTCGAACGAGTGCGGGGAATCGCGGACGGACCGAGGGCTCTCCCATCGACGACGGCCATCCCGCGGTGGAGACGCTCTCGGACGGAACCGTCGTCATCGATACCGTCGACGGCGCGACGACGGCGACGTTCCCCCTGTTCGCGAACGAGATCGAGTACGGCGTCATGGCTGTTCGACTGGATCGCGACCGCGACGTCGACGATCGGGAAGCCGTTATTCTCTCGGCACTCGCCCGAACGGTCGCCAGCGGGATCAACGCCCGTGAAACCAGCCGGGTGCTCGAGACCGACGCCGTCGTCGCCGTCGAACTCGAACTCTCCGATCCAGCGCTCGTTCCCGCGGTACTCTCTCGGGAGGCCGACTGTCGACTCGAGTACAGTCGATCGGTCCACCGGACCGACGACGAGACCGCGTCGCTGTTTACCGCCACCGGAGCGGACGCCGAGACGATCACCGCCGCGACCGACGAACGCACCGACGCGAGCTGTCGGCTCCTCCTCGAACGCGAGGACGAATGCCTGATCGAACTCAGCGGCGGGGACGACCTCGTCGGCTGGCTCTCCGAACGCGGCGTTCGCGTCCAGTCCATCGACTGTGAGGACGGGACGGCCCGCGTCACGCTCGAGATCCCGCGATCAGCGAACGTTCGATCGCTCGTCTCGACGATCGAGAACCGGTACGATCGAGCGGACGTCTTCTCGGTTCGCCACCGGGAGCGAGACGACGAGACCCGGGGCGAGTTCGCGGCTCGAATCGAGGCCTCGTTGACCGACCGACAGTTCGCCGTTCTCCAGCGGGCGTATCTGGGCGGATACTTCGAGTGGCCTCGCCCGGTGACGGGTGAGGAACTCGCGGAGACGCTCGACGTTTCCCGACCGACCTTTCACGAACACCTCAGATCGGCGGAAGCGAAACTCTGCCGGGCGCTCTTCGATGACGACTGAGATCCGTCGGCCCTGGCGACCGCCGGCTCGAGCGTCGTCGTGGAACCGACCGAACCGCACACTGTTCGACCCGATCGGCTGTACCGACGACACGACCCGACGACGACCGGACGCTCACCGGTGAACGTCACCGTATTCGACGTGTAGGCTGCGGTTACGGGCGTGAACCGCGCTTGACGGTCGTGGGCGTTTATCCGATCGGTCGTGATAGCGAACGCCATGTTCGAGTTCACGACTCCGATGCAACTCGGTGGTGGCGGCTTCCTGTACTGGGCGATCGTCTTTTTCGTACTCGCGATCATCGCCGCCGCCGTGGGTGCCCGCGGCGTCGCCGGAATCTCGATGGAGATCGCACGGATCTTCGTGTTGATCTTCATCATCCTCGCGATCGTTGCACTGCTCTTGTAGCGGACGACGGTACGTTACTGTCGTGTTCTCTGGTGACGGGTGAGCCGACCGTCGTCGTCGTGGCCGATGAGAGTATCCGATTCGAGAATGTACAATCAGTTATCGAATAGCAATTCTTACCGATCGAAGTTGCTCGAAGTTTCCTCGAGATCAAGATATGGTGGCTCGATATCGTGTCGGATTCCGTTCCGGTGTAGTAACTACATCTGGTTACCTACTATTGGGAACGCATAACACGATGGATGCCTTATCTAAGGACGAACGATTTACTATGACAGAACTCGGCGGATTCCAGGACACGGTCGCACGCATCGACCTCTCCGAGGAGTCGATCGACTCCGAGTCGATCGACGACGAGGACGCACGGAAGTACATCGGTGCGCGCGGCCTCGGGGTGAAGTACGTCTTCGAACAGGGTGCCGATGTCGATCCGCTCGGTCCGGAGAACCTACTCGCGTTCATGAACGGGCCGCTGTCGGGGACCCAGGTGACGATGAGCGGCCGGATCGCCGTCTGTACGAAGTCGCCACTGACCGGCACCGTCACCGACAGCCATCACGGCGGCTGGTCCGGTGCGCGACTGAAGTGGGCCGGGTTCGACGGGCTCCTCGTCGAGGGCGAAGCCGACGAGCCGGTCTACGCCTACGTCGAAGACGGCGAGGTCGAACTTCGGGACGCCTCACACCTCTGGGGGGCTGGCGTCCACGAGACCCGCGACCGACTCGAGGAGGAAGTCGACGGCGCGTACGGCAAGAACCTCTCGCTGATGGCGATCGGCCCCGGCGGCGAGAACGGCGTCAAGTACGCCTGTATCATCAACGAAGACGATCGAGCGTCGGGACGCGGCGGAACGGGCTGTGTGATGGGGTCGAAGAACCTCAAAGCGATCGTCGTCAAGTCCTCGACGAAGATGCCAAAGCCCGCCGATCCGGAGACGTTCAAAGAGGGCCACCAGCAGGCCATGACGGCCATCCAGGAGTCGGACGTCACGGCACCGAACGAGGGCGGCCTCTCGATGTACGGCACCAACGTGTTGATGAACATCGGTGAGGAGATGGACGGACTCCCGACGAAAAACGGGAGGTACACGTCGACCAGGAGTATGCGCGAGGCCGAGGGCGTCGACATCGACGCCGAACGCGTCTCCGGCGAGAACGTCCGCGAGAACATCCTCGTCGACGAACCGACATGTCACTCCTGTCCGGTCGCCTGCAAGAAGGAAGTCGAGGTACAGGCGATGCACAAAGGCGAGGAGATGAACGTTCGGACGGAATCCTACGAGTACGAGTCGGCCTACGCACTCGGGCCGAACTCGGGACACACCGACCGCGACGCCGTCGCCCTCATGATCGATCGGTGCAACGACATGGGCCTCGACACGATCGAGGCGGGCAACATGATGGCGATGGCCATGGAGATGACCGAAGAGGGCAAACTCGAGGGCGTCGGGGACCTGGAGTGGGGCGACCACGAGACGATGATCGACATGCTCGAACGCATCGCTCGCCGCGAGGACGACCTCGCGGACCTGCTGGCCGAGGGACCACGTCGAGTTGCGGATCGGAAGGGGGCCCACGACAACTCGCTCGCGGTCAAGGGTCAGACGATCGCCGCCTACGATCCGCGCTGTATGAAAGGCATGGGAATCGCCTACGCCACCTCGAACCGCGGGGCGTGTCACCTTCGGGGATACACGCCCGCCGCCGAAATTCTCGGCATCCCCGAGAAGGTCGACCCCTACGAGTGGGAGGGCAAAGGCGAGCTCACCGCCGCGTTCCAGGATCTCCACGCCATATCCGACAGCTTCGACATCTGCAAGTTCAACGCCTTCGCAGAGGGGATCGAGGAGTACGTCCTCCAGTACAACGGCATGACCGGCCTGGACGTCAGCGAAGACGACTTACTCGAGGCCGGCGAGCGTATCTACAATCTGGAGCGCTACTACAACAACCTGGCCGGCTTCGACGGCGATGACGACTCGCTGCCCGAGCGTTTCCTCGAAGGCGGCATCCCCGGCCAGGGAGCGAGCGAGGGCGAGTACTGCGAACTCGAGGAGATGAAAGACGAGTACTACGACCACCGCGGCTGGGTCGACGGCGTCGTTCCCGAGGAGAAACTCGACGCCCTCGACATCGAGATCGGTCCCGGGACGGGAGTCAGTGGCGAAAGCGGTGCAGCCGCACCCGGCGACGACTAAACCCGATTCCTCCGACGGACCGGCCGGGAAGAACCCGTCTCGTGGTTCGATGACCGGCCGTGATTTTTCGACGATCTCCGACTCTGGAGTCGAAGATCAGGACTCGAGTTTCCGGCCGGCGAGCGTTCCGACGAGCATATGCGACCGTCGTTCGTATCGGATCTCATGATGGCCACGACCCACGTTTTCGCGGGGCTCGTGCTCGCGGCGATCGTCGCGCTGATCGCCCCGCAGTTCGCCGCCGTCGCCGCGTTCGCAGCGATACTCGGCGGTCTCTTTCCCGACCTGGACGTCGTCGCGGATCACCGAAAGACCCTCCACTATCCCGTCTATTACTCGGCACTCGCCGTTCCGACGCTGTTGATCGCGGTGGTCGTCCCCGGACCCGCGACCGTCGCTCTGGCCGTCTTCGTCCTCGCGGCCGCCGGCCACTCCGTTGCCGACTGCGTCGGCGGCAGCCACGAGTTGAAACCCTGGCAGGCGGGGTCGAACCGGGCGGTGTACAGCCACTATCACGGCCAGTGGCTCGAGCCTCGGCGGTGGATCGGCTACGACGGCTCACCCGGCGACCTCGCGCTGTCGGCAGTACTGGCGGTGCCCGCGCTGTTCGTGTTCGACGGGACGGTTCAGGTGCTCGTCGTCGGAATGCTCGTGGTTTCGATCGCCTACGCGACGCTCCGACGACCCGTCGCCGCGGGTGTCGACTGGCTCGTCAGGAGAGAAAACCAGTGACCCAGTCACCAGCAGGCGGCTCGCGGAACGCGCAAGACCGTATCAGTCGCCGGCGACGGGCGACGCCGCATCGGATTCGACAGTAGCGCTCGTCATTTCGATTTCGATACTTTCGCCGTCCGCGACCGAGACGACGACGTCGTCGAACGACTTTCGGTACTCGGTCGCGTGTTTTCCGGAGGTGTTGATCCGAACCCGTTCCTCGACGAGACCGGCGTCGGCCAGTTTCTCGACCTTTCGATAGGCCGTCGACGCCGGAATGTCACAGCGGTCCGAAAGCTCCGTCGCGGTCAGCGATTCGTCGCTCGTCGCCTCGAGGATCGCTCGACACGCGTCGTCGTCCAGTGCGCCCAGTACGGCCAGGGGATCGATAGGGGAGTCGTCGCTCGGACATCCTCGCGTCGCGTTGGGGTTCGTCGCAGACATCGTTCACTCGCTAGTACCGACCGCCGCTCCACCAAACGAATCCCACTAAATACAGGGTGGTTTATATCGGGTCGACTATTTCCGCGTCCGGAACGTCGGCCGATCGGTCGAGTACCGACAGCTCGCACCGCGCGTGACCGAACCTGGCGATCGAGCGGACGGAGGGTTTACCTGATCGGAGCCACCATTCACGAGGCGATGGCTTCGGGGATTCGTGCGGAGGTGACGATCGACGACCCGCCGAATTGCGTCGTGACGGCGGTCGCCGGCGAAACGGACGGGAACGTCCACTCGGTCTCGAAGAGTACGAACCCGGTCGCGTGTGATCGCGTCACCGAGGAGTTCGTCCTCGAGGCGGAGACGGCTCCGGACGAGGTCGACGTCGAGGCGGACCTCTCGACGATCTTTTCGTACGGCTCGAGTGCCGTCTACCGGTTCGATCGCGAGCTCGGCCGAGGATGTCCCTGCGAATCGGTCGAGCGCTTCGACTGTCCGGTGACGGAGGTTCGAGCCCGCGGCTCGTCGCTTCACCTGACGTTTCACGCACCCGATATGGAGGGACTCCAGTCGATTATCGGCGAACTCATCGAACAGTACCCGACGCTCGACGTAAAACGGCTGCTCCAGTCCGAACAGGAGCACTCGGCTGGAAACCTCGTGTTCGTCGACCGGAGTACGCTGACCGACCGCCAACGAGAAGTCCTCGAGACGGCCCACCGAATGGGCTACTTCGATCATCCCAAGCGATCGAACGCGGGCGAGGTTGCGGCCGAACTCGATATCACGGGGGCGACGTTCGCCGAACACCTCGCGGCGGCGCAGTCGAAGCTACTCGACGCGATTCTGGACGGCGAGTCCACCGGCGTCGAGTGAGACGATCCGTACCCGCCAGTACCGCAGCAACCGTCAACCCGCTGCGGTTGCACCGGTAATCGGTACGGCCGCACGAAACGCCGCCGCGAGGTGATCCGATCTCAAAGAAAGCTTCGGAACCTCCGCAATTTCGACATCGAACCGCAACCCTATATATACCGATCGCACAGCTAGTAGCGTAGTCAGGTACCGTTCAAACGTACGAGACGAACCCCGCCATGAGTAGACACCAATTTACGTGCCCGGAATGCGGCCAGGAAATCGAGGTCAACGAGTCGATGCGGGAGGCCACGTTGACACACGGCTGTCCGGTTTGTGGCGCATCGGTCACCTCGTCGGCGTTCGCGGAAACTCAGTCGACGTCGTGAGCGAACTCCGATCTTATTCCTCGCGTTCGACGTCGGTCCGGCGGCCCTCGAGCGAGACCGGCGCGAGCCGGTACAACTCGATGTCGAGTTCGTCCGTTCCCTGCGCCCAGATCTCGAACAGCGGCCGTTTCGCCTGCCCGTACTGAGCGATCTCGTTCGGCGTCAGTTCGGACGGGGGAATGTTACAGAGCGCTCCCGTTGCGATTACGCTTCGATAGGTCGATTGCGCCTCGTCGTAGACGACGAGACGCGCGTCGGGTTCCGAGTCGAGAAAGTCGCGCTTTTCGCTTTCTGCCGTCGAGACCAACCGCAGATAGATCGCACGCTCGCTCGCGTCGTATCCGTACGAGATCGGAATCGCGTACGGATCGTCCGATCGCGCGAGCGACAGCACCCCGGTTTCGTTCCGTCCGAGGAACTCGTCGATCTCGGCGTCGGTCATTTCGACTTCCTGGTTGATAGCCATCGTCTCGATGGCTTGCAAAAGGGGAAACGGTCTCTTTATAGTTGCCATCCCGGCGCTCGAGTTCGTGTCAGGCCGACGGGACTCTTCGATATGCCCGTCGGGAGTCGGTTCGCCGCGATCGCGGACCGCCGTTATTCGATCGCGATGAGTACCGCATCGCGGATCTCGAGGGCGGTTTCGAACGCCTCCTCCTGGTCGGTTCGACGGCCGAGTCGGCGGAACTGTTCTTGATGTGCGCGACGGACGGCCGAGCGCTCCCGGTCGTCGAGATCCAGTTCGGTTCCGAGTCCGTCCCAGTGATCGTCGGGCACCAGAAACGCCTCGAGTTCGTCGCCCCGATGGACGCGTTCGTACTCGCGGCGGTACCGTTCGCGGTTCGACCACAGGTGCGCCTGCCCGACCTCGACTATATCCGGTAATCTCACCGGCGGGACGCTCGCTTTCGCGGCGGTGAGAAGCAGTATCTGGCCGTCGATCGGATTGGCGGCCATCTCAGCCACCCGCGCGCATCGCCTTCCGTGCAAAGCGCTCGACGAGCGACTCGAGGTCGTCGTCGGTTCCCTCGAACGTTACGGTCACCTCGGTGAGCGACAGCGTCGGACCGACGGTGACCGATTCGGACGAGACCGTCGCCCGCCAGTCCGCTCCTTCGACGACGTCGTCGTCGATCCGTTCGCCGCCTAAATTTCGGAGATACCGGATCGCGAGTCGCTCCGAGATCCCTCGGAAGGACCGTTCGATACGCGTCGACGGTTCCATACCCCCGGTTCGGGCGCTGGACCGATAAAAGCGCGTTCGGTCGAGACCGACACCGCGGCCGCAGGTCAGACGACGGCTCGAAAGAGGACCACGCCGAGCACGCCGGCACACAGCGCCAGCAGAATGCTCTCGGTTCGCCACATGACGATCAGAACGACGCCGGCAGCCCCCCACTCCGCGGGACCTCCCGCCGTGAGTTCCGGGGCCAGGATCGCGATCACGATCGCGCCCGGCAACACCGACAGTCCGGCCTCGAGTCGCTCGCTCACCTCGACGCGGCGCACGAGCCAGATTCCGCCGACTTTCGTCACCGCCGTGACGACGGCCATCGCCAGGACGACGCCGACCACGACGGGATCGAGCGACAGCGACTCAGCCGTCAAACCGGATCACCTCGAGCGCGGCCGCGGCGAGTCCACCGAGCAGGATATACCACCGGCCAGGAATCGTCTGGGCCGCGAGGACGGAAACGACGAGCGCGACGAGCCAGGGGTGAAGCGACGACCGTCCGTCCCAGAGTTCGACCGCGAGCGCGACGAAAACGGCGGCGAGAACGAAATCGAAGCCGTACCTGGCCGGATCGCCGACGGCGCTACCGGCGATCGTTCCGAGAACCGTCGAGGCGACCCAACAGAGCCACATCGCGATCCCGCTTCCCAGAAGGAACGCGCCCCGTCCGCTCCCGGAGGCCAGCTCGCGCATCGTCAGCGCCCAGTTTTCGTCGGCCATGACGACCAGACTCCCGTAGATCTGCTTCGGTGAGAGGTGCTGAAACCACGGCTGCAAGGCGGCACCCATCAACGAGTACCGGAGGTTGATCGCGAAGACGGTGAACACGATCGTCGCGGCCGGAATCGGATCCGCCCAGAGTTCGACGGCGACGATCTGCGAGGCTCCCGCGAGCACGGTCGCGCTCATCAGTGCCGCCTCGGCCACGCTCAGGCCGGCCTGGTGGGCAAGCACCCCGAAGGCGATCCCGTATCCGCCGACCCCGAGCGCGACCGGTGTCGCCGTCAAAAACCCCGTTCGAAGACCCTCGAGACCGAACGTGACGGGCTCTCGGTTCGCGTCGACCGGCTGCTCGCGGTGTGCGTCCGGCTTCTCGGGACCGCCATCGCCCGTCTCATCGTCTCTACCGAGACCGACGTCTTCCGCCCCTCCGTCCTCGTCGAGTCCGGTTCCGTCTCTCTCGACCACGACGGTTCGAACGGCGAGAGCGCCTATATCCCTCTCGAAACGCAGCCGCCCGCGACCGGTGGGAACACCGACAGCACGTCGCCGTCCTCGAGCGTGGTCTCGGTTCCCGCCATGTGCACCACGTCACGACCGTTTTTCAACACGCTCAGTTGATCCCGAACCGCCCCGTTCTCGATCAGCTGCCCCTCGAGTCCCTCGTACTCCGATTCGAGACTCGAGAGAACGTCCCCGACGGTCTCACCGTCCTCGAACGTTCCCGTTCGTTCCTTCTGCCCGACGGCGTCGCGAAAGGTCGCGAAGAACCGAAGCTCGATCTCCATACCCCGTCGTCGTCCCGAGACGACATAAGTCCGGGCGACTTCCCGACTGCGGCATCCGACGATTCTCGGATCGCTCCCGCTCGAGGCGGCGTTACTGCTCGGGTTTCCCCCTGCGACTCGCGTCGCCGCGGGGTCGCATGGAAAGTGTTTTTCCGCGCGGACGGCTGGATACAGACAAATGGGGCTCGAGGAGGAGATCGATGCAATCGAGGAGGAAATCGCCAACACGCCCTACAACAAGTCGACGGAGGCCCACATCGGCCGGCTGAAGTCGAAGCTTGCGGATAAAAAAGAGAAACTCCAGAACCAGAGTTCGTCGGGGGGTGGAGGCGGTTACTCCGTCGAGAAACACGGCGATGCGACGGTCGCGCTGGTTGGCTTTCCGAGCGTCGGAAAGTCGTCGCTGTTGAACTCGCTGACCAACGCCGAAAGCGAGATCGGCTCCTACGAGTTCACGACGCTCGACGTCAATCCCGGAATGCTCAGCCACCGCGGGGCGAACATTCAGATGCTCGACGTGCCCGGGCTGATCGAAGGCGCAGCCAGCGGCCGGGGCGACGGCCAGCAGGTCCTCGCAGTCGTCCGAAACGCTGACCTGATCGTCTTCGTCCTCTCGGTGTTCGAGATCGACCAGTACGACCGGCTCCAGGAGGAGCTCTACGACATCAACATCCGCGTCGACCGCGAGCCGCCCCGGGTTACCGTCCGGCCGAAGATCAAAGACGGCATCAAGATCACCTCGAGCGCCGATCAGGATCTAGACGAGGAGACGATTTCGGACGTGCTCCGCGAACACGGCTACGTCAACGCCGTTTTGAACCTCCAGGAGACGGTGACCATCGACCGGCTGATCGACGGCCTGATGGAAAATCGCGAGTACATCCCCTCGATCACCTGCGTCAACAAAGTCGACCTGATCGAGCCGGAGTACAAGGAGACGGTCGACGACCAGCTGCGCGACCGCGACCTCGATCCCGACGAGGTGACGTTCATCAGCGCCGAAAAAGAACGCGGCCTCGACGCGCTCAAAGATCGGCTCTGGGAGAATCTGGGGCTTATTCGGGTGTACATGAACAAACCCAGCCGCGGGATCGACTGGGAGGAACCGCTCGTCATCGAGACGGGGTCGACCGTCGGGGAGGCGATCGAGAACCTCGGCGGCGAGATGGAAGAACGGTTTCGCTTCGCCCGCGTCACCGGTCCCAGCGCGACCCACGACGAACAACAGGTCGGCACCGATCACGTCCTCGAGGACGAGGACGTGCTGAAGCTGATTCTCCGTCGGTGACCTCCGGCGGGCCGGCCCCGCTAGATTTATCCGGGTCTCTCGATCGATCCCCTAGCCGATCCGCCGTGGCCGACGACGGAGTCGGTCGGTCGTCCCCGCCAGTGGAGTCGAACCGGCATCCCGGACGGCAGAGCCAAACCATTATCTCTTGGAGTCCCCCAATCCGGGTGTATGGAGCTCTCCGCTGTCGACCTCTCGCCGGTTCCAGACGACGGTACCGCAGCCGATGCCTACGCGAACACCGTCGAGTCCGCACAACAGGCCGAACGCCTCGGTTACTCCCGATTCTGGGTGGCCGAGCACCACGGCACGGCGGACATCAACGCCGGAACGACGCCCGAGGTACTGCTCGGCCACCTCGCCGCCGAAACCGACTCGATCCGGATCGGCTCGGGGGCGGTACTGCTCAACCACTACAGCCCGTTCAAGGTCGCGGAGGTGTTCGGCGCGCTGGACGCACTCGCACCGGGTCGAATCGACGCGGGGCTCGGCCGGGCGAACGGGTCGCCGGCCGCCGACCGCGCCCTCGAGACGGAGCGTCACGTCCAGAACCCCGACGAGGACCACGCCGAGAAGATCACGGCGGTCGTGAATCACCTCTTCGACGATTACCCCGACGGCCACGACTACGGCGACCTGGAGATCCCGCGCTCGAGCGAGTCCGCGCCGGTCCCGTGGGTGCTCGGATCGGGGCCGTCGAGCGCGGCGATCGCTGGCAAACTCGGCTTGCGGTACTGTTTCGCGGCGTTTATCCGGCCGCAGTTCGCCGCGAACGCGTTCGAGGAATACCGCGACCAGTTCCGGTCGACGGAGCTGGCCGGTAGCGTCGACGAACCCCACGGAATGATCGCGGTAGACGCGATCTGTGCGGAGACCGACGAGGAGGCCGCGCGACGACGGGCGGTTTCCGAGGCGTTCTACAGGCGACTGCAACGCGGCGCTCTCGAGGGCATTCCGTCCGTCGAGGAGGCCGTCGACGAACTCGGCGGCGTTCCCGAGCCGACGCCCGCCACGCTCGGTCCCGACGAGTGGCCACAGACGATCTCCGGAGACCCGGACACGCTCGCGGGGCTGCTCGAGCAACTCGCCGGCCGCGTCGGCGTCGACGAAGTGATGATCAAGCACGTCGTCGCCGATCACGATCACGCGCTTCGTTCGCACGAACTTCTGGCCGAGGGCGTCGGACTCGAGCCGCGCTGACGGGCTCGACCGTCGGTTCGATATCGCGGGAGCCGTCGAGCGCCTCGAGTTGGACGGGCCGGTTCAGGTTGAGATACCCGGCTCCGCCACGCTTTTGATTCGAGTTCTCGTGGACACACCCATGGACGGAACGCTCGATCACGTCATGGTCCGCGTCTCGAACCTCGAGGACTCACTCGAGTGGTACGAGAGCCACCTCGAGTACGAGGAGAAAGACCGCCACGAGGGCGACGGCTTCACCATCGTCTACCTCGGCCCCGAAGAGATGCACGAGGAGGGCGCGCTGCTCGAGTTGACTCACAACGAGGGAACCGACGAACTCGCGGTCGGGGACGCCTGGGGACACGTCGCGGTTCGCGTTCCCGAGGGCGAACTCGAGGCGTACTACGAGCAGCTGATGGACGAGGGCGTCGAGGACTATCGCGACCCCGAGTCCTGCGGCGGTCGGTACGCCTTCGTCAAAGACCCCGACGGTCACGAGATCGAAATCGTCCAGCGCGACCCCGACGAGGGGGCGCTGTGGTCGCTCGATCACACCATGATCCGCGTCGAGGACGCCGACGAGGCGCTCGGCTTCTGGACGCGCAAGTTCGAGTACGACGAGGTCGGTCGCTGGGAATCCGACAGCTTCGCGAACTACTTCGTCGAGCCTCGAGACGCGGCCGAGGAGGCGATGTCCGTCGAGTTGACCTACAACTACGACGGCCGGAGCTACGAGACGGGCGACGCCTGGGGACACCTCTGCGTCCGCGTCGACGACCTCGAGGAGGACTGGGAGCGACTGATGGAGCGTGACGCGCCGGAGTATCGCGATCCAGGGAGCAACGACGACATGTACGCCTTTACGACCGATCAGGACGGCCACGAGATCGAACTGTTAGAACGCGATCCGGACGCGGATTCGCTGTTTCCGTTCTGATACGGTCTACTGTGAGTCGTTACCGGAGCGACCGCAGGATGGCTCGCGGTCGCTCCGGTTAAAAGTCACAGCAAACCGTATGAGCCCGTCGGGACGAGTCGACGGCTACGACCGGTCTGCGTCCCACGGCAGTCGGTCGCGTAGCTCGTATCCGTTCTCGAGGCGATCCCAGACCACGATCGTCGAGGGGAGGACGAGGATCGAGGAGAGCCAGGCGTAAAAGACCCCGAGGGCGAGCAAGAGGCCAAACTCCATGATCAGCGGGATCAACGCGAGATACAACACGCCGAGACCGCAGACCGTCGTGAGCATACTCCCGGTGAGTGCGCCGCCGGTTCCCCGGACGGTGACGAGCAACGCGTCGTGGACCTCCTTGCCGCTCTCGTACTCGTCGACGAAGCGGTGCATGAAGTGAACCGTGTAGTCGACGCCGAGTCCGATCGACACCGAGAGGATCGGCGCGTTGATCGGGCTGAGCGGAACGCCGAAGTAGCGCATCGATCCGGCGAGCAACGCGACGGAGAGCAAGACGGGAACGAGGTTGAGCACGCCGTAAATTGCCCGTCCCTCGAGCCACCAGTACGAGAGGACGAGGAACATCGCCGTGAGCACGAAGGCGGCGAAGAGGCTCCTGAGCGCCGAGTCGGAGATCTCTTCGACGACGGATTCGAAGATGACGAGTTGGCCCGTCGCCGTCGCGTCCAGGCGGATGTCCGCCGCGAGCTCTCTGGCGGCGTGAACCGCTTCGTCCTGTTCGGCGTCGACGTCGACCCGAACGTCGATTCTCGACGCGCTCCTGTCGGTCGTCAGTCGATCCGCAGCCTCGTCGCCCGCGTCGGAATCGAACAGTTCGTCATAGACGACGTCGACGTTCCGATCCGGAATCCCGTCGCCGCTCGAGTCGTATCGCTCGACGGTTCCCGCGAACTGCGGGTCGGCCGCCTTCTGGGACTCGATCACGCCGAGGATGGAGTCGGCGTCCGCCTGCCTTCCGTCCGCCTCGAAGGCGTCCGACGGGTTCTGGAGCGATCGATCGATCTCCCGAAGTGAACCGTCGGATCGGAGATTTCGGTCGTCGATATACACCGTCACCGTCCCGTCCATCCCCTGTTCGAAGTCCTCTTCCATGTAGTCGAGAACCTGCATGAACGTGTACTCACCCGGTGCGAGCGGACCGGGGAGCGACTCGTACTGCTCGATGCGATCCTCGTCCGGGAAGAACGCTTCCTCGTCGAATTCGGTGTCGACACCCGTGCCGTAGGCAGCGACGCTGGCACCGCCGACGAGTATCGCGACGAGAAAGATCACGGGGGCGACGCGGGCGATTTCGACGCCGACTGGAAGGATGCGGCCGAGGACCGATTCCTCGTTTCCGAGCGGCCTGGATCCGAACTTCGGGAACCGAGTCCCCTCGCGGAGGCGATCGAATCCGACCTTTCCGGCGGGTAAGAAGACGCCGAATATGAGGAAGGTAAAGATGATGCCGAACGCGGCCACGATCCCGAAGTCGCGGGTCATCTCGCTGACGACGTTCGCGGCGAAGCTGAAGACGGTCGTGATGGTGACGATCAACAGGGCCGTCGTCAGCTGTCCCGTCGTGATCCCCATCGCGTCCCCGATCGCCGCACCCGTTTCCCGTTCTTCCCGATACCGGTTGATGATGTGAATCCCGAAGTCGATGCCGACGGCGAGCAACAGCGGAAAGACCGTAAGCAGCGAGTCCGAGAACGGGATACCGACGAAGCCCATGAATCCGAACGTCCAGATCAGCGTCATCACGAGCGCGGCGAGCCCGAGCCCGAGATCGATCGGATCCCGGTAGGCGATCGTCAGGAAAATCATGATCAGGACGAGCGCCGCGGGAAAGACGACGATCGCGGTGTCGCCAAGCAGCTGCAGGATCTCCTCGTCGAGGATCGCATCGCCGAAGATGACCACGTTCTCGTCGGTGTCGAAGCCGTCGATCTCGTTCGCCAGGTCCTGCGTTTCGAACTGGAGGTGGGCGTTGTCACTCGTATCCGACCGCGGCGCGGTGTCGTAGGTGACCGCGATCTGTGCGACGGTCGCCGACGCCGACTCTCGAGTGAAATCCGTGCTCACGGGAAGTCCCGCCGCGTCGTCGGCCTCCGCGATCGCGGCGTCGATCTCCCGTTGGCTGGCGCGGTCGACGACGCGATACTGTTCTTCTGCCGTCTCCGCGGTCGGATCGAGCTGCTGGGCGGTCAGCGAGGCCGGACTCGTCGAGGAGGACACCCGCAGGTCGTCCCTCGTTTCGATCCGATCCTGAAACTCGAGCATGCGCAACAGGTTCGGCTTCGAGAGGACGTTGCGCTCGTCCTCGACGAACAGCTGAGCGGTGGTTCCGCCGCTCTCACGGCCGTCGTCACCGAAGTTCTCCTGCATGTCGTCGAACGCCTGCTGGGCCTCGGTGTCCTCCGTGAACTGATCGGCACCGGCCTCCTGTCCGCCGCCGCCGAGGACGGCACCACCCAGGAAAACGCCCGTCAGGAGGAGGAAGACGACGACGACCGTCCAGGGCCGATTCGTAATGAGCGGATTAACCCGCCGGGTGAACGGATCCTGTTTGCGACCACCGTCGTCGGGCTCGCTCGAGGAGCCAATCCGATCGAAGACGGCAGTACCGACGCTCGCGAGACCGGGCAACCGGGACCGGCCGTCGGACGACGATCCGTCGTTCGATCGGCTCGAGTCCGCGTCCGTTCCATCCGGGGATATCTCGCCGTCCCCGTCGGACGCCGTGGCGACGCCGTTGGCTCGGATGCTCGCGTCGGAACCGTCGGCTCTCGGGTCGCTGTCCTCGCCGCCGTCTGAACGATCGAAGTCGGTCATCGATCCCGATTACCGCCGTCGCCACCAGAAGCCGATTCCGAGTCCGGCAACCGTGAGGACGGCCATCCCTCGAACCAGGATCGAACCCAGACTGGTTCCGCCGTCGTCTTCGACCGCCTCGACTTCGACCGGGTGCAGATAGGTGTCCGAGACGACCGTGTCGCCGCGTTCGGTATCGTACTGGAAGTCGAGTTCGACCGGGTGGAGTTCGGCCGACGCATCGCCGGCTGCGCTCACGTCGAAGCGGATCTCGGCCGATTCGCCCGGCTCGAGTTCGGGGACGAACGCCTCGTCGTTGGTCGTATCCAGCGGGCTATCGGTGTACAACCGCGCGTCGACGCTCGAGAGCGTCTCCGGGCGCTCGTTCGTGACCTCGAGGACCAGATCGCTCGTCTCGCCCTGACCGACCGTCGCCGAGACGGTCTCGAGGGAGAACTCGTCCCGTTCGTCGTCGACGACGACGCGTTCGGAGATCGGTCCATCGGTGAGCGTCGAGCGATCCCCGCTCGTGTACTCGACGGTAAAGCGAAGCTGTCGCGGCCCCGGATCGGCCTGTCCGCTGACGTCCGTCGGATACCGGAACGTCGTCGACTCGCCCGCCTCGAGTTCGGGAACGGCGTATCGGGTGTCCTCGACGTACAGCGAGTCGCTCATCGGCTCGACGATCAGGACGGCGTCGTCGACCGCCCGGGGTCCGTCGTTCGTGAGCTCGCCGGTGACCTCCCCGTCGTAGCCGACCGAGAGGGTGTCCTCGAGGTCCGAAATCGAGAACGACTGCTCCGACGCGGGGACGAGGCTCGCCGTTTCGGTCTCGCCCTGGCGTTCGATTCCGGATTCGTCCCGGTAGGTGAACTCGAGCTGGAGCGGCTTTTCGCCCGCGCTGACGGACTCCTCGATCGCGACGTCGACGGTGAACTCGGTCGAACGACCCGGATCGAGCTCGCCCAGCAGCTCTTCGGCCGGCGCTTCCGCGGTACTGCCGTCGACCGAGATGCCGGTCCCGCCCGAGATCGCGGTCCTGAGATCGGTGGCCGTCTCGGTGCCGACGTTTCGAACGCCGATCGTCGCCTCGCCGCTGCCGCCCGGCTCGACGTCCGTCTCGACGTCGTCGATCTCGAAGCGCGGTTCGTCGGGAACGACCACGGTGACGCTGTGGCGCTCGCTTTTGGTCAGTCGCTGGACGTCGCCGCCGGAGACGCGGTTCGTGTAGGCGTATCGAACCCTGACGGTGACGGTGTGTTCGCCGGGTTCGATATCGCGGGGCACGTCGATCTCCATCGGAGCCGTCGCCACCTGTCCGTCCTGGATCGGACCGATCGCTCGCTCGGCGCTTTTGGCCTCGAACGGACCCGCGTCCTGAATCTCGACGCTGACGCCGCGTGCGGTCGTCACCTGCTCGCCCGATCCGGAGGCGACCGTCGCGTCGTTACCGACGTCGATCTCGATCGTTTCGGTCGTTCCGGTCTGTACCTCGTTATCGGAGAGATAGACGTCGATGTTCGGCTCGCCGCGTTCGACGCCCTGCGTCGCACTGACGATCCCGACCGCTGCGATCGCCGCGATCGCGACGAGAACGACGGCGGCGATCACCAGCCGTCCGTCACGGTTCATCGCGACCGACACCTCGAGCCACCGTCGCGGAGGGGCTCACGATGACCGCAGTCGGTACTCCGTCCTCGAGTGCCAATCGCGGGGAGGGCGTAAGCGCTCATTACTACGGGATTTGTCAGCCAGCACATAGGCTTTGTGATTGAACGTTCATTCACATCCTTTATCTATCCGCATCGCAACTCTCGAGAGTACCGTGGCCACCGACCTCTTCGACGAGCCGGACGGAACGCGCGAGGAGATCCTCGCTGCGACGTACCGTGCACTGCGCACGCATGGGTACGCGGACCTGACGATCAGCGCCATCGGCGAGGAGTTCGAAAAGAGCCCCTCGCTGGTCTATCGCCACTACGAGAGCAAGGACGACCTCGTCCTCGCGTGTCTCGCGTTCATGCTCGAGCGGTTCGAAGCGCGCATGACCGACGACGAAATCACCGACTCGCGCCGCCGTCTCGAGGCGTTTCTCCACTGGGGACTCGACGAGATGTCTTCGACCCGGTACCGGTTCGTGACCACGCTCGTCGAACTGCGACTGCAGGCGACCCACGACGAGGCCTACCAGGAGCACTTCACCCGAAGCGACGACGTCTTCGAGAGTCACGTCGTCGAAATCGTCCAGTCCGGCGTCGATCGCGGGGACTTCCAGGAGTGCGATCCCGAACGCGTCGCGGCGATGCTCGTCACCATCGTCTCCGGCGCGCTGTTTCGCCGCGCCACCAGCGACTCCGCGGCGTGGCCGGCGGACGTCCAGGCCGAACTCGAGGCCTACCTCGAGAGCACGGTCTATCGAGACTGATTGCGAGAACGGACGGCCCAGTTCCGTCGCCGTCCCCCGCCGAATCCGGATGTTTTTTCCGTTTCTCGAGCGACCGAATCGGGACCCGAATCCGTTTCTGACCAGTACTATAAATTTGATATGTGTATCGAATCCACTCAGTCACTAGATCCTACCTGTTAGTATCAGGCCCTGTAATTGGATATTAGAGTCAAGTAAGGAGATTATACTACACATAGCTCAAATGAAGTGTTTAACAGAAAGCTTATACCGAGACGATTAGTACGATGGGGTACCCCTACCCGAAAGACCGATGATTCGACCATCGAGTCACAAAGCAGGTAAGCCGCGATTGCCTCCGCAGAACAGCGCGTAAACCAACCCAACACGACAATAACACAACACATGACAAGCGAAATTTCGCTTCGCGAAAAGGGACGTGCAGTGTTCCTGGCCGCGATTATGGTCCTTTCCGTCGTCGCGATGTCGGCTGCGTTCGCCGGCGCGGCAACGGCGACTGACGACGATCTCAGCTCGGGATCGACCTACTGGCAGGGACAGGAGTTGAATATCACAGAAACCGATGGCGTCGATGACGGCGCCGACTTACAGATCCGTGAGTACGACGGCGACAACGACATCGGAAGCCTCGTAAACGAGTTCTCACTCGACGGTGACGGTCACGCGGTCGTCGAGACCGACGGCCTCGACGCGGGTGACTACGTAATCACTAACGCGAGCGACCGAAGTGAGGCCATCGAGTTTGACGACGGCGAAGCGTCGGTCGCGTCCGACGCCGAAAGCGCCTACTTCGAGATCACCACGCAGGACCTCGACGCCGAGTTCGACGACGAGATCGTCAACGACGGCGACGACAGCGTTACTGACCTCGAGATCGACTCGAACCGAGGAACGTACTCGGTAATCGTCAACGCTGACGGCGACCTCGACGACGAAGAACTGTTCAACATCTTCGTCGAGGACGGCCAGGATATCTACGACAACATCCGAGACGACCCAAGCACGGACAACACCTCGGTTGACGAGGATCTGGAACCAACTGAATCCGGTCCCGACCACCGGTTCGGTGACTTCAGCGCCGCGCTCTTCGACGACACCGAGGACGACTACGAAGAGCAGATCGTTCTCCTCGACATCAACGATCTCGAGGAAGAAGTCGACTTCGCTGACATCGATACCGGCGAGTACGACCTCACGTTCGACGTCGTCGATTCGACGGCCGAAGACACGGCGACGATCGAAGTCGTCGAAGAGGACGTTGACGCCGCGTTCGACCAGAGCGTCTACACGCAGTCCGCCGGTGACGTCGTCGAGTTCACCGTCGAACTCGATGACACCGACAGCGCGTACATCCAGTTCGGTGACGAAGACGCTGGCTACCTCGACGTCCTCTACGTCGAGGACGACAGCGACAACGACGAAGTGACCTTCCAGGTCAACACGCGTACCGCGGGTGCACCTGACACTGACACTGATCTCGTCTTCCACTCCGAAGACGACATCGTCCAGAGTCTCGTCCACGACGGCGGCGACGAAGTCGAAGACGCCGAGTTCTACGATGAGGACACCGACGGAACCGCCCAGGACTTCGAGTGGTACCTCGAGGAGCTCGATCTGATCCAGGACGGTGACGACCCAGAAGACCAGCTCGTCCGTCCGCTGCAGGCGACTGACTACGACGTCGCCCTCAACGGTAACGGACACTTCATCGTCAACAGCGACGGCGAGGCCGAGCTCGACGACGAGCTCGACCTGGCCACGCTCGACCTGACGACGCCCGGCATCGACTCGATCAGCACGCACGTTGCACCGTCCGACGACGCTGACGAACACGACCTCGGCGAACTCCGAGACCTCCTCACCGAGCGCTCGGACATCGCTGAGGACGACCAGCTAGTCATCACGGCCGAAGCGACCGGCCTCCACGGTGCACTGCTCGCTGAAGAAGGCGACTGGAGCGCTCTCGAGGACGGCTTCGGAGCGGACTCCCTCTACGAACTGACCGACAACGACGGCGAAGGTATCAACTTCGAGGTCGAAGCCGACGACGCCACGGGTAACCAGGACCCAACGTCGCTCGTCCTCGAGAACGCTGACGACGAGGACGTCTTCGTCCTCGCAGACAACGACGCAGGCGAACTCTACATCGTCATCGACACGAGTTCCAGCGACGCGTTCGACCGCTCCATCTCGGACGGAATGGACTTCACCGCTGAACTCGAGTACGAGACGGACAGCGACGACCGCTACCAGTTCGACGACGAGTGGAACAACGGTGGCGCTGGCTCCAGCCACGACGGAGCGGCCTACCCGTACTTCCCAGCTGACTCCGATCAGTCCGTGAGCACCGAGTTCACGATCGTCGACCCTGAAGTCACGTTCGACAACCTCGACGAGGACGACTACGTCCAGCTCGAGACCTCGGACGAGTTCGAAATCACCGGCGAGACGAACGTTGCGCCGGGCACCGACTCGAGCGTCCGCATCACGAACGCTGGCGACACGCCAAGCTTCCTGCACACGCTCGACGACACCGAGATCGACAGTGACGGATCGTTCACGACGAACGCCGTCGACTTCAGCGACCGTGACGAAGGCGACGAAGGCGAAGTCGACTTCCGTGTTGGCGGTAGCACGGTCGACGACGCCGACGCGCTCTTCGTCGACGAGCTCGCAACCGACGACGATCCAGAAGAGACTGACGACACTGACGAAGAGACCGACGACACTGAAGAGACCGACGACTCCGATGACGAGCCAGTCGAGACCGACGACTCTGACGATGAGCCAGTCGAGACCGACGACTCCGATGACGAGCCAGTCGACTCCGACGACAGTGTTCCAGGCTTCGGTGTTGCAGTCGCACTCGTTGCCCTGCTGGCAGCCGCGATGCTCGCGCTTCGCCGCCAGCACTGATCGGTAACTAACCACCGGCTTACGCCGGCCTTGCAGAACGTTCCTTTTTTGTGCCGCTTCGTCCGCAGCGACAGCGATGTGTCTCGCTCTCGAACTGCCGACGCTATCCGGCTATCGACGGATACCGCTTACTCGCTCACCGTCCGTTTTGAAAAGACCCGCCGAGGAGAACACTTTGGCCCTACCCGAAAGTACACCCCGGCCGGCTACATGACAAGCGCCCGCTTCGCGTAAGTGGACGCAGCGTGGGCCCATCCCACATGACACTAGTTCAACCTCTCCTAAATGAGTATTTCGGTAGACCGTCTCTCGTTTTGACCCGTCCGTCTGGGAGGGAGCCAGGAACCGAGATCGCGGCCAGTGAATCGATCCTGCTCGCCGTCGCGTCGTGGCACTTTAGATCGGTCACCTGCGTCAACTCGAAGTGTATAGCCAGAAGACTATTGTGGGTAGAATCAACAAGTGAAAATTCTGCATTTTGATTGGATTTGCTGTTATTCCTAGACTCAAATCTAGAAATACAGTCGATCACAAGACTTATGCTTAAACTGAAAATATTGCTAAAATACCCCTATCCGGGTGGCCACTGTCGGAACGTGACGAGTTGTCGACGGAAGTCGATGGTCGCCTCCACGAACCGCACGCAAACTAACCGAAATCCGAAACATAACAACACAATACATGAGCGAAAATTCATATCGCGAAAAGGGACGCGCAGTGTTCCTGGCAGCGATCATGGTCCTTTCCGTAGTCGCGATGTCGGTCGCATTCGCCGGCGGAGCAGCGGCAGCCGACGCCGACCTCGACTCGGGATCGACCAACTGGCAAGGACAGGAACTAGCAATCACCGACGTCTCCGATAGCGCATCGTCCGAAATCGCTTCGGACGAGGAACTCCAGATCCGCGAGTACGAAGGCGACGACGACGTCGGCGGTCTCGAAAACGAGTTCTCGCTGGACGAGAACGAGTCCGTCGTCGAAACGGACGGCCTCGAGGCTGGAGACTACGTCATCACGCTCGCGGGCGACCGCGATTCCGCGGTGAAACTCGACGGTGGCGTGGCGGACGAGATAACGGACGCCAGCGATGCCTACTTCGAGATCACCTCGCAGGACCTCGACGTCTCGATCGACGCCAGCGAGGTCAACAACGGTGCCAACAGCGAAACCGAACTCGACGTCGACTCGAACCGAGGAACGTACTCGGTGGTCGTCAGCGCCGACGGTGATCTCGGTGAGGAGGACCTGTTCGCCATCTTCGTCGACAACGACAGCGTCGACAGCGGAGTGATGAGCACCATCGGAGCAGAGAGCGTCGACGATCTCTACGACGCAATCACTGACGACACCGAGACCGACGTCTCGACCGTCTACGACAACCTGAGCCCGACCGAGCCCGGTGCCGAGTTCGGCTTCGGTGAGTTCAACGCCTCCGTCTACGACGACGAAGACGACCAGATCGTCCTCAACGACATCGACGACAGAGCGGCGGATCTCGACTTCGACGGCATCGGCGAGGACGAGTACGACCTCACGTTCGAGGTCGCTGACTCGACGGCCGAAGACAGCGCCTCGATCGAAGTCCTCGACGAGGACGTCGACGTCGAGTTCGACCAGACCGTCTACACGCAGACCGCCGGTGACGTCGTCGAGTTCACGATCGAATTCGAGGACACCGACGACGCGTTCGTCCAGTTCGGTGACGAGGACGCGGGCTACGTCGACATCCTCTACATCGAAGACAGCGAGGACGACGGTGAAGTGACCGTTCAGGTCAACACGCGCGCGGTCGGCGTCAACAGTGACGCCGACACCGGCGACGTCTACGACGCCGGAGACGACACCGTCGAGAGCATGATCATCGAACACGGTGGCGAGACTGACGGCGACTTCGAAGCGGTCGAGTTCACCGACGAGGACGGCGACAAACTCGACGCTAGCAATGCCGAGCACCACCTCGACGAGTACGTCGACGAACTCGGTCTCGGTGACGACGCCGAAGAACAGCTCGTTCGCCCGCTGCAGGCGACCGACTACGATCTCGCCATCAACGGGATGAACGAGTTCACCGTCACCGACGACGGCGAATCCGAACTCGGTAACGAACTCGACCTGGCCACGCTCGATCTGACGCCGCCTGGCGTCGATTCGATCGACACCTACGTCGCACCGTCTAACGACGCGAACGCAGAAGACGATCTCGAGGAAGTCCTCGATACCGTCACGCAGCGAACGGACATCGCAGCGGACGACCAGCTGATCATCAAAGCCGAAGCGACCGGTCTCTTCGGCGCGCTGGTCTACGAAGAGGAGGACTTCGGCGCACTCGAGGGCGGCTTCTCGCCGGAGACGCTCGGGAACGTCGTCGACGATGACGACTGGGAGGGTGACGGAATCACCTTCGACGTCACGGCTGACGACGCCACGGGTAACCAGGAAGCGACCTCGCTCAAACTCGACGACGACGCCGAAGACGGAGCCGTCTTCGTCCTCGCAGACAACGAGGCCGGCGAACTCTACGTCATCGTCGACACGAGTTCCAGCGACGCGTTCGATAGCTCGATCGACGACGGCATGGACTTCACCGCCGAACTCGAGTACGAAAGCCATCCCGACGACCGCTACGTCTTCGACGGCGATTCGGTCGAGGACGCGTACGACGGTGGCGCGAACGGCGACGATCCCGCCTACCCGTACTTCCTGCCCGATACCGTCCAGTCCGTAAGTACTGACTTTACGATCGTCGAGCCGGAAGTCACGTTCGAGAACCTCGACGAGGACGACAACGTCCAGCTCGAGACCTCGGACGAGTTCGAAATCACCGGCGAGACGAACGTCGCACCGGGTTCGGACGCGAGCGTCCGCATCACGAACGCCGGCGACACGCCGAGCTTCCTGCACACGCTCGAGGATACGGAGATCGACTCTGACGGGTACTTCGCGACGGAACCCGTCGACTTCAGCGACCGTGACGAAGGCGACGAAGGCGAACTCGACTTCCGCATCGGCGGCAGCGGAATCGACACCGCTGACGCGCTCTTCGTCGATCAGATCGAAGATGACGACGACGGTGCCGACGACGATGACGACGACGGTGCCGACGATGATGGTACCGACGACGACGGTACCGACGACGGCGCTGACGACGACGGTACCGACGACGGTGCCGACGACGATGGCGCTGACGACGACTCCGACGACGGCGCTGACGATGACTCCGACGACACCGTCCCCGGCTTCGGTGTCGCAGTCGCACTCGTCGCCCTGCTGGCAGCCGCGATGCTCGCGCTTCGCCGCCAGCACTGATCGGCACCTACCTACCGGCTCACGCCGGCCCTGCGACACACTGCCTTTTTTGTGATGGCCGTCCGGCGGAGCGGGCGCTCCGCTCGACAGCACGATGCCCCGCTCGAGAACGCATCGATCGCACGAACGAGGTGACGAACTCCGGTTCTCGCGACGGCTATGGTCCTCGAGTTCGAATCCGACGGTATCATGATCGACGTCCGGTCACGGGCGGTGGCCGACGGGTGAACGCGGATCTCATCTTCGTCGGTTTCCCCGGCCATTTAAATCTCGCGCGCGAACGAACGAGCGGATATCGTCGCTGTCAGTGCGAACTACCCTCGTCACACGGTAGCGTGGGTCGCTGGTGGGTTTCGCGAGCGCTATCGCTCGAGAGCCGACGGATTCGATCGCGTGGTTCGATCGGGACCGTCCGTTCCGAACTGTCGGGCAGACGGCGATCGGTCGCGCGTTGGCCGGTCTCCGTGGACTCGAGCGATCCAGCCGTGGCGTGGCTTACTCCTCGGTATCGTCCGAACGAGTCCCTCTCGATGGCCCGATAACGATACGTGAATCGGAACCATGGGATGTAATATTTATATCTTCTGGTAGTAGATGAACGTTTCGTGGTGGGAAAACAACCCTGTGACCGTACTGTCTGACTATTTCTCGAGCGATAGACGAGGATAGATTTGGTCTATTATCCTATTAGAATTTACTAAACGTGTTCTGATACAGACGTATTGATATCTCAAATAAACGGTAGTGATGGATCCCAGACGCTGCTATACGAAACTCTCTGCCCCCGTAGCGCTATTTTTCAACATATCTACTAAAATCTATAATAACACAAGACTTATACCAGACGTTGAAAGAGACTCGAACACCCCTATCCGGGTGGCCACTGTCGGAACGCGACGAGTTGTTGACGGAAGTCGATGGTCGCCTCCACGAAACGCACGCAAACTAACGAAAACAACGAAACATAACATACAACATGAGTACACGAAACACAACATCATATCGTGAAAAGGGACGCGCAGTGTTCCTGGCCGCGATTATGGTCATTTCCGTCGTTGCCATGTCCGCTGCATTTGCGGGCGCCGCAACGGCGACCGACGACGACCTTGATTCCGGTTCGACTTACTGGCAAGGGCAAGAGCTCCACCTGAACCTGACGGGTGCTGACGACCCTGATAATGAATACCAAGTCCGCTCGTACGATTCGAGCGACGATGACGTTGGTGGACTCCAAGACGAATTCTCCACTGATGAAGACGATAACTACACTTACGAAACGGACGGACTCGATGCTGGTGACTACGTAGTCACCAATGCTGGCGACAACTCCGTTGTTGAATTTGACAATGGTGTAGTTCATGACCCCGATGCAAACGCTAGCGACGCCTACTTCGAGATCACCACCCAAGATCTCGACGTTGAGTTCGATGACGACGAAGTCAACGACGGTGACAGCAGCACCACCGACCTCGACATCGACTCGAACCGAGGTTCCTACTCGGTAATCGTCGGTGCTGACGGTGACCTCGACGACGAGGAGCTGTTCAACATCTTTGTTAACAACGACAGCGTTGGCTCGGATACGCTAGACGACATCGACAATGCTGACCACGCTGACGATCTCTACGACGAGATCCGCGACGAGAGCGTCTCTAACGCCTCCACGATCAACGACGATCACGAGCCAACCGACTCGGGGTACGAGCACTATGGCTTCGGTGCCTTCAATGCCTCACTGTACGATGACAGCGAGGACGATTACGAAGAGCTGATCGTTCTCAGCGACATCAGCGACAGAGAAGAAGAAGTTAACTTCCAGGATATCGACGCCGACGAGTACGACTTCGACTTCGAGATTGTCGATACGACGGCTGAAGACTCCGCGACGATCAACGTTGTTGAAGAAGACGTCGATGGATCGTTCGATCAGAGCGTCTACACGCAGACCGCCGGTGACGTCGTCGAGTTCACCGTCGAACTCGAGGACACCGACGAAGCGTGGATCCAGATCGGTGACGAAGACGCTGGATTCGTCGACATCGTTCACGTCGAGGACGACGACGACAACGACGAAGCGACCTTCCAGGTCAACACCCGTACGCTCGGAACGAACACCTCTGATATCGATCGAGTCTATCACTCTGAGGACGACGAAATCCAGAGTGAGTTCTTCGAAGATGATACCGGTGCTGTGTTCTGGGACGAAGAAGTCGATAACTACGATGGACCCGGTGACATCGACGAGTACGCCGACTACCTCGAAGAGCTCGACCTGATCAACGATGCAGACGATCACCACACCGAAAGTGGCGAGGATTACCAGCTGACCCGTCCACTGCAGGCGACTGACTACGATGTCGCTGCAAACGGCAACGCACACTTCATCGTTGACGACGACGGCGAGTCCGAACTCGACGACGAGCTCGACCTTGCCACGCTCGATCTAACGACGCCCGGTGTCGACTCCATCAGTACGTGGGTCGCTCCAGGTGACGACGCTGACGAGGATGACGAACTCGACGAAGTCCTCGACATCGTCACTGAGCGCACGGACGTCGCTGAAGAAGACCGTCTCGTCATCAAGGCCGAAGCGACCGGCCTCTACGGCGCGATGGTTGACCATGACGACAACGACTGGGACGCACTCGATGATGGCTTCCAGGCCAGCACTCTCGATGAGCTCACCAACAACGATGGTGAGGGTATCAACTTCGAAGTCGAAGCTGACGACGCCACGGGCAACCAGGACGCTACTCAGCTCGACCTCGATGGTGCAGATGACGAAGACATCTTCATCCTCGCCGATCAGGATGCAGGTGAGTTCGTCGTCATCGTCGACACGAGTTCCAGTGACGCGTTCGACAGCTCCATTGAAGACGGAATGGACTTCACCGCTGAACTCGAGTACGAGACGGACAGCGACGACCGCTACGAATTCGCTGACCTTCAAGAGCCATTCGACGGTGGCGCGAACGGCGACGCCGCGTACCCGTACTTCAACGCTGACTCGACCCAGTCCGTGAGCACCGAGTTCACGATCGTCGAGCCAGAGGCCACGTTCGAGAACCTCGACGAGGACGACAACGTCCAGCTCGAGACCTCGGACGAGTTCGAAGTCACCGGTGAGACGAACATCGCACCGGGTTCGGACGCGAGCGTCCGCATCACGAACGCTGGCGACACGCCAAGCTTCCTGCACACGCTCGATGACACCGAGATCGACTCGGACGGATCGTTCGCGACGGAAGCCGTCGATCTGAGCGACCGTGACGAAGGCGACGAAGGCGAAGTCGACTTCCGTGTTGGCGGTAGCACGGTCGACGACGTCGACGCGCTCTTCGTCGACGAGCTCGAGACCGACGACGAGCCAGAAGAGACTGACGACACTGAAGAAGAAACCGACGACACTGAAGAAGAAACCGACGACTCCGATGACGAGCCAGTCGAGACCGACGACTCTGACGATGAGCCAGTCGAGACCGACGACTCCGATGACGAGCCAGTCGACTCTGACGACAGTGTCCCAGGCTTCGGTGTTGCAGTCGCACTCGTTGCCCTGCTGGCAGCCGCGATGCTCGCGCTTCGCCGCCAGCACTAATCGGAACTAACTAACTACCGGCTTTCGCCGGCCCTTGCGACACACTCCATTTCTTTGCGCCGCTTCGTTCGACAGTGACGACGCTCCGCGCTGATCGACTCGCGGTCAGGCGACCCGACCACGGCATCGAACGATCGAAGCGCGATATCGGGCGATGAACTCGATAATCGACCGGGACCTCATTCCGTTCACCGCAACAGTCATGTCAAACCCAGCCATGAATCGCGTATGGACTGGGACGACCCCGCACACGAGATCAACAGGGGACTGCTGTACGAGGAGGACGGGCGCACCGATCCGGACCCGGACGACCAGCGCCTCGAGACGTTCAAACGCGGGTGGCGATACGGTGTCTATCCCGCCGACGAGGACTTCGGTGAACTCGCCTTTTCGAAACTGTCGTGGCAGAACCTCGGCTACCGTCTCGGCGTCATGTTCGGTGAGACGTCCGAGGAACTTCAGGAGGAACTGTACGACTGGTGCGTGAGACAGATGCGGGAATCGTCGGCATAGCTCTCGGTCACGACGACGATTTCTGTACGTTGGTCTCTCGAGGACATCACTGTCCACTGCGTTCTCGAGGACCCATTCAGAAATATATTCACAAATACTACAATAGATATAAGTCTACACACGTGGACAATAAGAACGGAAGCCACGCTCCACCCGCCGCAGGGGACATGCGCTGAAATGTCCCGGGTGTCATCAGCACCCGAGACGTGGCTTCCAAATCCCATCGGGGATCCAGAGCCATGAATACGTACACCCCAACCCATCATAAACGTCCCGCACGACCGCTGTGCCGCCCGGTACAACCAGCTATTGCGATCCAGTTTTCGCCACCATCAATCGCTCGAGCGACCGATAAATCCGACATTCACCGCGATTTCGAACCGCGCGTCCACCTCGAGACCGGCCGCGGTCCCACAACCCATCGCAGCCTCGAGTCCGTCCGGTCCCTTCGGACGTACCGCGGACTCGAGCCGCCGGCAGACTGGAGACTCGAGAATCCGTCCGATCCAGTCCCTCGACTTCCACGGGGCCGGCGACCGACTCGAGCCCACCGACTCGCTCGCGGGGAACGCCGATGACCGACGAGGACGTCCCGACGGCGACGCTGCCAAGCGACGAGCGACGCGAGGCGACGTTACGCGACTGTCCGGTCTGTGGGGCGGGCATCTCCGTAGTGTCCGTCCTCGGGCCGCTCGAGGCCACGGCGATGCCCTGTGGCTGTCGCGTCTCGCCCGCCGTCCTCCGCGGGTCGCCGGTCGGGTTCGACTCGAGACTCGGCAGGGACCGCGACTGACTCGAGGCGTACAGCGCTCTCGGCGGCGTAGCTGAACGTGCAGGTGCTGCGTTCCCGTCTGGGAGACGCCAACGGCCACGTACGAGTCGGAGTCGTTCACACGGTGCTTGTGAGTGACGGAATCCGCTCTTCGAACAACCGGTCGAGAACGGTCCACAGAATTTCTGTTGGAACGCACTGCTCGAAGTGGACGGGTTCGCGTTCGCCGGTCACCGGATGATCGAACTGGAAGTGAACCGGTCCGAGCTCCGGGTGATCATCGTCGCGATGCCAGCCGCAGTTGAATCCCGCGTTCGAATCAGCGTAGTGGATCCGATAATACGATTCGTTCTCGAGGAACCGCCATTCGATGTCGAGCGTCGGCGGCTCCGGGCCTGACGGCGGCACGAGACGACTCGGATCGACCCGTGCTCGAAGGAACTGCTTGACGATACGATCCGGTTCGTATGCGACAGCTGTGATGACGGGATATCGTTGTAAGACGTCTTTCAGCCCTTCGTAAACCGAACTGTCGATCGTTCCTGGAAGCCCCATTCTCACGCGGGGAGTGCGTCACGTTTCGTCGCCCACTCGTATTCGTTAAGGGCCGCTCGAACGACCGGAATACGATCGTCGAGATGCTCCCACTCGCCGGCGATGTCGCGACGTCTCTCGACTTCCGCTCTGTCCTCGAGGCCGGCGATGCTTGCCCGAAGCTCACCCGGCGTCTCGACGTCGTATTCGTCTTTCCAATCCGTGATTCTGGCACGCATCGACTCGAGGGAATCGGTGAGCTCCTCTCGATGGTGATCGCGCTGGAGGGAAGCGACTTCGCGATAGGTTGCCATAAGCTGGTCGACGCAATAGAGCGTCTGACCGCCCTGCTCGGTCGTTCGGAGAACGTTGTCCTCGACGAGTTGATCGAGATATTTTTTGGCCGTCTTGGCTGACACGTCCGTTTCGGTGGCGAGCCACGACGCAGTACGGGGTGTCCGAAGCGTGCGCGCGGCGGCGCGAACTCGCTCTCCGCGCGTCATCGAGGCCTGAGTACGGCCGTCGTCCCGGTCACGATCGCTGGTCATACGCGGAACTACGTTCTGCTATAATATATATCCACTCCCCCGGAGATATATCCCCAGCACTGGGCGGGTATTGCCGGAGGAACTACCCGCACTGCGTCCCTAATCGTCCGCCGCGGCCACTTCGGTTTCGCCCTCCGCCGCGGCGCGCTCTCTCTCCTCTATGTACTCGTCGGCGTCGAGGGCGGCTTTCGAGCCCATCCCGGCGGCGGTGACCGCCTGCTGGTAGTGATAGTCGACGACGTCGCCGGCACCGAAAATACCCGGAACGCCGGTTTCGGTCTGGCCGCCGCCGTCGCCGCCCTGGGTCTTTAGGTAGCCGTCGGCGTCCATCTCGACGCCGGTTCCCTCGAGGTACTCGGTGTTCGGGGTGTGGCCGATCGCGAAGAAGACCGCGCCGACGTCGAACTCGAACTCCTCGGTTTCGGGGTCGTCGAGCCGATCGGTTGGATGGCCCCGCTCGTTTTGGACGAGGGTGACGTGGTCGACGCCCGCCTGCTGGGAGCCGTGGATCTCGATCACTTCGGTGTTTTTCATGATCTCGATCTCGCCGGCCTCGACTTTCTCGTGGACGCGGTCGACCCAGTAATCCTCGGCACGGAACTCCTCGCGTCGGTGGGCGATGTAGACGGTGTCGGCAAACTTGGTCAGAAACGTCGCTTCCTCCATCGCGGCGTCGCCGCCGCCGACGACGAGCATGTCCTCGTCGCGGAAGAACGCGCCGTCGCAGGTCGCACAGGTCGAGAGTCCGTACCCCATGAGCTCGTCCTCGCCGGGGATGCCGAGCGTCCGGGCGCTCGCCCCCGAGGCCGCGATGATCGCGTCGGCGGTGTAGACGTCGCCGTTGGTCAACTCGACGCGGAACGGTCGACTCGAGGCGTCGACGGAGTCGACGATGCCGTTTTCGAGTTCGGCACCGAATCGCCTGGCCTGCGCTTTCATGTTGTTGACCAGCTCCGGACCGCTGATGCCCTCCGGGAAGCCGGGATAGTTCGCGACGTCGGTCGTCAGCGTCAGCTGACCGCCGGGTTCGTCGCCCTCGATGACCAGCGGGTCGTTGTTCGAACGACCGGCGTAGATCGCCGCGGTCAGTCCGGCGATTCCGGTTCCCGCGATCAGGAGCGGGCGGTGCTCGACCTCGTCGTCGCCGTCGGTCTCGAGGCCGAGTTTCTCGTCGAGTTCGCCCGTCTCCTCGAGCGCGCTGGTGTCGTCCCAGCCGCCGATCAGCTCGTCGTCGATGAACACTTCGGGAGCCGTCTTGCGGCCGTCGGCGCGCTCGACCATCTCCTCGAACAGATCGTCGCTGTCCTCTCTCGAGTTCTCCTCGCTCCAATCGGTCGGGAACCTTCGTTTCCCGGTCGTGACGTTGTGCGTCACGTACTCGATACCCTTGCTGTCGAAGAGATCCATCGCTTTCTCGCAGTAGGGACAGTCCTCCTTGGTGTAGATTTCGACTCGAGGCTGGTCGCTCATCTGTCTATCGAATAGTAGGGAAACGGCGCGTAAACCGCTTGCGTTCCCCGTACGACCCCGCCGGAGCCGATGACGCGGTCGACGCGTTTACGGCCGCGAGACCCGACGTCCCAGTATGTCCGCGGATCTCGAAGAGAAGACGGATCGCTACGGCGAGTTGCTCGCGGAGGCGCTCGAGGAGGCGACGGTCGCCCCGCCCGAGGGAACCCCGATGGCCGACGCCGCCGACGACTGTTACGAGATGGCGGCGTCGTATCTCGCGGACGGCGAACACTTTCGCGAGAACGACGACCCCGTCAACGCCCTGGCGTCGTTTTCCTACGGCCACGCCTGGCTCGATGCGGGCGCACGCGTCGGGTTGTTCGACGTCCCGACCGAGGGCCACCTGTTCGCCGCCCAGTGAGCACCCCGGCGACACGCCATCGACGGACGGCCGGGTTCGTGACTCGAGCACGCCAGTCTGTGCCACGACGGACGTGGAACGGAACGCTTTTTATGAGGCCTCGGCAACCTGTGAGTGCGTACGACGTTCCGTCGGTGAGACGGACCCGCCGTCGAAGTCGGAACGGAAACGACGCGAACGCTCCGTTGGTGTAGCCCGGCCAATCATTTCGGCCTTTCGAGCCGATGACCTGGGTTCAAATCCCAGACGGAGCACTCTTCTGAACGAACGAAGTGAGTGAAGAAGGAAGCGTACGGTCTGGGATTTGAATCGGGGAGCACGCAGCCGAGCGAAGCGAGGTCGTGCGACCGTGGTTCATAATCCCGGACGGAGCACTTTTCAAGCAGAGCGAAGCAACGCGGAGCGCAGAAAAGCGCGCACGGATGGGGTTTGAATCGGAGAACACGCAGCCGATCGAAGCGAGGTCGTGTGACCGTGGTTCGAATCCCGGACGGTGCATTCGTCCGAGAAACGGCGTGACGAAAGGAGAGCCGACGCTCTGGGCACCCATGACGAACGAACCGTGGTTCTGACGGAGATCTCGTAGTCGATAGCGGTGAGATCCCCCTATTCCCGAGTCGGAGATTCGATCGAGGTTGCTCGTGCAGCCGTTGCTTTGAACGAGACGGAAATGGTTCGCTCCGGCTCGAGCGCTAACCGTTCTGAACTGGTTTTGGTGATCAGTGCCTGAATCGTACTGTCCGCTCCGAGTCGAATAGATACTCTGACGATCGCGTCACCGGGTTCGATTTCGTCAACAGTACCAGTGAATTGATTCCGTAGACTCGTTCCGTCTGTTTGCGGCGCTTCGTCTGGGTCGGTCAAGACGACTGCGTCGGAGCGAACGCTAATTTGGACGTCACTCGTCTCTTCGGGAACCAGCGCGAGGACCGAACCGATGTCAGTATCGACGGTCGCAAGTTCTCCGGATCGATCTCGGACAGTCCCCGTAAAGACGGACTCCGTTACCTGTGCAACACCGTTGAGTTCCGCTTCGTGCCGATCGAACTGCTGGCGCAGCTCTCGGGCAGTTTGCGTCAGTTTGGTTCCGCCGCCACCGCTCCCGCCTCGCTGTCGCTCCGTGATTGTCCCCACGGCTTCTTCGATCTCGACGACGCGATTTTGCAATCGTGCATACGACCGTCCCAGCGCATCGGCTGCTTTGTGCATCGAACCGTACTGGTCGATCGCGTCGAGCATTTCGATGTCGCGTTGCTCGATCGTGACACCATCGACCGAGAGTTTCGTACTATATTCCCTTTCAATCGTCATCGTTGATAACCTCGACCGAGTGACTGAAGAGATGGAACAGGAGCATCGTCTGTCAGTATATCAGTTCACCATCGATAAATTTCTGGGTGCGTTCGTCAGTCGGATTTTCGAAGACCGTTTCGGTGTCTCCAACCTCGATAATGTCGTTCTCGAGGAGGACTGCGACTCTATCGGCGATCCGCTCAGCTTGATGCATATCGTGCGTTGCGATCACAACGCCGATCCCACGCTTTTTCGCCTCGAGAACCGCGTCTTCGATGACTGCCGTATTCCGCGGATCGAGATCCGACGTCGGTTCGTCGAGGAGCAAAATATCCGGCTCATAAGCCAAAGCGCGGGCAAACGCGACTCGCTGGGCCTCTCCACCAGAGAGCGATGAGGCGTCCTGGTCGACTTTCTCCCGCAACCCGACGGTATCGAGGGCCTCGATCGCATCACCAGTCCCATTTGTCTTTCCGACGAGACTCGAGAGTTCGTGACGAAGCCGATCGGTCCATGATTGCCGAACGCGGAGACCGTACTCTGCGTTACGACGAGCGCTCGCGTCGAAGAGACTCGCTTCTTGGAACACCATGCCGATCTGTCGGCGGTACTCGAGACGCTGCTGTTCCGACACTTGCCAAACGTCCTCGTTCTCGTACGAAATCGATCCCTGATTAGGAGCGTCGAAGAGTGCGAGCAACCGAAGCAACGTGGACTTTCCCACTCCTGATGGGCCGATGATTCCGACGACTTCACCCGGTGTCACTGTCAGCGATACCCCTTCGAATACCGTTTCGTTTCCGTAGCCGTGATGGACGTTGATTGCTTCGAGGGTCATCCGTACCGTCCACCTCCGTTCCCGAGCCGAACGACGATCGCATTGACGAGCAACACGAGGACGACCAAGATCGCACCGAGGATCATCGCCGTCTCGAAGCGACCCTGCCGCGCCTCGAGCTGTATCGCGGTCGTGAGGGTTCGCGTAACGGATGTTCCGTCCGAACCAGCGATGTTCCCACCGACGATGAGAACGGAGCCGACCTCGCTGATCGCTCGTCCGAACCCTGCGAGAACTGCCGTCGCGATTCCGTAGCGAGCTTCTTTGATCGTGACGAGAGCGACGTCCATCTTTGTCCCGCCCATCGCATATGCTGCATCGCGGACGTTCTGTTCGACGCTACTCACTGCGGCGAGACTGACGCCCGTAATGACTGGCGCGGCAAGAACGAACTGTGACATGATCATGGCTTCGGGCGTGAACACGAGATCCCACGACCCGAGCGGTCCCTCGTTGGACACTGTGAACAGCACGATCAACCCGACGACGACGCTTGGAAATCCCATTCCCGTATTGATGATCGACGTGAGGAGCGTCTTCCCGCGAAAGTCTTTGAAGCCGACAAGAAGTGCGACAGGAATACTAAATAGCGTACTCAGCACGACAGCTGTGATACTCACGTAGAGCGAAACCCGAATGATACTCCGAATGTAGTTCCATTCGAAGGGAAAGTCAACGAACAGTAGTGAGAGTATCGGTAGATCGAGTGGCATCGTCGATCGCTCTTAGTCGCTATTCGAACCGTCCCAATCCTCGGGAACGTACTGTTGGAAGTTCGGTTCCTCTGCGATCGCTTCGGGGAAGAACAGTTGTTCACCCTCGACGGTGTACTCTTCGATGATCTCCTGGCCCTCGAGACTCGTAATGAAGCCGATGTACGCCATCGCGAGGTCGTAATTCACGTTGTCGTGAACGCCAGGGTTAATCGCGAAAATCCCGTACGGGTTCGAAAGTATTTCCGGACCGTCTTCGACCGGCCCCTCGACGTGAATCTCGAGATCGGTATCGTTGATCATCGAGAGATAGGTCCCCCGATCGGAGAGCGTGTACCCTCCACTCTGGCCGGTCTGAACGATCACCTCGCCCATTCCCTGCCCGGCTTCCTGATACCACTCACCGAACTCTCCGCCTTCGAACCCGGCTTCTTCCCAAATCTCGAGTTCCTGGGTGTGCGTCCCCGAATTGTCTCCGCGAGAGACGAACGCGGACTCCGATTCGGCAATCTGTGCGAACGCTTCGACCGCATCATCACTGCCAGAGATCCCAGCAGGGTCATCGGGATCACCAATAATGATGAAGTCGTTGAACATGAGATCGCGACGATTGATCGCATAGCCATCTTCCATGAACTCGTCTTCCTGCGAACGAGCGTGAACCATCACGACGTCGGAATCGCCGCTCCGCCCGGTTTCAATTGCCGCACCCGTTCCCTGTGAGACGGTATCGACAGTGACGCCGTATCGATCCTCGAAGGGTGCGTTGAGTTCGTCAAGCAGTCCGGTATCGTACGTACTCGTTGTCGTTGTAAGAGTCAGTGTTTCCCCGCTAATCTCCGGTCCATCACCGTCGTCACCACCAAGAGCTGCACAACCAGCCAATCCGACCGCAGCACTACTTCCGATCGCAGCGATGAACTCCCTCCGTTGTATCTCCATAGATACTTCGATAGGTGGCTGGCTGAAATAACTTTGGATACCATCATTTCACCCAGAGTATCACCGCTGCGTGAGAACGTTGGTGACACAGCTGCGAGTACGCAGTTAACTATCATAGGCCACATTTTAGTTCAATTTGGGCAAATATATAACCCATATTGGTTATCATATAGGTGAATTGATGAATACCATTATCAGGGACGAATGCATTGGTCCGTTTACAGCGGGGTTTTTCCTCAACGGGCATCCGCTCGAATCCGCTGGTGATACCGATGGCAATCGCAACAGAAGAACGCTATAACTTGTTCATCGACGGTGAATCCGTGGACGGATCGGACGAAGAGTATCTCACGACGACGGACCCCGCCACGGGTGACGAAATCGCCCAGGTTGCGGCGGCAACATCCGAAGACGTCGATAGTGCAGTCGCAGCGGCGCGGGAATCGCTTTCCACGTGGCAATCGAAGTCACCTATCGAACGCGGACAGATCGTTCACAGTATCGCAGAGCGCATCCGCGAGAGCGCGGACGAACTCGCAACGATCGAGAGTCGGGATCAAGGAAAGCCGCTTGCACAAGCTCGCGACGACATCAAAGGGGCCGCTCGATACTTCGAGTACTACGCGGGTGCCGCCGACAAACTCGAGGGAGACAGTATTCCGCTCGGCGACGACAAACTCGATTTGACGACTCGGGAGCCGTACGGGGTAAGTGGACAGATCATCCCGTGGAACTTCCCGCTGAGTATTACCGCTCGTGGTGTGGCTCCGGCATTAGTTGCCGGAAATGCAGTGGTTGTGAAACCGGCACCGACGACACCTCTCTCTGCGCTCCACTTAGCGGAGATCTGTGCAGACGCTGGCGTTCCCGATGGCGTCATTAACGTCGTTCCGGGCGGAGCAGAGCCGGGCGTTGCCCTCTCATCACACGATGACGTCGATCAGCTCACGTTTACCGGCAGCGTACCCACGGGAGAGGCAGTGATGCAATCCGCCGCCGAGACGATCACTCCGGTAACGCTCGAGTTGGGCGGAAAAAATCCCGCCATCGTGATGCCCGATGCGGATCTCGACGAGGCAGTCTTTTGGATTTCGACGGGAATCTTCACCAACGCCGGCCAGATCTGCTCGGCGGCTGATCGTGCGCTCGTTCACGAATCGATCTATGACGAGTTCATCGAACGGATCGTTAACCGTGCGGAATCGTACACGCTCGGTTCCGGAACGGACGACCCGGATATGGGGCCGCTCAATCACGCCGAACACTTCGAGTCCGTATTGGAATACATCGAAATGGGCGTTGACGAGGGTGCGACGCTCGAGACCGGCGGGGACCCCCTCGATCGAGACGGCTACTTCATCCCGCCGACGATATTCTCATCGGTCGATAACGAGATGCGAATCGCCCAGGAGGAGATCTTCGGACCGGTCCTCACGGTTATCCCGTTCTCCGATCGCGACGAGGCGATCACCATCGCGAACGACGTCGAGTTTGGGCTTACTGGTGGTGTCTTTTCCCGCGACATCAAACAGGCGCTAAATATGGCTCGAGAGATCGAAGCAGGGAGCGTCTACGTGAACGAATGGTTCGGCGGATCGACCGAAACACCCTTCGGCGGTATGAAAAAGAGCGGAATAGGCCGTGAGAAAGGTCTCGAGGCACTCGACTCGTATCTCCAAACGAAAAACATCTCCGTGAATCTTGACGAGAGAAACCGCTAACCAACCATCTCCGAAATCGGGATCGATTTTCACGGTATGCGGGCAGCGCTGGTGGCACCCATAGACGAATGTCCCTTACGAGAAGGCGGCTTCGCTGATACAACGATCAGTCCGCAGCTATTGCTCACGTGGGATGACCGACTCGATAGCGGTAGCTGGCTGCCTTCTCGATCGACAGCCTGTAAAACACAGAATACCAGCGGTCGGTGTCACTGATTAGGTCCGTTTGTTCTCTCTGCAACTCCATCGCCTTCGGCCAAGGGCTACTAAAGTGGTCTTTATATATGATGAGTGCATAATTCTTTCTTGAGTGACCGAGAAACCGGCTTCAAAGGCGGTTCCCTCGTTTGATTCGCCGCTCAATCGTGATCGGCGACGCGAAGCGGAGCCGGGCCTTTCGAGCCGATGACCTGGGTTCAAATCCCAGACGGAGCACTACTGCGACCGAAGTGAGTGAAGCGCGCACGGATAGGATTTGAATTACGGAAGACGCACGCTCGCGAGCGGAGCGAGCGAGACCGTCTTCAGGTGGTTCAAATCCCAGACGGAGCACTTCTCCGGCGATTTTCGGAACTTTTGGATTAGCCTGCTATAGGCCGATGAAATTAGACGGATCAATATTTGCCGGGTTTTCTTGACCCACTCTTCCGGAACCTCCATATAAATATAATTCCGATGATTTTTATCGAACACAGCGAAACAGCAGTGTCTGGTTGGTGTCACAACCACTCGTGCAAGATACAGACGGCTCAGTTACCGCTCGCTACGCTCACGGTGCCTTCGCCGTACCGCAGAGAGACGCGCTGTCGCGCGTCTCGAACAGCGATCTACCCGTGTAGAAACTGCGAGCGAAGCGAGCAGTTTGCACGTGGAGTGAACGGGTAGTTCAGTCTATCGGGGACGAAAAGAATTCTATTGGAATCGTTCTATGACTCCCACCCGCACACTAACCGCTCGAGCGAGCGTCGCTAGGAGTCGGCGGTATCGGTCGGCCGTGCGAGCTCGAGCGCCGCGTTGGCCAGCGTGTTCGCCGCGGCGTAACAGTCGTCCCAGCTCGTGTACTCCGCTTCGGTGTGGCTTTTTCCGTTCTCGCTCACGGCGAACACCATCCCGGTATCGCAGACGCGAGACGCGTGGGAGGCGTCGTGACCGGCACCGCTGAAGATGCGCGTCCGGTCGTACTCCAGGCTCGTCGCCGCCGATTCGACGGCGTCGACGCACCGGTCCGCGAACTCCACGCTCGAGACGCGCATTCGTTCCTCGAAGCGCCAGTCGAGCCCTTCCCTGTCCGCCGCTGCGTCGGCTTCCAGAAGGACGCGATCGAACGCCTCGTCGACGACCTCGTCGTCGGGATCCCTGAATCCGAACGTGAACGTGACGTCTCCGGGGATGATGTTGATCGAGTTCGGGCTGGCCGAGACGTACCCCGTGGTCCCGACGGTTCGCGGACCGAGCGTCGAGGGGATGCGCCGAACCTGCGTGATCACGTCCGCAGCGCCGACCAGGGCGTCGCTCCGGTGTGCCATCGGCGTCGATCCCGAGTGGTTTGGCTCCCCGGAAAACGTGATGGCACCCCAGACGAATCCGACGATTCCGGTGACGACGCCGACCTGGTGGCCGCCGTCCTCCAGGTACGGGCCTTGCTCGACGTGCAACTCGAGGTACGAGTCGTACTCCTCGAGCGGTTCCGCGGGCGCGTCACCCAGATAGCCGATCCCCTCGAGCGCCGTTTTCAGCGACACGCCGTCCTCGTCGGTCGTCGCGTACTCCTCCTCTTTGTCGTGTGCACCGGCCCAGACGCCGCTCCCCTGCATCGCCGGCTGAAAGCGAGAGCCCTCCTCGTTGGTCCAGTTGACGATCTCGATCGGACGCTCCGTTTCGATCCCCTCGTCGTCGAGCGTTCGGACGAACTCGAGGGCGGCGACGACGCCCAGCGCACCGTCGTAGATCCCCCCGCTGGGCTGTGAATCGAGATGCGAGCCGAGCAACACCGGTGCGGCGGCAGGATCGGTTCCCTCCCGCCGACCGAACATGTTGCCGAATTCGTCGATTCGGGTCGAGAGCCCCGCGGCGTCCATTTGCGCGGAAAACCAGTCGCGCACCCGTTCGTCCTCCTCGGAGAGCGCGAGACGGTGGAGCCCGCCACCGTCGGTCGCGCCGATCGACGCCTGCGCTTCCATCGTCTCGACGAGCCGATCGCGGTCCGGAGAAATCGTCATAGTAGGAGTCACTGGCGGCGGCTATTCAACCTATTGCCGTCCGGCTGGTCCGCTCGAGTCGACCGCTGCACACAGCGCCTCGAACGTGGCCGATGCGGCCAGGGTCGCCGTCGATCCGGCCGCGTCGTCGTACGGCGGCGCGACTTCGACGAGATCGAATCCGACGAGCGTCGTCCCGCGAAGGGACCTGATGAGGCGCAGGAACTCGCGCGAGGTGAGTCCACCGGGACTCGGCGTTCCGGTTCCGGGCGCGTACGCGGGGTCGACCGCATCGATATCGAGGGTCGCAAACGTCGGCCCGTCGACGCGCTCGCGCAGTCGATCGCCTATCTCCTCGATCCCGCGGTCCTCGAGTTCGTCTATCGGGTAGTACTCGATGCCGGCGTCGTCGTGACGGTCGACGTCTTCCGGCCCGTAGAGACCGCCGCGCTCGCCGATTCGGATCGACGACGACGGATCGATCAGCCCCTCCTCGATCGCGTGATGGACGGTCGTCCCGTGACTGTACGGCTCTCCGAAGTACTCGGTCCACAGGTCGGAGTGAGCGTCGATCTGAACGAGCGAGACCGGACCGTATTTCTCAGCGACCGCCCGGAGTACCGCGAGCGTCGTCGAGTGATCTCCGCCGGCGATGGCGGGGAACACGTCGGTCTCGAGGACGGACGACACGCGGGCCTCGATCCGAGCGAACGTCTCTTCGGTGTAGCCGGGAACGACCGGAACGTCGTCGTGATCGACGATCGTTACGGGTGAGAGATCGGTTTCCGTGACGGGATTGTACGGTTTGAGCAGCGTCGAGGCCAGCCGGATCGCACGTGGCCCAAAGCGCGCACCGGGTCGAAAGCTCGTCGCGTCGTCGTAGGGAACTCCCAGGAACGCGATGTCCGGAGACGCCGTCTCGAGGTCGTACACGTGCGGGCTCCGCATGAACGTCGGGACCCCAGCGAACCGGGGCACCTCCTGTGGGTCGATCATGAGCGTCTCGAGAATTGATGAGTACCGCCTTGAAAATTCGGTCCACCGATCACCCGCGTTCGACGGCTACTCCCACTGCATCAGGAGTAGTTGCGGTGCAGGACCGACCCGTCGGGGACGGTGACGTCGATCGGTTTGGTTTCGTCGGCGTTGACGGTCGACTCCCCGGAACAGGCGGCGATCCCGACGATGACGTCCTGTTTCGCTTCGAACGTCACCGTATCCCCCGGTTCGGACTCCGGTTCCGCGATTTCGACCGTCGTCTGATCCGTGACGACCGACTTCATGAAGACGTTCAGCGTCTCCTGGAGGTCCCGCTCGAGGACGCCCTCCGGTTCGAGAACGTCCGTCAGGTTTTCCCGACAGCCACCTTCGCCCGTCTGGCCGTAGTAATCTCCGACGACCCAGTGATTACAGGGAGCGTACAGCAGGTCGTGAACGCCACAGTCGTCGTCGACGAACTCGAGGATCGGGTTTCCTTCGGTGGTGTAGAGCGTATCGCCGGTCGTCGGACGGAGCGCGTTCGTGCGGCGGTAGGAGTACTTCGGTGAGAACCGCTCGCTCACATCGTGGCGATTGAACGCGACGAGGTCAGCCACCTGCTCGCCCTCCGGATCGGTTACCTCGAACTGTTCGCCTTCGTCGACGGCGAACGAGATGCCGCGCTTCTCTTCGATGCGTTCGTCGATCATTCTGTGCAGTAATCGTTGCTATTCCCACAAATAGTTACGCCCCGTGTAGTACTGTTGGCCATCCAATCACATTTCGTTGCTCGTTTTCACGCATGAACGAAAAACCGCGCCTGTCGGAACGCTTCGACGTCGGCAACGACGCTCACTCGAGGGCGTGCCGGGAATCGATCCCGGATCGCGCCGGACGGTCGTCCCTCTGATCTCGACCGCCTCCTCCAAATCGAGCCTTTCCAAAGGTCTTTGGCTCCCCCCTCGTAAGGTCCCGGCAATGGAAGAGGCCGACAGCTGTCGGCGTGCCGCGTTCGAGGCCGTTGCGGACGTCGAACCCCCGCAGTTACACGATCTCGTCGAATCCGTGCTCGCCAACGCATCGATGATCCCCGGCGTCCTCACGATCGAAAGCGCCGCCAGAGCGACGACGCCCCCTCTCGAGAACGCGGCCGACGAAGCCGACTTCGAATCGGTGGAGATCGACACCGAGGGGATATACACCCACGCCGCCGGCGTCCAGCTCATCTACGAGGGTCTGGGATTGACCCGAACGCTGGCTCACGACGAACCCTGGACGGCAACGTCCTCGGAACCGATCGCAGCGGAGGCCGACCTCGAAATCCTCGCCGCCGATATTCTCGTCGCCCGCGGATTCTACCTGCTCGCACGAACCGACGCCGCCGGAAAGGCCGTTCGAACCGTCCAGTCCTTCGGCCGGGACCAAACTCACCTCGAGGATCTTCGGCGCGACGACGGACAGAAGGTCGACGCGCGACCTTCACAATCCGACCCAGCCGCGATCGACGCGAACCTCGAACGCGACGTCCTCGAACTCGCCGTCCGTGCGGGTGCCGCCGCCGTCGAAGAGCCACCGTCACCGCGGCTGCTCGCACTCGCCGACGAACTCGCCGGCGACGTCGCACCGTCGTTCCCACCGGTCGAAGAGTGTCTGAACGACTTCTCGTTTTCCCCCTCCGATCGCTCGCTCGAGGAGCCCACGACGGACCGAGCGACCTCCGCGACCGACCCCTGATCCGGATCGCTACACCGGTGCACTCGTCCGCGTGCTGTCGTCGGAGCTAACCGACAGCGGCCCGTTCCACTCTCGGCGTCGAGGACCGTCTCCGCGCGATCTCGAGTGCGAACGATCACGACGTCGCTCGACGAGCGCTCCACTCAGTTTCACTCTTCCCGATCCGAACCGGTAAGGCCGTCCGAACTGCGCGAGCGGTTCTCACTCTCCCGTCGAATCGAAACCCATAAAGACGACTCGAGTCAACTGATGATTGCGCGCCTGGGTAGCTTAGCGGTAAAGCGCGTCCTTGGTAAGGACGAGAGCCCGGGTTCAAATCCCGGCCTAGGCTTCAGCGGCCTTAGCGTCTCTCTGACCTGATTTCGACCTTTTCAGGAGAGACGAACTATGTCCAAGAACGTCCGAAAAAAACTACAACCCGACAGCCGCGCAGTCTTGCGATTCTGAAACGTGTCATGGCACACAAACAAAACGGGGTGTACGCCGATGACCAACCACCCCGATCCGCTTGACAACCTCCCCGCCGGAGATGGTACTCGACGGGATGGTTTACCCCCGGCTCCAGAACAAGTTGAGTTCGACTTTCCCCTCGCCAGTGAACGTACACGCGAGGATCTCGAAAACTACGGGCTCAATATGGTCGACGACTACCGCGACTTCAAGAAAGACCTTCTCTCGTGGCTCGCCACATACGGCAAGCACCCAGAGAAGGGTCAAGGCCTCGCAGAGAGCACCCTTCAGTCGACACACTACAAGCTTGAGATCGTCTTCCGATGGCTCTGGGAGGACGAAGACGGCTACACGACTGACTTCACACCTGACCACGCCGACCGCTTCATCCGTCTGCTTAATCGCTCAGACGGGATGGCCGATTCCAGCGTGCTTCACTACGGGAAAGCCGTCCAACGGTTGTTCAAGTACCAGAACCACATCCACGGAACCGACTACGACTGGGAGCCGAAACCCGAGCTGAGTCAGGCGACCGGTGACGAACGAGACTATCTCCGTAGAACCGCGTTCAAGCCGCTCTATCAGGCGGCGCTGGAACACAGCTCAGTCAAGAGCTACAACAGCAATATGTCCACGGAGGAGCGTGATCGGCTGAAAACACACGTATCACAGCGCCTCGGCGTGCCCAAGTCGGAGGTCGGTCCCGAGCACTTCGAACAGGCGAACTCGTGGAAGGGGCCATCGATCATCGCTGTGACGCTGGACACTGGCCTCCGTCCCATCGAAGTGGGGCGAGCCACCACGGACTGGGTCAATCTTGAGAACAACGAGCTCAACATACCCAAGGATGAGTCCACGAAGAACGAGGCGCACTGGAACTGTTCCATCAAGAAGCGCACGTCAAGAGTCCTCAAACGGTGGTTAGAGGAGCGAGCAACCTACGACAAGTACAACGGTCGGGACGAACTGTGGCTGACGAAGCAAGGAAGCAAGTACAGTTCCAAGTCGTGTAACTATCTACTCAGCCGCCTCGTTGAGCAGGGCGACCTTCCTATCCCTGACCACAAGGATATTACCTGGTACTCGATCCGCCACGGGGTTGCGACCTACTGGGCAAACCACATCGGTCCACACCACGCGAAGGAACAGCTCCGTCACAAGAGCGTCACGACGACGATGAAATATCTCCACTCCGACGCTGAAACTCGTAACGACGCTGCTGAGCAGATCTGGTAGCTGCTCACCTCGAAGCGGTGAGTGACAGACTATCACAGCCCGACTAAGCTTCTCTTCTATCCCTTCTTTGGATGGGTCACACGGCGTTCTGGATGAGCTGATCAATCTCGTTCGGGGCCTTTACTGCTTTTTTGATGCGATGCCGATGTGAGCTATACGAGTCAATATGTAATCTGAATACTGGATTATGAACCAGTCTATTGCGTGTTTTCCTCACATCGGTTGCAGGCGAGTAGACCTTGTCATCAATAACGTTGGCCGCCTTTGCAAACTCTAAGTTTTTGTATAATCCTCGATTCTCGAAGCAGGACTGAACGATTCCGTCACGTCGCTTATCAGGTATAAGATCCTGCGAGAGCAAGATTTCCAACTGTTTCTCCATTATTCCACAGGACAGGGCCATTAGTGCTACGAGCCGATATGTATAGGGCCGTGGGATAGCTGTGTCATCCGGTAGCCCATTCAAATCCTGCTGGTCAAAGTCAGGGTCATCCCTCATCCCAGTCTGGTTGGATTCCAATCTATCTATTCTATCCAATAGGTCGTCCCTCAAGTTTTCCAACTCAGCTTGGTGGGAGTGGATTACTGACTCTCCGATTCGGCCGTGATCACTTCGGTACTCCAAGATCACGTGTCGCCAATAATCGGTCTCATACTCGCTACCGATCTTCATACTTCAGAGTGTTATCATAGAAACACAAATCACTACTGTTGGTCAGAGTTTTGTGTGGTTCGATTTCCGACTCCGCCACAGAGTTGTCCAGATCTGTTAGTAATACTCCTCAAGTGATTCATCAAAAGCCTCGTCGACGATGGTGATCAGTTCGGAGTTCTCAACAGCCAAATCAACGAAGGCATCTCCCAGTCCCGCAGTGTAAGCATCAAAGAAGTCGTCGTGCTCGGCGATGGGGATATTGTATGTTGCCGTAAGTATATTTCCAGTACGATTGGTTAACTCAACTGTAGGCGGGAGTTCATACTCCCGCTCGTCGATCTTCTTGGTGACTCGGTCGTTGACCAGCTTATAGAACTCATTGTCGCTACTGTTGCCGTGCCAAAGCGTGAGTTCCAATATACCGTCCTGGATCGCCTTCTTACGATTCTTTTCAAGCCGATGATATAGGGTGATGTGTGCGTAGTTGTCGTCATCAGGGGCACCGTAGATGACAGCGTAGTCACCTGTTCTCCGTCGCCGCCACTGTTCTTTGGCGATACCCGCCCACGAACTTCCCTGGCGGAAAATCCATCGAGCGGATTCTTCGGAGTCTGGGTTTAGTTCGATCCCGACGTGGTTGTCGGAGAGATCCGGGATCTCCACGATTTCGACACCATCCAACTCTCGGGCGAGACGTAGACCCCAGTTATCCGTGAAGTCGTCCCACTGGTTCTCAAACGCGCTCTGTACGTCTTGGAGTTCGTCGTAGTAATCGAAGTACAGCTGTGCCTTCTCCTGCTGGTTCTTTTGGTGTTCAGTCATCGTTAGTTCCTGCTGTATCGTGCTGATGAAGTCGTCGAGCTGTGCTGTCGTCCGTGCCGGATACCCGCCCTGACTCTCCGCGAGGAACGTCTGGAGTTCAGAAGCGATCCACTCCCAAGAGATCTGTACGAACTCGTTTGCCTCTGGTGATGATGCGCTCTCGGGGGCGAGGTAGATGTAGTGACGATTGTCTACTGGCACTTCGTCTTTCGATAGTTCGATCGCCGGGAACGATGAGGCATCGATGTAGGCCTTGGTTTGCTCATGGGTCTCGGACGCCCAGAGTTTCAGTTCCCAACAGATGAACCAGTCTCCCGGTAGCCAGAGAACCGCATCGGGCCGGGTATCGTTCGAGGTGACGACCTCTGTTTCGACCTTGATGTCCTGTAGATCCAGTCGAGAGAACGTGTAGTCCAAGTCTTCCCGCTTCGAGAGCGACGACAAGAGGTGTTCCAAGAGCCCGTGGTCAAGTCCGTGTCCCTTGCCGGGCGAAAGGAAATGGAACAGAAGTCGTTGCCAGTCCTGCTCCTGATGATTGCGTCCGAGTATCTGGAGCGTGGTCGGCGGAGGTTCGTTAGCGTCTGGGAGACGGTTGAGGCGCTGAACCAGCTCCTGTAGTTGCTTTTCGGCTGACACACAGTGTACTCGTGTGACATAGAAAATCAAAGTATCGCAGACTCCCCTGGCCGTGAAGACCTCATCGGTGCTCGTATTTGTGTGGCTGTTGGCATTGTCGCGCTGTTCGTTATCCGTTCTCTATCACCGATTTTGAACCACAACTACTGTCAGAATAGTCAGATAAAAGATATTTTTATCATCGGTCAACACCAATATCCACATGGATCATATCCTATGGCAAAGAACAACGAAGAGCGACAGCAACGGCTTGACGGCTCTCCCGTTGATGACGAGGACGAACCGGGCGAAGAACTGAACGATGTCGGTGAGACGTACAGCTGGCATCAGACGAAGGGCGGTTACAATCGTCACATCTTGTCCAGCCTGATGCAGAAATCGGTTCGGCGAAACCAGCCAGAGATCGCCGAGTGGGTCGCCTACGAGATGTGCCGGTCAGGCTACTCAGACAACGTCTGGAAACGGCTCAATCTCTACATCCTGGAGGATCTCGCTGCTGGCGTCCAGGGGGCGACGGAGATTCGAGTCCTCGAACGGATCGCCGATCAGTCTGACGATCGGGACGTAATCCTGTGTGCAATGAGAGCCGCCAGAATTGCCGCTAAAGCTCGCCCATCACGAGAGGCCACTTACCTCAATGACGGCTTTGACAAGGCCTGCAAGGACCGTGTACGAGCCCAGCAGGACGGTGAACACGAGACACTGTACGACCTCCCGGTTAACCCCGGTACCCTCACTGATGAGGACGAGTTGGGGCCACCGATCGAAGAGGCGGACACTGACAAACAGCTCACCTTCGGTGACGGGAAACGAGAAGACGATTCAGACGACGAGGTTCCGACCAACGATTTCGGCGAGCCACTCCGTGTCGAAGAGACGCATCACAGCTTCGATCAGCGGTTGTTGCGGGAACGGCTTCGACGCGCAATTTCCGATGACGACGAGGAGGTAGCGTCGTTCTGTAGCTGGGAACTTGCCCGTTCAGGATTCGGGGAGAAGTTCTGGTCAGAAATCACAAACCTCGCCATAGAGCACGCCTCTGCGTCGGCGATCACTGTGGTGGAGACGTACGAGCGGATGGCCCGAGAGCGATACGAAGACCTGTCCTGCTGGGAATCGAAGCTTGCGGCCATCTATGCCGCGTTGAGCGTCGTCAGGTCCGAACGGCCAGCAGTCAACGATCGAATCGCGGAGTTCGATCGAATCGCAAGCGAACGAGCCGAGGCGATGATGAGTGGAGAGGAGCCGGAGGTAACGTTCCCAGCAGAGCCAGACGAGCTCGTGATCGGTGAGAAGTACGACGTCGTCGTCGACAAACATTGCTACGCTGGCAAGGGTGCCGGACGTGGGTGGGACCACTTCAAGATTCACGGTGGTCGTGTCGCGGAGCCAGGGGAGCCACCACTCGCGATGAAGTGGCGACGGATCTCGATGGAGTACGATCATCCACGGTTCGACTACCGGGTGCCCGAGGTCGCGTTCACTGAAGCTGAGATTGAGCACTCGCTGAAACCGGTCGATCCCGAGGATGCGTGGGACGAGCCGGTGGACCTCCGCAACAAGACCTTGGGCGAAATTGGGGGTGCGGAGAAGTAGCCCCCACTGTTTTCGTCCCCTAAACCCGTCGAAACTGGATGTCAGTCCGCTCTAAGACCCCTTCTTACTGATGCCAGCTGATCTCAAACAAGGGTAGTACCCCTCCTCGTCTGTTTGACCCTCCCCTTGACGATAGCAGCCCTGGTCCTACCCCCGGTCGAAATTCCAAGCCGACCGGTGTTTCACTCCGGTGGTGTCCGAGCAGTCCGTACCGCCGGATGTGTTGGCATATCCACGCTGTCGTCGTGAATCCGATTCTGAAATATCACCTGACTGTATTGTTTTATTGACACCGGCCATCGATCGCCGTCAGCTAGTTTAGTTGGTTTGTCGAGGATAGAATACACAGTTTCCACACTTGGTGCAGCAGGAACGGCGAGTGACCTTCATCACGGAAAACTGGTATATATCCCCGGGGGTGTAGATACATCTGAAGCCTGGCATAATGACCCGAAATCGAACCAGTATCAAGCTGGATCCAAGCGTGAGAGATCGACTGAGAGCCCAAAAATCAGGTGGAGAAACTTATAGTCAACTTCTCGATAAGATGATCGACCACTACTCGGAGGTAACTACTCAGTAGCAGTATAAAACCAACGGCCGGAACTTGTAGCAGGGGATCGGCCGCTGGATCCTAACTTGAGGCCCGCAACTCCGGGTGAAAGCCTCGTTCACGTTTACGCGTTTTCGAGGCTTGTATCTTCCGACGAGTGGCGGGCCTATGCAAAAATAAGTGATTAAAATATGATGAAAACACACAAACCGATGGAAGAATCGGAGTACAAGAGTTTCGGCAACAACCATATGTACAACCCCGACACAGTAATATTTCGGCACGCAGAGAAGTACTACCAGGTGCTTAGCACTGGGGATCAAGACCAAGTAACAAACTGTCGCCAACAGCTATTCCATCATCTATCAGCATATCAACACTGTCTCAATACTGACGAACCACCACGAGACTCGTGGACGGTTCTACAACTGACGATCCGCTACGCATCAACGTACGCTAAGAACTACGTCAAAAGTGATGACTACTCATCACCAGAAACGGTGAAGGTGATTCGACAGCAGATGGTGGAGGAAGGGAGACGTCTCCCCTATGGTGTCGCGGAGTGGATCGTTCAACACGTCGAAGCTCGGTCTACGAACCAACGAGGAGGTATGGAAGAAATGCAAGACGGCTTCACCGGTTTCAATGACGAAAAACTCCAGCAACGAATCAAGTTCGACTCCGAGACCCTCGATACAGCTGAAGAGTAGTAGAGACGATGGCGTTGAAAGAGATCGAAGGTATTGGAGACGGGTCAGGTATCAACGAATACCGTCGAGAGCTTGCAAAGCGTGTCGTTGATCACATCAACAACGGGCGCAACCGTCTGATGCTCGCGCTTATGACGCTCGGGAAAACGTATCTCGCTGGCCATCTTGCGCAGTGGCAATCGAAACCAGTGACTGTGTTCACCCGTCAGTGGGATACACGCCACGATATCTACGACTACGCTGTTTCATGTCGTAGGGTCTGTGAAGATGATGTTGCGATTGCTCCCTCCTTTCAGCAGCATTGCGACTCCTACGACGAAGACGACCATCCTGAATGGGTGGAGATCATCGACACCCTCACTTCGAACGGAGCGACCGCCAGTAAAATTCACAAGTGGTTCGGAGTCGAGAAAAAGAAGAACATGCCGTGTCAACAGCGGGACGGGAAGTGCACCTACTCGGAGAGGTCTGATTTCGAGGCTGAAGACAAGAAGCTGATTATTGCCAGTCCACAACATGCCTATGTCGAGTCGTACACTGAAGGCCGAGTGTGCGTTTTTGATGAAGACCCAGGTAAGGCATACGAGACGGAAGTAGCAGACAATACCGTCACGAGGGCCGTGAGCCAGATGTTATCGACAACCGATGAGATCGATGACGTCGAGACGCTGGCCGACATCAAAGATATGGCACCTCCAAAACAGATGGAGATCGTCGAAACCATAAAAAACCGGGATGGTGGACTAATCGACCCCGAACTTGGCCTGTCGATGAACGGACGCCGGGCTGATACTCCGCTGCTGATTGTCGGCGAGCTAATGGCCACGCCACTGGGCGACTCGAACTTCAAGCGATGCGAAATCAACCTGGAGGGTAGAGAAGCTACCTTTCTCAAAGATGATCAGGAAGGCGGCGTGACGACGCGTGTCCCACCAGCACTCTACCTCGCTGACACGGTTATAGGTCTTGACGGGACACCGGTGCCCGAGATGTGGAACAACCGACTTGGCCTCGAACTAAAAGTTGACCAGTTCCTCACCACGGAGAAGCGACAGGACTACATCAACGACATCCTCGGGTACAACGTCTATCAGACAACATGGACGACAAAGCCGGCCAGCTCCGGAGAATACGTGAACGAGCGACACAATATGGTTCTACTCGAACACGCTTACGATCGTGGTGCGCCCGGTCGTCGAGGAGAGCCTGTCGCGTTCATCACCAGCAAGAAAGGACGCAAGCAGACCAGAGAGTTCGCCGAGAGACAGTACGATGAGTTCGTGGCTAACGACGAACTCTACTTCGGCGGACTCAAGAGCTCAAACGCTATCTCGCACATGGATACGTTAGTCGTATCGGGCTCACGACACCCCGGTGATCGTGAGATCCAGCGGTTGGCGGCTCTCGACGGATACGACGTACCCGAGGGAGAAGGGAAGGGCTCCGAAAAGACGTATGGCCCGGTCGGCGATCGGTACTACGACCACGTTACTAAGCATATGACCGCCCAAGCTATCTTCCGGATTGGCCGAGACGAAGACGTCGACGGTGCGGACATCTATGTCCACACTTCGACAATCCCGGACTGGATCCCCATTACAGCTGCAGTTGATGATGATGATCGCGACTCCATCCGAACGAGAACCGACAAAGAACACGTCACTATCCGTGCTCTCCAAACAAAAGAGGTCGCCACGACTACCGAACTTGACGAGATGGTCGACTACGGAACCAGCTCCATCAAACGCCATCTAAACCGTCTCCATGAGGATGGCTATGTCGAGAAGGAAACTGACCGAGGTGCTACCGTGTGGATTGACGCTGGTCTTGACGATGGCAACTGGTGGGGAGAGGTTCGTATCGACGATTGAACGCTCCTACCCCGCCTCACCCAAACAGTAAAAGATCACACAAGTGTAGCCCAAATCCCTTATTTGATTAGATATGGGTAGTGGGCGCAGGTCACTGGCTGAATCGTATATATGTTCAGTTTTAACAATATGAGAGCGACACTTCTTGAGTATATCAAAAGCACAGAGGCTCAGAGCCAGAGCATCATTACCGGTTCTGACCGACCCATGCCAACAGCCTCGGTGGCACGGACCCAATAGTTCGTGTTGCCACGGTGAAGACGGGTTTTTAACATGCTCGGGTACGCACAGATACCTCATGCAGCCGTCTTCCCTTACCAAAATATTGTGCCGAGCGGACCTCATGCGAGGTCAAATAACGTTGCTGAAAGTACTCTACGAGCGAGACGAACCGATTGGTCGCGGGGAACTTGCGGAGAAGCTTCGCGGAGGGATACACCAAGACCCAGAGCAAAGCCTCACAGGGGTCTTGGGAGCCTTCGGAAGGCGAATCAACGAGACTGATGATATTCCCGGTAGCCCTGGTACTGACGCCTTTATCAAGCGACAACAGATCGACAGAGAGACTCACTACTTGTTGCGGCCGGAAGCACGCGAGGCGATAGGAAATGTTCCTGCGTTGGTCAGAAGGTTCGACGAGCCGTGGGATAAACTACTTGAGCCAGACTCCAGAATCGAGGCGAAGAATCTCGTTCCAAATTCAGACTGATTAGTCAACAGAGATCTTCTCTATTTGGACCCCTTCCAGATCGCTTTCGTCACTCTGATTAATCGCGGAAAAGAGTCGGAAAACGGCTTGCTGTGGGTTGCCCTCGGACAACGCAGCTGTTGGCATTGCGCTCTCGGTCCCCGCTAATAGGTTCTGAAACGCTCATTCTCGACAGTTATTGCTGTCAACAAGTTTACTAATATCCTACCCCTCCTACTACTATATAAGGAAACCTACACGAGGAGCCACGGCTCTGGGCACAGAGTTCCGGAGTTGAGGCCGGTGCTGGAGCACCGGACTCGGTAGGCTTCCTGATGGAGGCAAGAAGCCAATGTCAGATAGCTACAGCTACGGCAAAAGAGCATCGGCACAACAACACCCAGACGCGGAGCGAGTCGGCTCACATCTGATCATCGACAAGGCGGAATGGGTTCCGGGGCAGCACCCCGATCCACATCGAGGACATCCAGAGCAGACGGAGTACTTGGAACATTTCTACCGCTGTACTCTGTGTGGCGTAGAGGTCCTCCAGAAACGTGACCTCCCGAACTCGTGTCGAGGTGAGGCGTGATGAGCGAGCAGCGAGCGACGCCATCGAGTTCTGGTCCGTACCGTCGGGAGCTCGGTTGTCAGCGAGAGGCCACTCACACGGTCATCGTGAACGCGCCCGTGAGGGGTTACGCTCAGGACCCAGCGTGTACTGAACACGCCGAGAAGGCTCGGAGCCACGTGTACGTCAGCGATGTCCAGCGGCGGGGAGGTGACGCCTAATGGAGTTGAAAGCGGCGTCAGTAGATTGGATGGAAGATGTCGGCAACGACCCACGTCTACAGGTCGTCGTCGACGAGATCCCGTCGCGAGACAAACTCCGATTTGAGCACGAAGACGGAATCTGGTGCGGAATCAAGGACGGTTTCGTGTCCTACTACGCGTGGTCTGGCGACGGCAACGATGGCGGCTACGCCGGTCGGTGTTACACCATCACGATGCGTGACGGCACAGAAGTCACGCTCAAAGGCCCCTGGTCGTCCCGTGCGGGGTGCGTCAACCAACGGTCGTTCGGCCCGGTCGTCGACGTACGGATCACTACCGATCCCTCGGCGCTGGAGCGGGGCCACACGTTTGGGACGGGCTCATTAACTCTGGAAGCTGCCAAACAGGCGATCGACCTCGTCGACGAAGATGCTCACTTGGAACGACAGCTCAAATACTCCAACGACGAGCCCGTTTGGGTACCAGTCCGCGACACTGGGGGTGACGAAGCGTGAGTTCAGAGTCGGTCCAGCCCGAAGTTGACGCCCGGACGCTTCGGGCCGCCCGCGAGCACATGACCGTCATTGAAGAGGGAGATGCGCTCTTCGAGGTGACGACGCAATCCGGATCAGCCTACACGGTTGACCTGCGAGAGCCAGCCTGCTCCTGTCCCGACTTTCAGTACCGCGAGGAAGTAAAAGAATGTAAACATGTGCGGAGGGTGAGGATAGAGGTAGGGCAAGTCGACATCGATGCGCTCAGCGAATCGCTCAGCGAACAGGCCAACGACATCCAGCAGGATGCCGCGGAACTGATCCAGGCCGCTGACGAGTTAGGCGAGACGGCTACCAAACTCGAAGATGCAGTCGAACGGCTTCGAGAGGTGGCGGAAAGATGAGCCACGATGTCGGGGGCGAAACCCAGGGTTCGAGCATCCAAAGCACCGATCCGGGGCCTTCAGCAACGACCGATTCGGCGGAAACAGTCTATCACGGCTATCGAGATCCTACTTCACCGGTAGGCGAAGAGTGTACTGTCAGCGTCGACGGCGAGCCGCTCGACTTCAGGTATGATCTGCTGTCGGCTTCGAGAAGCGGGTTCGAGTGGGGCTATGGAGGAAGCGGCCCCGCACAACTCGCGATTGCGTTGCTCGCGCACGCGTTTGACGGTGACATCGCCTGTGATCACTACCAGAGGTTCAAGCAAGACGTCGTGGCTAATCTCCCCGAGAAGGGATGGACACTCCACTCGTCCGATCTCGACGCGTGGTACAAGGAGGTGAATGCCGATGATTGAGCGATTCATCCGCCTGATGGTATGGTGGTTCCGCAAATGGTATCCGATCTTCCGGCTCGTCGGTGAAAAGACGGGACGCGAAGAGTACGTCGAGACAGCAATCGAAGTCAGCGAAGAGAATTTCCAGAACACAGCTGAAGCAATCGGGATTGAACTGGAGGGAATCGACGGATGAGCCGTCCTGATCCCGCAACATCGCTCAACGGTGTGCAGACCGGCCACATTTGCGATAGCTGTAACAAGCAGATTCAACACGGGGATAAGGTCTCGATGTATGCCACGTGGTACGACGAAGGCGGCTGGACACCAAGACGGACCTGGTGCATGAAGTGTTGTCCCGGATCAGTGGACCCTGGAACGGAAGGAGCTGACGAAGTGATCGTCGAGGCCGTGTTCTGGAGTCACCAACTTGCTGGCGTTCGTGTGAAGGATCGGAGTCGCCCGATAGAGCAATGATTACGTTCAAGAAACACGACACGGCGACGTGTCCTGACTGCGGTGCGTTACTGGTCTACGGTACGAAGGAGGAAGCGTCGAGCTGGAAAGTCTACTACGAGTGCAACGAACGGTGTGGTTGGGAGCAGATGACGGGTCGAGTGCCGCTGTCTGCTGTCGACCATCGAGACGACGTCGACGACCGTGCCCGCGAGATGGGCGATCAGTGGGCTGGACCGTAACGACCACGAGCCAGCCCCGTGATGGTTACGCCGATGAGACGATTCGAGGTCGGAGATCGGGTCCGCATTGACATTCCCGACAAAGGTGATCCCGATTTTGAGCTGTATCACGACCGGAAAGGCGAGGTTGTCGATCTGATCGAAGACGACGCAGATGCAGTTACCGGCGACGTGCGCGACTCGTACTTGTTCGCCGTTGAGTTTGGGAATGGCGAGATTGAACACTTTCGCTGGCGAGATCTTCGACCAGTACCGGAGAAGTAGTCATGAATCTCATTCTATGGGCAGTTGCGAACTATTCACCGAGGGCTTTCAGCAATAACTCTCCATTTTCGGTCAAGTGGTAGCTGGTACGCTGTCGACCCTCTGTTTCGTCCTCATAGACCTCAATCATTCCCTCATCTTGTAGCTCTTGAAGGTGCTGATAGACGTATCCAGACGAGATGTCCAACTCCTTCGCCAAGTCGTATCCATGCGCTGGTTCTTCGCGGAGCCGGAGTAAGATACTCTGCTTCGTCTCTCCGATTAGACTCATCGATTAGGATTTCCAGACCGCCTAACAACAGCTATATAAACGATTCTACTAACCGATGAGAAAAACTAACCGGTAAGATAAAACTAAGTGGTAGTCCTCTCAACCAGACTATCATGCGTCTTCTTGTATTTGATTGGGGAGAGAAGTTAGTTCGAACAGGTGGCTTAGACCGGAGAATCGATGAAATCGGAGAACGCTCGCTGGCTGTGGAGACACCCCCACGAAGATGGATTGGGTGGTAGAATCATGGGCTCCATATCAGACATCGTAACAAACGGAGCTTGCCCAAGCTGTGGACTTTTTGCGATTGTACAGGGAAACGATGCATACGTATGTCAGTTGTGTGGAGAGCAGTATCAACGGGACGATCTCAACGTAGACGAATCGAGAACACTCAGTGACGTGGATTCTGAACGGGTCTATGACATCGAAAGAGAAGACCTGAGCATACTCCGGACGACCAGTGTGGGAGATAAACACTGGGAAGATGCGGAGGTGTATGCCAAAACAGGTCCGTGTCCGGAATGTGGTGCTTGGGCTTTGAACCCCGGTCTCGGTGGAGCGACCTGTGACAAGTGTCACGAGGACGTTTGGAAGGAGGCGATGGATATAGATCCGAGGCGTCAGCCAGTAGACATCAAGGGAGAGGTATACTCGGGTGGGTTAGATGGGGTTCTCCGCGGGTCGATAGTCGAAAAAGCAATCATGTGGGTGTTAGAGATCCGGGAGGAGATCAAGGCGGACAGCCCAGACCGAGAGTTGACACCGACTGAGAAGTATAAGAAGAACCTTGCTAATCTCTGTTTCATATTGGGGATCATGTTTTGTATTACGATCATAGGGATTCCGTTCGGTGTCTTATTCTTTGTTCTGGCAGCGATCGTGACGCCGAATTTGGAAGAAAATCCTAATACGTGATGAATCAGCCGTAGCGAAGTTCGCACCTTCCAGATAGGATCTGTAAGTAAGTACGGACCCATATGTATGTGCAACCCCCGAGACCTGGAACCGGATTATTGATCCTGTCGTGACAATGCCAACAGATGCGATTGCTTGGACGTCGGGGACAAGGTAGCAAATCCACCGCCAACTGAGAGCAAGCTACCAAGATATATGTCCCCGGTCTTCCAAGTCCGTTGATATGGCTTCGGACTTTCTCGAATCACGCTCTGGCCGTCCATGGGCTGACGATCCGGCTGGAGGCGATTTCGAGTTCTACCAGGGAAACGGATCAAGTGCGCTGGAGGTCGTTGTCGTCGATCACGGCGAACGACCGACCAAAGAGTTTCTCCAGAAGGCGTACAAAGATCGACGTGGCGGGCGAGTAAACCCGATTCTCGTTGTTGCCCTCTACGACGGCTACGCGGGGCTGTGTGGGCCGAGTGGCGAAGAACCACCAGTCTACCGGGATGTCGACCGTGGACAAGCAGATCGCGTCTGTGACACCGCTCTCGACGAGCCTGACCGACACGCGGCCCAGCGGTTCCTCACTGAGATGCTCCCGCAGCTTGACGAGGAACTAACCGGGCTACGGAATCAGGGCCTCCTTTCGACACACGAGCTAAAGGTCGGCGTCCCCGAACGCGACGACTGGGAAGAGGCTACCGAACGAGCCAAGCAGGCAATCGACGACGACCCACGCGAGCTGATCAAGGGTCTCAACTACGAGATCGACCAGCTCACCGACCAGAGTTACGTGCTCAAGGACACGAGCGACGGCCACGAACGCGCCGTAGCGATGTTCCTCCAGGAAGATGAGTCATTCGACCACACGCAGGAACGGTTCGTGGGCCAGTCGCCGGTAGCCTACGCGCTCAACGAGGCCGACAAGCGCAACCTCGAATACGTCATCGGGAGCAGCGGTGACACTCTGCGGCTGTACACGACGAATCCTGACGCTGGATTCGGCTCGCGCGGTCGGACGGACACCTACGTCGAGGTGAACACCAGCCTACTTGCGGACGAGAAAGCCGCCTATCTCTGGCTGCTGTTCTCCGCGAACGCCCTCCGTGAAGACGGAACGCTTCACGACATCATGGAGCGGTCGAAGGATTACGCGGCTGATCTCGGAGAACGGCTCCGTGAGCGCATCTACGACGATGTCGTCCCGGACCTCGCGGAGGCTATTGCCCGTGCCCGCGACCTCGACGACCCTACGAAAGAGCAGTTGGACGAGACCTACGAGATGACGCTCGTGTTGCTCTACCGGCTGCTGTTCATCGCTTACGCCGAAGACGAGGAGTTCCTTCCGCGACGGCGCAACGAGCGGTACGACCGGAACTCGCTGAAGCAGAAGGCCCACGATCTCCATGGCTTCATCGAGGACGACGGCGACTTCGATGCCGCGTTCTACGACCACTGGGACGATGTGATGCACCTCTCGCGGGCCATCCACCACGGCCATGACGAGCTGGGGCTTCCAGCCTACGACGGCCGCCTGCTCTCCGAGGATGAGAACATCTCCGAGGCGGGCGCGAAGCTGGCGGACATCCGACTCAATAACGCCGAGTTCGGTCCGGTGCTGGCGAAGCTACTTATTGACGAGACGGGCGACGGGTATCAGGGGCCGGTCGACTTCCGCAACATCGGTGTGAGGGAGTTCGGCGTGATCTACGAGGGACTTCTTGAATCCGAGCTGTCGCTGGCGGAACAGCCGCTCACCACCGATGACGAGGGGCACTACGTCCCGGTCGACTCGGACGGACAGCAGACGCTCGGTGACGAGGAAGTCATTGTCGACGAAGGCGAGGTTTACCTCCACGGTCAGTCCGGCGAGCGAAAGGCGACGGGAACGTACTACACGAAATCCCGTTTCGTCGAGCACCTTCTCGACCACTCGCTTGAACCTGCGCTGGACGATCACCTTGACCGGATCGACCGGCTCCGCGAAGAAGAAGGCGAGCACGCGGCCGCGGATGCGTTCTTCGACCTCCGTGTCTCTGACATCGCGATGGGGTCGGGACATTTTCTTGTTGGGGCTGTTGACCGCATCGAGTCGCGCCTCTACGCATACCTGACTGAGAACCCGCTGTCGCCCGTCGAGGACGAACTTGATAATCTAGAGGACGCGGCACTTGAGGCGTTCGAGGACGAAGAGTACGCGCCGCCAGTCGAACGTGGACAGCTTCTACGGCGTCAGGTCGCCCGACGGTGTATCTATGGCGTCGATCTCAACCCGTTGTCGACCGAACTCGCCCGGCTGTCTATCTGGGTACACACGTTCGTTCCAGGGCTTCCGCTGACGTTCCTCGACTACAACCTCGTAACTGGGGATTCGTTGGCCGGAATCGGCACTCTTGATGAAGTCACGGAAATTCTCGATGTCGAGCAGTCCTCGTTGGGGATGTTTGCTGGTGGTCAAAGCGTGATGAACGAGATCCGAGATGACATCGACGAACTCGGTAGCTTTGCTGATGCCAGTGCCGAGCAGGTACAGGAAGCCCGTGAGACCCGTGCAGAGATTGAGAACAAGATGGAGCAGGTTCGGGCGCGTTTTGATATTTTGGCTGCGTCACGTATTGATGATGATATTGACACATCGCCTGTTTCGAATACAGAAATAGATGTGACTGATCATGAAAGCTACACGCTGGCTCAAGCGGCATTAGAATCGACTGAGCCTCTTCATTTCCCCGCCGCCTTCCCGGAAGTGTTCGATGGGGATGGATCCGGATTTGATGTTGTTGTCGGAAACCCACCCTGGGAGAAGACAAAGGTGGAACGTGACACCTTCTGGAAAATGTATTATCCGGGATTATACGAAACAACCCAAACTGAGGTCGAAAAACGTATTGATGAACTTGAGGAAGAACGACCAGATCTCGTTGAAGAACTTGAAAGGAAACGTACAGAAGAGTCTGTGCGGTCGTCAATCCTGATCAATGGTCCATATCCTATCGGAGGAAGCGATCCAGATCTATATGCTGGCTTTGGGTGGCGATTCTGGGACTTAGTCAATACCGGTGGTCACCTTGGCGTAGTGCTACCTCGTGCGGCTTTATTAGGACCAAAAATGGAGGAATTCCGTCTCCGAGTTGTTGACGAAGGGACTGGAAGCGATCTCACACTACTCACAAACAACCGCGGATGGGTTTTCGAAAATGTTCATCCACAGTATACAATCGCACTCTGGAGTATCGAAAAAACTGCTCCCGGTCCAGATACTGAGTTCCCACTTCGCGGTCCTTACTCTTCGCCAGAAGCCTATGAAGAGCGAAGAGATCCTCATTCATTCCCCTTAGATGTGGTAAGACGGTGGGCAAAGAGTGCGTTCCCGATGTTACCCACTAATCCAGATTCTGTAAAGACACTTGAAAAAATGGCGCGTTCTCCACCTCTTGACACGGAAAACGACGACTTTGGTTGGCGTGCCCTGCTCGTACGAGAACTGGATGCTACGCAGGACAAGAAAAAGGATGACGGAACCACCCTGATGCACTTTATTGATGATCCGCCAGAGAGCTATTGGCCGATATACAAAGGCGGATCTTACAACCTCTGGGAACCAGATACCGGAGTGAGATACGCCTGGGCTGAGCCTGACCTCATTAAAGAGTATCTTCAGGAGGATAGACAAAGCTCGTATGGTCATTGGCGTTCGCCATTCACAGAGATGTCTGAAGCGTGGATAGAGGACATCGAAACCCTCCCCTGTCTGCATCCACGCATAGCCTACAGACAAATCGGGAGAAGTACAGATACTCGCACGGTCATCTCCTCACTTATTCCACCGAAGACGCCACTCACCCACCACTCCTGGTACTTCATCTGGCCTAAAGGAGATGAACGTGATGAAGCCTACCTGCTAGGGATTCTAAGTTCGATCCCCTTCGATTGGTATGCCCGCAGATTTGTTGAGGCAAACGTTACGAAGAGTCTAATGAAGACGTTCCCCGTTCCCCGCGTTAATGGTATACTTAGAGACCGTGCAATAGAGCTGGCCGCACGACTGGCCGCAGTTGATGAACGCTACTCAGACTGGGCTGATGCAGTTGGTGTCGACTATGGTCCTCTTGGCGAGGAGGAAAAGCAGGACAAGACCTACGAACTTGACGCCGTCGTTGCGCACCTCTACGGGCTCTCCCGTGAACATGTCGAGGTCCTCTTCGAGACCTTCCACGACGGCTGGGACCACGAGGAACGGTTAGACCGTGTACTCGACTACTACACGAGTTGGGCTGACAAACTCGACCTCGATCACGCTAACCGTGAGGAGGAACGAGAGGCGGGGACACGAAGCGATGACTGAGCAACCGCAGTTCGTCGACAACCGGGACGGCAACACGCTCTCGACCGCGATTAACGACTACCTCACGGACCTCGACAACACGCTCGCGGACAATCCCGACCTCGACATCGTTACGGGCTACTTCAATCCGCGTGGGTACTTCTCGGTTTCCGATGGCCTCGAACACGTCGACCAGGTGCGGCTCTTGGTCGGTGCCCAACCAAGCAACGAGGGCACGGAACGCTGGCGACAACCCGGCGAGCCCCGTGACGAGCAGTACAATCAGAAGCAGATCAACGAGTCCCTCCAGTCCCTCGACTTCAACCTCAAACGTGATCGAGACCTACTCGGGTTCTCTCGTGAAGTCGACGAAAACCTCCAAGAGCTGGTCAACTTCCTCCGGAGCGACAGCGTCGAAGTCCGCCGCCACGAGGACCGGTTCATCCACGGAAAGGCGTATCTTTTCTCGGACCACCAGGGCGTCATCGCGGGCTCGTCAAACTTCACCGGCGCGGGCCTGAACTCAAATCTGGAGCTGAACATCGGCGCGTACGACCCCCACGTTACGGGTGAGGTCCAGGACTGGTTCGACGACCTCTGGGCCGAGAGCGAGGAGTTCGACCTCGCTGCACTGTACGAGGAGCGGTTCGAACCCTACGATCCATACCTGATCTACCTACGTGTCCTGTACGAGCGGTACGGCGAGGAGCTGGAAGAGGAGAAAGACGAAGACGGCGGTATCAACCTCACGAACTTCCAGCAAGACGCCGTCAGGCGAGCGAACCGTTTCCTTGAGGATCACCGTGGCGTCATCATTGCCGACGAGGTCGGCCTCGGGAAGACCTACATCGCGGGCGAGCTCCTCCGCCAGTACGTCCAGCAGAACCGACAGCGCGCACTTGTCGTCGCACCCGCGTACCTTCGAGATGGGATGTGGACGCAGAAAGCACCGGAGTGGGGTGTGCAGTTCGAGACGGTGTCGTACGCTGAACTCCGGCGGGATCGGCAACTCGGCGGCGACCTCAACGTACTGAACCTCGACGTCGACGAGTACCAGCTGGTTGTCATCGACGAGGCCCACGCGTTCCGCAACCCCGGAACTCAGCAGTCCCACGCACTTCGCACGCTCCTGCGTGGCGACCCACCGAAGGACGTAGTGATGCTCACGGCGACACCCGTGAACAACTCGCTCTGGGACCTGTACTACCTGCTCAACTACTTTATCAAAAACGACGCGACGTTCGCCAACGAGGGTATCCGGTCGCTCCGCGAGCGGTTCAAGACGGCCCAGTCAGAGGACCCGTCCGACCTGAGTCCCGACATGCTGTTCGACGTCCTCGACGAGACGACCGTCCGGCGGACTCGTCGGTTCATCAAGAATCATTACGAGAATGCGACAATGCCTGATGGCGAGGGCGGCTCGGTTCGGATCAACTTCCCCGACCCCAACCCCCGGCGCGTTGACTACACATTCTCCGACACCTTCGGGGACGCATACTTCGAGGACGTTGCCCGTGGACTGGCCGCAGGCGATCATGACGAGTCCGAGCTGACGCTGGCCCGCTACCGACCGTCGTACTATCTCGAAGGCGAGGAGGACGGCTCAGAGCTCTCCCTCGTTGGCCTGCTACGGACGGGACTGCTCAAGCGGTTTGAGTCGTCGAGTCACGCCTTTGCCAACACGCTCGACCGGATGGTGACGCAAAATCGCGCCGCCCTCCGGCTTATGGAAGAAGACCGCTTCCCCGACCCAGAGGCGATTGATGAGTGGGTGGAGATGGATAGCGACGAGGCGTTCGACGAGACCCTTGGTGACGTCTCAGACGGCCATATCCCGCTTAGCGCCGTCAACGCCGACCCGGGACAACTCCGTGCCGACCTAGAGAATGACGTCGAGATCCTCGAACGCTGGCGTGACGGCGCACGCGAAGTTGAACGCGACGACGACGAGAAACTCCACGCTCTACGGAATGCACTTCAAGATGTCGTCACAGAGGCGCGTGAGGACGCCCAGTCGGAAGGCGTCGACGACGAGAGTGTTGAGTCGGCCTTCCGTCGCAACCGCAAGGTACTGCTGTTCTCGTACTATGAGGACACCGTCGACTGGATCTACGAGTATCTGGAAGAAGCCGTCGAGGATAGCGAAGAACTATCCTGTTACGAGGATCGAATCGCAGCCGTCAGTGGTGACGGATCGAAGTACGGCGTGACGCGAGAGAAAGCGGTTCACGGATTCGCGCCGAACTCCGGTGACGCACCCCCGGATGCGACTGACGAGTTCGACATCCTGATTTCGACGGACGTGCTCGCCCAGGGTGTCAATCTCCAAGAGGCACGTACCGTCATCAACTACGATCTTCCGTGGAATCCGATGCGTGTCGTCCAGCGGAACGGACGTATCGACCGCGTAAACTCGCCGCATTCGAAGATCTTCCCGTTCACGTTCTTCCCCGAGGACCGCCTTGACGATCTCCTTGAGCTGGAACACCGAGTCCGCCAGAAGCTCACGCAGGCGGCTCGATCGATCGGCGTAAGCGGCGGCGTGATCCCTGACATGGAGACGCTGAACCAGAACTTCGCGGAGCGCGTCGCGGACATCGGCTCGATCCAGGAGGAGGACAGGGACTTCTACGAGGAAGGCGGCGGAACTGCGGCCGCCTACTCCGGTGAAGAGTACCGTCAGGAACTTCGCAAAGGGCTGGAGACGCGAGAAGACCAGGTCACGTCGCTTCCGTGGGCGGCGGGCTCTGGCTTCGAGGGTGACACGCCGGGCTACTTCTTTTGCGCCCGGATTGGCGAGGAGGTGTTCATGCGGTTCCTCCCCGAGGAGATGGACGAGGAAGACGACGAGATCGTCCAAGACACGCTCACTTGTCTCAAGCGGATCGAGTGTACCGAGGAGACGGAGCGAACGCTTCCAGACTCGATGCGTGACCGCGTGTACGATGCGTGGGAAACGGCGCGGTCAGACATCTACAAGCAGTGGCAAGAGCAGACCGACCCGTTGAACGTGCAGCCCGACATCCGGCGGCTGTTCCGCGAGGTCGCCCAGCACCTACGGGAGAACTGGCCGGACGACATGACCCAAGATGAGCTTCAGGAGACGGTCGAGGCCGTCGAGGCTCCGTGGGGTCGTCGGTACGAGCGCGAGCTACGGGAGATATACGAGGACGATTCGCTTGCTCCGGTCGAGAAGTCCCGTCAACTCGTCGAGAAAGTCGAAGATCTGGGTCTCCAGCCGTTCGAGGCACCTGATCCACTCCCACCGATTCAGGAAGATGAGGTCAAGCTGATCTGCTGGATGGTCGTTGCACCCGAAGAAGACGAGGAGGAAAATGATCGACCACAGTTGATGTCCCAGGTTACGTTCAGCACATAGGGAAGGATACGATGTATCAAGGATCAGAAAAGTATTTCATTCGGACTTTCATCGCCCGATTTGGATTCCTGTACGGTGCTGGCGGGACAGTCAACACCGCACTACAGCTACTGGTAATCAATATCGGGTTGTTGAGCCGTCAACCACAGAACTTTGAGACGCTTCCGTACTTTGTCGAGGCTTGGGTGTCGATTGTTCTCCCCATTCTCCCGCCTTACACAGCTGGTGATGTTCTGAACGTCCTGTTCAACCTGCTAATCGCAGCACTGATCGCGCTCTCTTGGACGCTCAGCTGGAGCGAGGGGATGTACCGACACCACGGTCGTTAACTACTCTTTCCGGGACGAGATCTTTTATCGGTTGAACTCCTACGGTTTGTTAACACCGACGCGTCTGAGGACAGCGGGTGTGGACCCTGGATTTCGAGGTTCGAATCCTCATGAGGGGATAACGGCGGATCGGAGAACCGCATCCTAAAATACCTCAGACAAATGACGAAGGAACTCATAATCTCCGGCTGTCTAAGCGTCGTGTTTGCAACCACCGGCGTAGCGCCTCCGGTCATCCTGGCGCTCAGCGCGTATGTCGGCCTCCGGCTGAATGACGTAACCCTCAATCCTCCATCCGCAACGGGTTGAGAGTCATCTCTACGCGGTTCATGCCAACAGCTACCCGGCAGACGCTACGACGGCCAGGGCACCCCTAGGTCACAGTTAACTCAGAGGGCAGAGGTATCCGCTACGGCATCAGCCAACCGGTCCAGAAACGCCGTGTCGTACTCTTCTCCGACGTGGTTGATGTTCCATAGACCCGAGTCGCTGATCTCGCTACGGGGACTGTCACGCCCCAGCCAACCGCCACTCCGAGGGTCGAGGGAGTCCTTCCGGTAGTTGCTGACGAGAGCGATTGCGTTGCGTTCGATATAGGAACGGTCACTCTGCGGGCTGGGCTCGTCGTCGACGTGGATCCACAGGAACGGGAGGTCACGGATGTACTCACTCACGCGACGTTCGTGTTCTAACTCTGCGAGGCGACGTTCTCGATTCGCACTGGAGCCATCACCCCAGTGTGGATACTCGTCGCGAAGACCGTCTCGTTCGATCAGAGCCTCGCCGACACGCTTACGGAAGACCGAACCCCGATGATTTCCGCCGTCTTCGTAGGTCCCGCTGTTCGCTCCGCGGTGTGTCCGTAGTCGGTTCCACAACGATGTACCCGATCCCGAGGACACCGCATGTGTGCCGATCCGGGTGAGCCGAAGCTGATCAGCTGCGTCTCGCGTCTCATCCTCAGCGAAAAAGAAATACACGCCGCGATCCGGCCAATCCATGTATCCCGTGCAGTCCTTGAGTCGTTGCTTGCCACCGACGTTTGTTTCGAGACGGTTGAGAAGGTCGTATAGTCTATCGAGATCCGAATGACGCGACATACCACTCCGTTCGGAGGTAGCACACAAAATCGCTCGGGATTTTCACAGGTGTTCGTTGTACCACGCGAGCGACTCACCGAACTGGAGGCCATCAGTCGGGGTTTCGATGTCTACCGGGGTATCGTCCAGTAGCGGGATGAGTTCGGAGTAGTAGTTGCGCCCTGCGTGGAAAACGAGACGATTGCCTTCGTCGAGTAAACCCTCGTCTTCGAGCTGGCCGTACACGGTTTCAGCCCACTCACGTTTTCGGGCAACCGGCGCACCAGACAGGGTGTCGTCGTAAGGTTCGATAGGCGGGCCAGCAGGATCGAGTAGATGGTGTTTGGCTGAAAGGACATACCAGCGGTCGTGGTTGGCTTCGACGTACTCACGCGCCTTCTGGAAGAACGTCGACGGCATGTAGAGGTCAGCGGGCTTTGCAGCCTGCTCGCGTTTGCTCTTGGTACAGCTCACGAGCCCGATGTCCATAGCGGGTAATCTCTTTCCGGCCCGATGAAGCCTCTGGTCGTTCTTATGGAGATTCAGCACCGAGCGTAAACGGAGTCTCCATCAGAATTTGCTTAGTAACCAAGGACAGGATAAGGTTTATGTGGTCGGGCTAATGATAGTACAGTATGGCGCGAACTATCAAGGTAGACGAAGACCTCTACAGAGACCTCGGTCGCTACGGAAACCGAGACGAATCGTGGAATGACGTGCTCGCTCGCGTGCTCGCACACATAGATGAAGAGGCGGCGCTCGAAGATCGAGACAACCGAGAGACGACGCACAACAGCCAGGAGACGGAAGCAGAGGATTCCGCATTGAGTCAGTTGCCGGATGGTACCGTGGTCCGACATCGATACCAGCGCGGCGAGTACAGCGGCGAAACGGTCGAGGCCACCGTGCAAGGTGGCCGGTTGTCCGTCGAGGGTGATACGCAGGAGACGCGAAGCCCCACCGGAGCCGCACGGATAGCCGACAAAAAGCTTCGCGACGATGACGCTCGCGGCGAGGGATACAACGGCTGGACTTGGTGGGAGTACGAAACCGAGGATGGTGACTGGGAACCGATCACCGTACTCGCGGAGGGATAACGATGGGAGAAGAAATGCCTTGGTGGCTGAATCCGAAGCTCGGGCAACTGGACAACGGTACGACGCTCCGCCATGTCTACAAGAGCGGAGAGTACGAGGACGACGTCGTGACAGCCCACGTCCAAGGTGAGCGGATTGATGTCCCTGGTGATACCGGGCCGGACGATTCTGACTTCACGACGCGCACACCGTCAGGAGCCGCCCGAGAAGCTGATCGGCGACACCGAGGTGCGGACTCTCGCAACGATCCCTACGGATACAGCGGATGGGACTGGTGGGAGTACCAAGACGATGATGGAGAGTGGGTTCCAATCAGCGAACTTCCAGAGTAGACGTATCCGCTACAGTGCAGTACGCGCGAGTAGCTGCATAGGCGAAGCATAGTTTTCACCACCAACCACTTGAATATTGACGGGTGCTGCTAGTGAAGAATGCCAACGATGATACACCGCTCCTGCTCGTCACCGATCGGGAGGTTTAGTAACTCGAAGTCAGTGTATTCCACGTCTCGGTCGGCCAACCGCTCAAGTACGTGGCGCTGAACACCAGACACGCGGTCGTCCCCCCACTTCTGCTTACGTAACCCGTCGATACGACGAGTGTCCTCATCGACTCCCCACAAGAACAGCTTCTCATCATAGTTTCGACCCTCTTTCTCTATGTTCTCGACGATGCTAGCTGCGGTGTCCTCTTTGCTGAGGTCGTCCTTGTCCTTGTATTCAATCAACCCATCACCCTCCTGCTCCTTCGTCGTCACAACGTCGTGTTGACGGGTTGCTCCGTGGTTCAGGTTGATGAGCTCCTTGATACCGTTCTTGAATCCGACACTGACACAGTCAGATTCAGCGAGTACGTGGAGGAAGACGAACCCGAGACAGCGGCGAACTGTCTGCCCCGTGGCGTTGTCTAAGTGATTGTGGGTAGTTGCGAGCAACGAGGCTCTTTCCGAGGCGATTTCAGCCTTGTCGATGTTGAGAAGCGAGAGTCCGTTGAGTTTGAACTCCTCTGATGCGAACGACTCCGACGGATGGTAAAGAGAAAAATCGGCGGTGTCGATTAGGTCACGGAAGATGTCACCTGCAAAGTCGGCACTCAACGCGATCGAGTTGTTTGCATACATCACGTGGATATGGTCAGGGACCTCTCCCTTTGGCTGGACTTCTGGCTCACCGTCCTCGCCCTCGATGATGACTTCGCTTTTGTAATCGGTCAGGGTCACGTCGTCACTGTAGGCCGAGGGAACATCGTTCCCGGGAAGCCGCTTCAGATCGTTGTATCGGCGAGCCTGTCCGTCGAGTTCGTAGCTGTACTCTTTGAACTCGCTCATGAAGCTCTGCGGCGTCTCGTAGGAGTCACGCCCCCACCGGATTTCCTTGATGTTGTGTGAGTGTCCGTTTGAGAGCTTGAACTTCCCATTGAAGAACTCAAGCGATCCCTGCTGGAGCCACCGTTCTTCCATTTGATCATTACTGAACTCGAACTTGCACTCGATACCGCTCTTGCCCTCGTAGTGGCAGATGATCTGGATGTTCTTCCGACGGTAGTTGAACCGTTTCTCGGAGACACCGAGGAAGTCACGGAACGAACCAGAGTCCGTGTCAGTGAAGTGTGAGAACTTAATGTCGTCTTCCAAGTCCTCGAAGTAGGCGGCGCTGAGGATGTTGTCGACGTCGAGAAATCGGCGGACCAGTTCTACGTCGCCACTTTCTTCTTGAATCGACATCCCACGTTCTGCTTTGACGTGTGCGAGCAGGAAGTCGGTTTCATAACAGACTAACATCGCGTACTTGTCTTTCGTTCGCTGCTTGGATTGGAGAGAGTCACAAAAGTTGGCGAGAAAGAGCTTGACGTTCGTCTCCTTGTCCGCCCCGGATCCTACAATATCGACGGCGTAGTCGAAAGCAACCTCGCCCATCTCCGCGTCCTTGAGACTGGTCGGGTACTTCAGCTTGTCTACCTTAATATGGCTTAGAAGCTTGTCTACTTCGGCGGCCTGAGGGATCCGCGTAGCGTCCAGCTTTGGAATACCACGCGTATCGACCTTGATAGGTCTGTAGAAAACCAGGGCTTCCGTGGGGGTGGATTCCTCGACGAATCTTTGCTGTTCCGACATAAGATGTACTCGTTGGGGCGATACTTCTAGCTGGGACATCATTACTGTTGCGTGACCACATCACCCATTTGATAGGGAGAGAGAAAAAGCACCTGCCAACAGAGGCGTCGGCCTCGGCTTCGATCGCTCCGAGAAGTCCCTCACGGTTTTAGCCCCTGACCACCTCTTCGCTGATATGACGTTCAGCGTCTCGTGGCACACGCTCCTCGACGAACTCGACGATCTTCCCGAGGGAGCGACGCTGATCACCCCACTCTCGCACAAGCGATTTCGGGTCACCGACGTGCAGGAGCAACGTGTCATCATCGACTTCGAGGACAGAGACGAGAAACGACCACTCCAGCGCGACCAGTTCGAGACGTTATATCGGCGCATCAGCGACGGGCATGGCGGCTTCGAGCTTGATCGACTTCCAGCTGACGCAGATCCGTACCCTGCGGTGCTGAGTCTCCACCCACGGTTCGAGATCGACGAGGACGCAGGCCTGATCATCGAGAAGGACGGCCCGACCTCCAGCCAGCTTCTCGACGCCGAACTCACCAGAGATACCGACGAACGGTCGGAGCCGGACCTGGACGTGTATGCGGACGCGCTGTTGCTCGTAGACGCTCTTGAGCGCCATGACGTGACCACACTGTCGGAGATGGAGACGAACGCGCTGGTGAACCTCTACACCCTCCTCTCGGATGTCCAGCGCAACGCTAACGATCTCCGCCAGGACGTGGCTGGCGTACTGCTGAACCGCCTTCATCACGACCGGCCCGTGAGCGGCCCCTTTGGTTCGGTCCAGCGCACGACTCGTCGGAATCGGTCGTTGAAAGACGAGGAAGAGGTACTGGCAAAGCTGGAGAACGCGGGCGTCGATCGCGAACGGGTGACGGGTATCGACCGGAGCAAGGTCGACGACGCGTTAAAGGTCACGGAGTTATCCGAGAGGGACGTCTACGACATCGAGGAGAGTGAGTACGTCCGCAAGGCAGAGGTTGACGAGGAAGTCAAAGAGACGCGACTCCAGGGCCTCAAGGAGCAACTCGCGGCGACTGAGGGTGAGGAGGCCGAAGAGCTACGCCAGGAGATCGAAGATCTGGAAGGCCGTATCGACGAACTCACCAGCTTCCGAACGGGGACTGAGGTTCACGAATGACAGTCACTATCGAAGTACCGCCCCGATATGCTCGGTTGGTTCGTAAGAAGGCAAAGGAACGAAACCAGTCATTCGAAGAGTACGAGGACTGGGACAACCAGTCGAACACTTGGGGCGTAGATCCTGAGAGCCGGCATATGATTGGGCTGATGGGTGAGATGGCGTTCGCGATCTACGCTGATCTGCAAATCAATACTGAGGTCTTAGGGTGGTCAGACGAGGGTGTTGATTTTGAGATCTCAATCGAGGGGATTGAGAGAACAGTTGACATAAAGACGAGTCAGAAGGAGCCGTACGCCTTACCAGTGAAGAAATCGCGCGTCAACTCCGATTACTACGTCCTTGCACATCTGCAGGACACTACGGTGACGTTCTTGGGAGCGGCAACGAAAGAGATGGTCCTCGACAGAGATCCAAAGAAGTCGAAGTTCGGCCACTACAACTACCAAGTACCGGTTTCTGAGCTGAACCCGCTCCCAGATAGTGAGTCGATCGTGAGTGTGTAGCGGTTGGTAGCCAGAGCTGGGTCTGCGCGGTGTTATCCGGTACGTGTTCCTGTGGCTCCCGAGAGTGTATCATCGCTTACTTATAGGTCCGTGTAGTTATTTCGGGATGAGAAGGTACGAGTCAGGTCGAGAACCGGCGATAGTGGCCGTGAAGTGGCCGGTTTGAGGCGATCTCGAAAAAATCCTTGGTAAGGACGAGAGCCCGGGTTCAAATCCCGGCCTAGGCTCTCTTTCCCCGTTCTTTCGGGTTATTCTTGGTACAGAACTTTTGGCGAGGGGTTGGTTGAGATTATAAGTGATTCTTTTGCCAATGGGTTGCTTAGCTATTTATATACTGTAGGCTACCAATGCATTGGCCGAGTATATATAATGGAGTCTTTGCCAATGCGTTGGTTAGGTATATAAGCATAGGAGTTAACCAATGTACTATGGTGCTGCTGGAGAAACCGGACAGAGAACGCGGATTCAACAAAGAACGGATAATCAGAGTCCTCTTGAACCACGCAGACGGAAAATTAACAAAATACCGAATAGCCAAACTTTCCGGCGCATCAGAACCCTGGACACGACAATACACGGACAAACTCGAAAACCAAGGCCTGATACAGGATACCGAAGTCGTGGAAGTTGAGGAGTTGTATCGAGAGTGGCAACGAACCCGGATCAAGCCCAGTCAATTAGAGGTCTCGCTTCAACAGCCAATGCAGCTACTGGAAGACACGGGTTTGAAGTACGCGTTAACAACATATCAAGCCGAAAACCTGCATCAAGGCTTCCTGTTCGCATCAACCACTGACTTCTATATCTCCCCTGATCAGACCAATGACTGGCTGAATATTATCGAAGAGAAAGGCCTGTTAGGAGGCGGAAACACCCGGGTACGAGTCTTGGATGAACACGTATTCTATAACGGAAAAACCGCGGATGATTTCTCTACAGTCTCGATTCCACAACTGATCCTAGATCTATTGGATGAGGGAGGACCATGCAGAGAAGCCGCTGAAAAACTGATTCAAAACTTCCACGGTGAGGCCTGACAGAAATGGTGCGTCAGTACTATGTGCCGCAGGTTACGGAGCTTTCTGAGGAGGAGCTTCAGGCCGTTTTCAGGGTTGCGGAGCCGCCGGTCTGTCTTCTTGGAGGTTGGGCGGTCCATCTACACGTAAATCAAGGATTTCAACGTGAGCATGGACGTGGCTACATCGGTTCCCGTGACATCGATCTTGGAATCCATGTTGAGCCGGATTGGACGGCAGAAGAGTACGATGATACCGGTGTTGGGAAAACGTTAGCAGGTATTGAGGAGTTAGGGTACGAGAAGAGCCGGTTCGGGTTCGTCCAGAATTTTGATCGAGAAACTGGAGAGCGAATCTCTGAGAGCGAGGCCAAGGAGTATGGGATGCATGAAGTCTTCCAGGTATACATCGACGTGATACCGGATACTACGGAGTTAGATAGTTTTAGAGAGCAGTATGGCTTTACACCACCCGCAGAGACCTTGTTAAAACCTGTGTTTGAGGGTGGTGTGGGAGTGCCGTTGTCTGAATACGTGTCTTGGGAAGCACCGGCGGACGTTTTTATTGTGGCTCCCGAGCTTCTGGCGGCGATGAAGATTCGGTCGTTACCTGACCGAGATAAGAGTCATAAACGAGTGAAGGATGCGGCAGACCTCCACGCGCTGTTGTGGTACACTAAAGATTATCAGGAGATGAAGGACGGAGTCCAGCAGTACGTCACAGAATATGATTTGAACCAGTTGGAGGCGGCAATCAACGAAGAACTGTTTGAAAACACCGCTCAGCTACTGCAAATCGAGCCAACACCTGTATCCGGATCAATCCGACGTCTCTTTCGTTGAAAATACATCTCTGAACCTGGTAGACTCCTGAAAGAGAAGATGACTATGACACACTCGTTGATAAGTTCGCGAGATCGGGTCTTCACACGACAGGGAACCCGGCAAAGAACTCGTCAAGAGATTTCATTAATATTGGTCCGTCCTCGTCCTCAATTCCTGCACACACGTTTGGAATGATTTCCTGGTTGATCCATTTCTTTTCACCGACAAACACATCAGATGCATAGATAGCGTAGGCGCAAATCTCCAGGTCTACATAATCCTGTGTTTCGATGTTTTCATTTGGTTGAATCTGCTTTGCGTGCTCCACCGTAAGCTGCCTTCTAACGTAGCCGAGTTTTGAGGCATCGCTCAACTCAACTCGCGCCCGATCGTCCTTCCGTTCGATATATCGCCAGAACGCAGCCATCTTCAAATAACTCTCTCCGCCTTCTTTGTGGATGTCACTAAGCGCGCGTGATAAGTCCGGAAATCCTTCATCAGGGTTTTGCTCCATCGAACGGAATAAGAATCTCAGTGTTTTTGCCGCCCTGAAGTCCAGCGTGTGTTCCTTGAGGGCGTCGCGGATTTCGGGCGGAGGGATTAGCAAAGGGTCGTCCGAGTAAAGATATTCATCGGAATTATAGTCTTCAACAACAACGTACGTGTCGGTGATTTCGGCTATAATATCGCTTAGTCTGTCTTGCTGATCCCATTTGGCAAGATCGACGAAATTCGGCCGAGTGAATAGAACATTGAATCCATGTCTTAGCTTCGACTGTTTGAATCTAGAAAGGATGTCCTGGTTTTCCTTGAGTGTGATCCAGTAGTTAGTATCCAAAATCACATCCAACATTCGAATTCATGTTTCTCTTTGAGGGTTATTAGCTTTCGCAGGGGGTTGACAAGCAACCGAACACCGTTCCGCATTTAAATTCTGTGCTTCGTAGGGTCGCTAGACGAGGCTTGATTTCGGCGTTTTCACTCACTCTGCTATCCGGTGAAAACCGATACACAGCGGTCGGTTCTACGGATATCTTACCGTTCGACGAAGATTGTAGACGGCACACTTCAGCACTATCTCCCGGAATTCGAGCTGGCAGCTTCGCGCACGCACGGCGGAGCCGAGCGTGCGCTTGATTGACGAGAAGACAGTCTCAACCATCCAGCGGCGGTTGTACCAGCGGCTACTCATTCGGGCGTTATGCGCTCGATCAAGCGAGGAGTAGATCCGATGCTTGATCAACGGACGAATGCCGTCGCCACGAAGTTCGTCGCGGAACGGTTTCCCGTCGTAGCCACGGTCAGCAGCCAGTGACCGCAGGTCCGCGGCGTTTCGCCGCGCGACCTGCGGCCCGATCTTCGCATCGTGTTTCTTCGTCGTGGTACAGTGAACGTCGAAGACGTACCTCGTTTTTACGTCAACGAGCGCAGTGACTTTGAGCGAGCGAACGCGATAGTGTGCTCGTTGTGCGTAGTGACGGGATGGCTGATCACGGTCAAAGCCAGTTGAATCGACCGCTGCGTGGCCAGTGCGTTTCTCAGCTGATTCGCCGAGAAACGCACGATAGGTCTCCATCGAGATGGTCTCGAACCAGTCACGAAGTACCGTGAAATGGGGGAGTCGCGTGAGCCCGATTTCCTCGAGAATGCCGGGCATTTCACTGAGGAGACCGATCGTCTGGCGGTAGGATTTTCCAAGTTCAATCCGCAGTGCCTGAAGTGTCAGCATCGCCCACTCGGCGAACCCGCCACCCCCTTCGGGGTCGGCGGGTTCGTCGGGATCAGCGACAACTGCTTTAGCTTTCGCACCGAATTACGGGTGAAGAGACGGAATTCCGAAGTCACAACATTCCGTCTCTTCGCTTTCTACCGAGATAACGCAGTCGTAGCGACGCTGTCTAGCGATCCTACAGAGCACATCATTGTAAACCTGCACAAAAGCAGTGTTCAGTTTTCAGATTGTCTGAAAGAACGGGTTGGGATCTTCATATAAACAAGGCTCAGTACCTCACAAATCACGCTTCAGCTACAGTTAGCTGAGGCTGATTTGTGAGGTACTGAGTCTCTTTCTATAGGGTAGGAAGTGAATACTCATGTTTAGTGGAAAGTCAGTTACTGGACGAAGTGATGCATCACATTAAATCGTCTGTAGTGAACTATCCGCTCGCTTTTAAGAAAGGATGATTGGACGAATCGCTATCGGACTTATCCTCATTGGCGGCATCGGATTCATCTTGTCGACGGCCGGGTATAGCGCGTTCACGGGGGGTCGAGAGGCGATCGTGCAGGTCGCTCCGGCAGCGGAGGCCACCATTGGTATCGAAGATGAGTACAATGGTACCCCAATCGAGAACGGTGAGGGGGAGATCATCCTCGACCTCAAGAATAACTCACCCGAGCCAGTTGAACTCGACGTGGAGATCGAAGACGTCGGAGGCGTCGATCCAGAGTCGATCGAGGTCGTTCAACACCCTTCCGAACTGCAGCCGAATGGTCAAGGAAGCGTCACCGTCGGTTGCAGCGGCCGCGCTCCTGGACAGGGAGCCGCCAACGTCACGTTTTGCGTCCAGGCATCGGGGACATCGACGGCAATCGAGGCCTCGAAAGTTGCCCAAGGGCTCAATATCGATTGTCCGTCCTGAACAAACCAAGGGAAATACCTAATGAAACGACGATCATTCACACTCGGAATCGGTAGTGTCGCCATCGCGATACTCGGCGTCATCGGCTCGAGCGCACTTTCTAGGGTCACCACCGGACGTGCGACGACCGTCCAACAGACAGGTGATGGAACAGCCTACCTTGGGCTCGCCCCATCGGACGATCCGAACGGCGAGTACGCCACCACCAACGAAACGACGGGGGCGTTCCGACTCTTCATCGATACGGTGAACCCTGAGGGTGTGACAGAGCTGGACGATGTCTTCGTCATAACCAACAACGGAACACAACCCGTCGACGTCTGGCTCGAGCCAGACGGTGAGAACCCGGAATCGATCGCGTTCACCGACGCCGAGACCGAGACTGACCTGACGGACGCTGACGAGCCGGTTACGATATCCGTTGGAGAATCGATCACCACGGACATTTTCGTCGACACGACAGATCACGGCGAAGAGACCGAGATCATCGACACACTCATCGTGAACGCAAATATCGGTTCGATGAGTACTGAATAACGATCGATCCTGCGAGAATCAGCGTTCTCTCGAAGCGTGAAGCCAAGTATCCTAAAGGGATGAATTTGAGATCGTCAGAAAAACGGTTGCCGATAGGATCAGCCGTTACCGTTCTCCGGTTCACCGGCATCCGGCGAGTCAGCGATGATGGTGACGTCGTCGTCGAAGACCGGGTCGGACTGTTCTTCCGCGGAGTTCACACGAACACCGATCTCTTCACACGTACCGACTGCGATGTTGATAGATTCCGTTTCGCCAACGATGAAGTCAAGGCCGGCGTCGCCGTCCCCGGCACCAGTGCCCGTGTAGAAACTGACTTCACCGGGATCTTCACCGAGACCTGCTATGTCTTCGATATAGACGTCGGCGTCGGCTGTTCCCTGATTACAGATTTCGAACATGCCGTCGAACCAGGTAATCGAGTTGGAGTTGACTCCCTCTCCATCGTTCTCGTTCGTGGCGATGTCTATCTCGAGGTGCCCGTTTGCGTCGAGTTCGACGTAGGCGTTGCTGTTCGGAGTATCCAACGGGACGAGTCCAAGGTAGGCGTCGGGGTCGTCGGCGGCCGCGACGGTGAGCGACCGGTCCGCCTCCACTCGACTGAACGCGCCTGACCCGATGATCGCGCTGGCTCCGATTGCTGTGCTTCCGGTACCGATTAAGAATTTTCGTCGTTGCATTGTATCTCTGGACGCTCAAGTCCGTCTGGCTGCTCCAGGTCACGCGGTGTATGGGTGGGTCGAACTCGAGTGTCACAATCGGGGCCTCAACGATCGTCCCTTTATGTATACGTCGCCGGTAGAATCTTCACACCACCCTTGTGCTGACAATGGCCTTCCCTATACTGAGAAAGGGAGCCGTACAAGTACCTACAATCGAGGTAGCGGTTGCGACGCCAGCGGTCGACGACTCGGCCAGCTCAGATGGGCGATTGGACGAGAATTCCAGCGCACGCTTGGCTTACACGCAAATTAGCACCGAATACCAAAGCGTACACGACCAATATCCTGTCCAGGGGTTCCGAACCGCGGCCGAATCTTCGCGTTTGATCGGGGTTCACGCACGGTAACGAATCCCTGGTCATCATGCATCGGCGAACTCTACTGCTCGTCGCGGGTGGAAGTGCCACAAGTACCGGCATCGTCGTTGGTTCAGGGGCATTATCGCGAGAGGTTGCCGGCGTCCGGGTTGAGGTCTCCGAAGATCCCGATGGCTACCTTGGGCTCGAGCCCTGTCCGCGATCACCTAACAGGAGGTACGCCAGACTGGACGGGAACGGTCACCTCAAAATAGATCTCTCGCCGTCGAATTCGATCCGGAAATCCAAGACCAAGCAGACCGGCCTCGGGATCAACGGAAACGCGGTCACGTACATTCACGACGTCTTTCGGATCTGTAACCAGGGAACGGAACCGGTCACCGCCTGGATCGAAGTGCCTGAACGGATACCCGTCCAAACGAAGAAAGATAAGGGATCCGTGAAACCGGCCGACGAGGATCGCGTTGCGTTCTACAAGGGGTCTCAGGTCGATCGACGGGTCGACAGCGAATCGAATGCACTCACGCTATCAATTGGCGAGTGTACCTGTATCGGCCTTTCCATTTCCACGAAGCTTCTCTCGAAGGAAGATAGTTACCTGGACGTCGAACGTATCATCGTTCACGCTCGTCAGATCGAGGAGACTACCAAACGGTGATGCGGTAGCTTCAATTCGTTCCGGGTGGTGTAGACTCGTCATCCGACCTCGGCTCGCTATCATCGGCATCAGTATCCGAGAGATCGCTACCGTCGTCATCCAAACCGACGGGTTCCGCACCATCCATCCGATCGTAGACGTACACCGGGTCGTCGAGGACGTAGTAAGTTCCTTCGTCGTCTGCGTTCTCAATTACACGCTGGTCAGAATCGACAGCAACATCGACAAGATCCTCAAGCGAGTTAAGGTCGATACGAGCACGGTCGTACACCTTCTCGGGAACGGTACCGGTCGAGATCCACTCATCGAAGGACGCCCGTTCGTGTTCGCGCCGAAACCGCGCGAGTTCGCGCTCGGAAGGGGAAAGTGTCCCGTTGACTTTCTGGACGGTGACGACGCCCAGCGCGGTTATCGAGACGAGCGCTAACACGAGTCCCATCAGGGTCGAACCGGGTCCACGTGCGCTTTGTGTCTCGGTTACGGGCGCTTGCTCGGTGTCGTGGTGATCGATACCTGGCGTGTCGAGGGAATACGTTTCGTCATCTTGTTCGATCAACAGCTCGTATGATTCGGTCACAGTGACGGGATCCCCGTCAATTGTACCCTCCATGGTGACGTGTGCGACGATCACCATCTCGACAGTTCCTGGAGAGGCCTCCAAGCTCGACTCAATCTGCTCTGTGTCGTTCATCATCGCGGGAACATCGACGGAGAACGGCGTTGTGATCACCTCGCCGGGCCCGACCGACTCCGCCGCGGTCTCATCAATGGGATCGTTCGTCGACCAGTATTCGTCGTCGTCTGACACAGAACGGAGTTGTCGTTCCAGGGAAATACCGACCTCGGCGTCGCCACGTTCAGCCTCGTAGCGGTAGGCGAACTCGCCGTCCAGTTCGGGCGTCACCGTCGTGAAGTACGCCGATCGATCCGAGAGCACTTCACCGGCCTCAAATACCTCTGTGTCACGGTCTACTTCTGCGCTGTGGTCGAACGTGGCGACCGGCGACCACTGTGCGCTCGTCGGCCCGTCCCCCGTGTCGGGTTCGGACGCGACGCCGGAGTATGCTATCCAGCCACCCAGAAGGGACAGGGCGAGTAGGGCGATGACGACGAAGACGAACCAATCGCCTGCGACGGCTCGCAGGCGGATGAAAGCGGCGTTCATGGTTGATACCTCCGGTGTGTGATGTTGGGGATCATATTCTCAGGTAATCGTGGGTGTGTCCACCCGATTTTCGCTCGCGGAGAACGATTCGACCCGTTCCGAGGAGCAGGGCAAACGGGAGTGTGAACAGGGAGACGACGACGGCCGTCACACTTGTCATCGCTATCCAAGGATGTACGTCGTGTAGCATTTCGAGGAGAGGAGGAGGAAGCACCGCGAGATACCTAAACTCCGAGACGGCGTGCAAGACGTACCCTCGCTCGGTCGGTGCAGTGACGGTAATTGTCGTGTTCGCAGATTCACCGTGGTGCAACTGGGTCGGTTCATCTTCGACCGACACGCCCTGGCTGGCGGGCTCGAGAATCGAGACGACTGGCAACAGACCACCGTTGTGGCGCTCGTAGTTACGCTCGCCGGTCTCGCCGGACTGGATTACGTGCGGAGCGTCGGACTCATAATCGGCGCTGACGGTACCGAACTCGGTCGAACCCGAGATTGCCAGCATCGTTCCGAACGTCACTATGCACAAACAGACAACCAGACCGAATACAATTCCACGCGCGGAAACCGACGTACGTCGCGACCGCGTTCGTTCCCGATGTCGGCTCCGTGACTTCGTGAGGAACGTGAACGCGAGGAGGGCAACGCCGACCCCGAACAGTAGAGTAGCTATTCCTTGGGATCCGAGTCTTGGACCAATCCCAAGTACATCTCTGATCGAGTCGATCCCAGACTGGATGTTCATCACGACCGTACCGAGGTGAGGGATCGTTACGACATCCCCACCGACCGTCCAAGCTTTCGCGACGATCTGCCCGTCGGTGACGGCGGGTTCACCTCCATCCTGATCGGTCACGATATTGGCGTCTCCAGCAGTCTCGTATCCATGGTCGGTCGCGCCGACGACGCGGTGAGTCGTCAACCCACCTTCGTTAGCCTCTTGGGCGTCGTAGATGACAACATCGCCAACTTCCGCTGACCCGAGACCCGTCGAGGGAATCACGACGAATCCATCTCCTTCAGCGATCGTCGGGTCCATACTCCCTGTCTCGGTGTATGACAGCAGAATTGGCTGACCGAGCATTGCCCCAAGAAGGAGTGATCCTAGGGTGAGAACTATCACCACGGCAAAAGTAACGCGGAGCAGCCGTCGCAATCTCATCCGTTCACCCTTCGGATCCGATCAAACCGCGACTGCCCCAGCCTCTCGGGTGAGTCGCATCCGTTGTTTAATTCGGTACGGCCAGACTCGACTGCCGAATCGGGGCACTCGCCGGTGAAGGGACGGATGGCCGGCCGAACGGATGAACGAGTCACACCAGATGTCAGGTTAGTTCGGAATGTAAGTAATCGGTGACTGAATTCTAACAGTGATTTATTGCCTTATTGAATTTTGACCAACCAGAACAGTAACAGGCAAGTAATGATAGTAACTTCTTAACACAATTTCCGTCAAGAGCCCTATACTTAACAGACATAGGAACAATCGAACAAGGAGAAAGCCATTGATGAGGCTCGACGGACTGAGACCCAAAATGCCACGCCCGGAGGTGGCGATGCGGTCCCGCGACGAATTATTCACGGTACTGAGCAACCGACGACGGCGACGCGTTCTCTACTACCTTCTCCAACACGATGTCAAACAAGTCGACCTTCGTACCCTGGTCGACGTTCTTTCTGAGTGGGAGTACGGCGAATCGGTCGATGACCTATCCTGGAAGCAACGAAAGCGAGTATATACTGCACTACACCAGTCCCATCTTCCAAAGCTAGCAGAGGCAGGCGCGATCGAGTACGAACGGTCGCGCGGACAAGTGACGCCGACCGAGGAGATTGGTGAATATCGGATTTATCTCGAATACGTGCCCGCTGACGACATTCCGTGGTACCGCTACTACTTAGGACTCACCGCCATCGCGGCCACCCTCACGGGTCTCGTCTGGTTGTCCGTATTCCCGTTCAGTAATCTATCAGGGCTCGCTCTTTCGACGATTCTTGTCTCGGTCTTCGCTGTTTCGGCGATAGTTCACGCTCACCATTCTCGATGGAATCAGATCGAGATGAGCGAGTTATTTCGGTAGGGCTGTTTCTCCTCCATTATCCCATCACTTCAGAGAGAGTGGAATGCTCAGTTGGATACCGCCTTTCCAGTTCGGATTGTCTGTCCCGGTTAGCCGTGTTTTCGGTTCCCTTTCCTCGCTCCGAGGGTTCCAGCATATGAACGGCTTCAGGTCCGGCCTTTTCCCTGTTTCAGGTTATCCAGTCGTGCTAGAAATGATACGGTAGGGTTGGTGTAGGAATCATTTTCAGTACCTCACAAGGTAACTTCAACTGAGCCGGTCTAACTACTGGCTTTGTGACTTGATAGCAGCGTTTCCATAGGTGAAGTATTGTTCGTACGGTACTGTACGAGATGATCGAGAACCGTTCAGACGTTCACCGCTCCTCACGAAGTACGGCGCTTTACGTCTCTTCGACGTGGCGAATCTCACACGCGATCCCGCGCGTGCTCTCGGCCATCTCGCGGCCGAACATCTCCGCGCGGCCGACGCCGAACGCCTGTGGTCCCTCGACGACCACCTCGTCACCGACGCGAATCTCCTCGTCTGCGTCGACGACGCCCGGCGCGAGGACGCTGCCGTGGGGGACGAAGCCGTCGATCTCGACTCGTTTCGTCGGTGCGTCGCTGTCGACCCACCGCGTTGCGCCCTCGAGTGTGAACGAGAGCGTCCCGTACTGCGGAACCATCGTCGCCAGCTGGGTTTCCTCGCTGTCGCGGACCTGAATCTTCGGATAGCGACTGGTCGTCCGGATGTCCTCGAAGAGGTCGTCGCCCGCACCGTCACCGAGAAGGTAGTCCGCGATCGCTCGAACCGTGTTGTGCTCGCGTTCGCGCTTCGAGTACTTCAACTCGCCCGAGAGAGCCTCCGAGAGGTTCGACAGGGACTCCTCGTCGGTCGGGTGACCATCCTCCGGGACGGTGAAGGTAATTTCGAGATCGAGATCGTCCTCGACGCGGGAGACGATGTCGCGGTAGCCCTCGTCGGGAACGTGTGCGATGATTTCGGGGTAGTCGTTTCGCTCGAGGTAGCGTTCTAACACGCGGCTGACGAAGCGCTTTTCGTCCTCGGACCACCGACCGGTGACGACGGTGTCGTAGTGCTGGGCCGGATACGTCGTCTCGAGTTCCTGTGGAACGACGCCGATCGGGCTCGTCATCGACACGAGGTGAGCGCGCCACTGGACGGCGTCGTGGAACTGACGGTGGCTCTGGGAGTCGCTGTAGGGTTTCGTTGCCGAACAGGGAACCAACACGAGCGGGTTCTTGAAGCGGTTTCGGTACCGCGACGTCACGCGGTCGGCAAAGCGCTGGATCTCGACCCGCCGGAGGGTGTCTTCGGTCGCCGCGTCGATTCGCGAATCCCGGAGGATCGGGGTCCGTTCCTCGAGGTAGCTCCACTGTGAGTCGAGTTCGCGCATGGCCGCGGTGAGCCACTGATCGTGACGGACCTGGCCTTCGACGTAATCCCGCAGGCGGCCGTCGCGGATCCGCCGCCGAACGATCCCGAGTTCTGCCCGCAACGCGTTGACGTTGTGTTCGGCGCAGTCCTCGCGGGTGAACGTTTCGCGGGGTTTCTGACAGGCCGGACACGAACAGGGCAGTTCCTCGAGGTCCTCTAGGAAGTACGCCTCGTCGGTCGTCAGATACCTGCCCTCAGTCCCCGTCACGACGGCGGCCGTCTCGTCGACGCAGTCGACGCCGGCGTACGCGAGCAGGGCGACGTTCCGGGGCGTCGCGACGCCCGATAGAACGAGGGCGGTGTCCGCCGGAATCGCCTCCCGAACCGCAACGACGGCCTCGGCAAACGCCGCGCCGTGGCCGAGAATCGACTGAACGTCGGAGACGACGTAGGCGTCCGTCCCGTGGTCGGCCGCGAGTTCGCTCGAGACGACGGCCGCGCTCGGGAAATCGACGTCGGGATAGTCGACGGCGAACGATTCCTGGACCTCCTCGGCGGTGCCGCCGGGAAATGCCCGGTGGGGCAAGACGGTCAGCTGCGCGTCGGTTCCCTCGGGAACGTCGCGCTCGGTCGACCAGAGCGAGCCAGCATCGGAGAGAACGTCGTCGACGAGTGCGGGCGTCGTCCGCGGTGACTCGAGACGGAGTTCGCCCACGCGAGCGGCCCCGTCGCGTGCGTGAACCTCGAAGTAGTCGGTCATATCAGAACTGGGTGGGGGAGGGCGAAAGAGGCTGTCGGTGTGATCCGGGCGGTGTGGAACGGGTTTTGCGTCCCGATCTCCCGCACACCCGCCGCCGACGTTGAGAGCGTCGGAACTGACCGATAGCAGTCCGCCTCACCACGAGTTTCCCTCCGAGAAACCGCCGGCAATCATATCAAAGTCCTTATGGATGGTCGATCTGAACGTGGCTGTATGGTGCTCGAGATTTCGGACGCTCTCCTCGGGGTACTTCTGGCTATCGCCGGCGCTATCGCGTTCTCGGGTCAGTTTCTGTTCGTTCGCCTCGGAACCGAAGACGGGGGCGTCGACGACGCCGTTCTGGTCGTTCTGTTGTGTAACGTCGCGATGGTCGTCCCGCCCGTCGCGTTCCTGTACTCGCCGCCGTACTCGTCGCTGTTTACGCCCGCTTCGTTCGCGTCGTTCGCGGGTGCCGGTCTCGCGGGAATGTTCGTCGCTCGACTGTTGATGTTCAAGAGCATCGAAGAGATCGGCGCGAGCCTGACCTCCCCGGTGATCGCGTCGAACGTCCTCTTTGCGACCGTGTTCGCCGTGTTCCTCCTCGGGGAGCGACTGACGACCGTCCACTTCGTCGGTATCGTGTTGATCGTCGTCGGACTGGCGGTCGTCTCCTGGGAAACCGCGGCGACGACGAATCCCGACCAGTCGATCCGCGACACCGGCGCGACGCTCGTATTGCCGTTCGCCGCCGCCGTCTGTATCGGGATCGAGCCGATCTTCGTGTCGACCGGACTGTCGGGCGGAACGCCGATCCTGCCGGGACTCGCGGTTATGTCCGTCGCCGGTACGGTCGGATTCGTGAGCTATCTCGCGATGATGGGATCGTTACGTCCGATCGAGTTTCGAAGCACGTCCACCGCGTGGTACGTCGGCGCCGGCGTCTCCACGACGGTCGGATTCCTCGCGTACTTCTCGGCGCTCGAGATCGCACCGGTCGTCATCGTCATGCCCCTGCTCCAGCTTACGCCCCTCATCGTCGCCCTGATCTCGATGGTGTTCCTCCCCCAGCGTCTCGAGCGCGTGACCTGGCCGGTGGTCGCGTCGGCACTCGTCGTCGTGGTCGGCGCAGCGCTGGTGTCGCTGTCCGGCTGAGAACCGACCGAACTGGAGCGGAGACGAACGGGTTCGGAAATTCGGGAGAGAAGTCGATCGAGAACGAAGGCGAGATGGAGAGATCATCGCGACGTGGTCCAAAACAGGTCCACCCCGATCACGCGCGTCCGAGGAACGTCGCCGTCGCTGACGTGTGTCCGCGGTTGAACGACAGGAGTTTGAACTCGACCACGTCGGCCGACTCGAGGTCGGTGGGAACGTCCTCGACGAAGACGACGAATCCCTCGATCTTGCAGACCGCCTGTCGTTCGCCGGAGTGGTGTTCGGTGAACTCGTGAATCGCGGCCGTCCGGACGTCTCCGACGTCGACCGGCGGCGCTCGCTGTTGCGCCTCCCTGTGGCGCTGCCAGGATTCCGCCTGATCGGTCGAACGGCTCCCGCCACGGAACCGTCGGACGAGCCACGATGCGAACACGACCGTCACGATCGCACCGAGAATGAGCGACGCTACCCCGAGCATACCGTAGCTGGGTAGCGCGGACCCCTTTGCTGTTCTGATATCGATGGTCCGTGACGGCGACGGCGAATACAACCTTTTGTGTGTCGGAGCGCTTGTACCGTCGTGTCCCATCGCTCGTCCGACCGATCGACCGACGTGAGTCTCGCGATCGTCGATGCAGTCGCGACTCGACGCGGAGTCGACCCTCTCTCGCTTCCACCGCTGTACCGGTACGTCGACCCGGACGCGCTGGATCGCCTCATCACCGACGTCCCTCGTAGCGCCACCCCCTTCCGTCTCGAGTTCACCTACGACGGCCACGACGTCGTCGTCGAGCGAGCCGCCGACCTCACCGTCGCCGTCGACGGATCGACGGTCGACGACGGAGCGTCATCGTTCAACACCGACGGATGAGTTCGTAAACCGATCCACTCGCCGCTACTCGTCGGTCAGATCGACCAGTGCAACACGATCTGGAACTCGATCGAGAACGCTCTCCGGCCATCCCCGATGACCGAGCGTGACCGCTGTCTCAGGGTTCGTCTCGACGAGCCGCCTGACGCCGTCGGCCGCGGCACGGAGCGCCGACCGATCGGTTCGGCCGGGGACCTCGGCAGTCAGTGGGTAGCTCCTCGAGAGCGCCCGTGGGAAGGGGCCGAACGGCGGTTCGACGCGCCAGGACTCGTCGAACGTCTCGCGGCTGGCTGGCTCGCCTTCGGTGAGAAATAGCGAGTCGGGAACGGACAGCCGTTCGAGTCGTCGGTGGTGTCGGATCACCTCGGGACGGCGTGCGCTCTCGTGAGACGTATAAAAGAACGTCCCCTTCGAAACCGGATCCGTGCGCTCGAGTTGGCCGGCGTGATCGAGCAGTGCTCGATAGCCGTCGAGCATGGTCGGATGAGAGCGAGCGCGTCCCTCGACGAGTTCGAGGAGGTTTCCGGCGCGGATCGCCTGTTTGATCCGTCGGATCTCCGCGAACGTGACGTGGAGGTTGTGGGCGGCGAGTTCCTCCTCCCGTCGGTCGTCCTCGAGCATCCGAAGCTCGTCCGGCGAGAAATCGGTACAGATCGGACACGAACACGGGAGGTAGTCGAGGTCCTCGAGGTGACGAGTACCGCGGACGGTGAGGTAGCGATCGTCGCGAGCGTAGAGGGCGTAGGCCGCCGAATCGAAGAGGTCACAGCCCATCGCGACGCCGAGTGCGAACATCATCGGGTGGCCAGCACCGAAGAGGTGGACCGGCGCGTCGGCACCGAGCCCTCGCTTTGCGCCCGCGACGACGTCGACCACGTCGTCGTACCGATACTCGTTCATCAGCGGCACGACCGCGCCGACGGGAAAGACGTCGAGTGCGGTCGCATCGGCGTGCCGACCGGCCGCCTCGCGGAGATCCGGATAGGTCGATCCCTGGACGGGTGCGTTGACGAGCATCTCCCCCGTTTCTACCGTTTCCGCGAGTTCGAGACGCTCCTGGGTCGTCTCGAGTTCGTCCTCGGCGCGTTCGCGTGAGACGTCCGGCGGGGTCGGGATGTCGACCGGCGTCCCGATGTCCGAGCCGATCGCGTGCTGGAACTCGAGGATTTCCTCGGTGGTGACGTCGATCTCGCCGTACTCGGCCAGCTGGAAGGATCCGGAATCAGTCACGATCGCTCCGGGAAACTCGAACATCTCGTGTAGCCCGTCCTCTAGGGCGCGCTCTCTGACGTCGTCGGTGCCGTAGATGATGTATGAGTTCGTAATGAGAATCTCGGCACCGAACTCCTCGGCGAGCCGACGGGGACTGATCGTATCTATATTCGGGTTAATCACCGGCAAGAGTGCGGGCGTCTCGACGGTGATATCGGCGCGTGGAACGGAGAGTTGGCCGATTCGCCCACCCGCGTCGGTGTCCCGAATTTCGAAGCACTCGCGCATCGACCGTCCGTTGGACCGTCGAACGTAAGTCAGTGAAGGTTTTCGACGGGCCGATCGACCGGATACCGGACTCCCGTTCCGTGGCTCGTCACTCGCCGAACAACCGATAGTACGAAATCGCGAGAACGGTCCGGCCGTCCGCGATATCTCCGGTACCGATCGCGTCGGTTAGTTCCTCGAGTCCAATCGTCGTCACGCGAATGCTCTCGTTGTGATCGAGTTGCTGTTCGGTCGTTGGCCGACAGTCGCGAGCGACGAAAAAGTGCGTACGGGAGTCCGCAGTTCCGTTCGCCGGCTCGACGGTCACCAGCGCCTCCAGTCGGTCGGCCTCGTGGCCGGTCTCTTCTGCGAGTTCGCGTCGAGCGGCCGCCTCGAGGTCGTCGTCTTCGGGCTCGGTCCCCCCGACGGGGAGACCGCGGTTGACGCGGTCGACGGCCTGTCGCCACTCCTCGATGCAGACGACGTCGCCGTCCGGAGTAAACGGAACGATGCAGACGCTTTCGGGTTCGGAGAGGTAATCGAATTCAGTTTCGGTCCCGTCGGGAAGTCGAACGGACTCGTTAACGACGTCGAAGCCCGGACAGGAGTACGCTACCCCGCGATCGAGCGTCTCCCAGACCAGGGAATCACGGCTCATATCGAGCGGTAGGATCGCCCGTGTAAAAAATACCGCGTCCTCGAGCGCGGTTCGAAGACGACAGGACCCTACCGAGGAGAATGCGGCGGTATCCCGGTCTCCATCGGTCGTTATCGTGTATCGCGGAAACGTATCTTCAGTATAACAAAGCCACGAATCGGTGAACGTTGAAATTCAGAGGATGATCCATGGATCAACTAACCGGATTCCAACGTGATCTGTTGTACGTCATCGCGGGAAAAGATCGGCCGTCAGGACAGCAAATTCTCGACGATATCAACGGCTATATCGACCAGCCGGTCACGCACGGCCGGCTCTATCCGAACCTGGATACGCTCGTCGATAAAGAACTCGTCGAGAAAGGCCAACTCGACCGGCGGACGAACTATTACGCACTGACGCCGAAAGGGAAACGCGAGTTACAGCACCGCCAGGAATGGGTCGGTCAGTACGTCGACGTCGTCGGTAGCCACTGACCGTCGAGGCGCGCCTGCTCGCGAACTCACGAGCAGAATCACGGGCGGCTTTGAACTGTCGATTCTGTCCGGTTCGGTGCGTGCAGTGCGTCTCCTGGCGGCCACCGGCGATGCAGACGGTCGACCGGCTGTTCTCTGGATGCTGTCGAAATACCAGTAGCCGACTGATCGAAACCTACCAACTGAGATCTATCGGCTACGGGTGAGTGCCGGTAGTCTCAGTCATCCGTCTCGTCGTACTCATTCGAGGAATCCGTCGGCATCTCGTCGGGCGTTCCGTCGACGGCGACAGCGACGTCGAACGCCGGCTCGTCCGGCTCGGGCTCGAGATACCCGATCTCGTATGCCGTGTACGGCGTCCCGTCCTCCAACTCGAGCGTCGGGACTGGATCACCGCGATCGATGGGTTCATGTGAGACACGGACGTCGCGAATCGACGTAGCTGTAGTGTATCCGTACCTTCCGTAAACAGCCCCCTACAGCAAACGCGCGGTCGACGTCCGATCACTCGAGCGAGACGGTCGACAGATCGGCCTCCAGATCGTCGACGTGGTCGTTGAACGACGCGACGAACGCGCCGACGTCGTCGACGAGGCGACGGACCTCGGGTGCGGCAGGCGGTCCGTACTGCGAGACGAGGTACGTTCCGTCCGAGCCGCCGACCCGGAGGTAGGACGCGACGTCGCCGTCCCACTTCAACTCCCAGCGCGTTCCCGAAACCGTCGCCGCGTAGGTGCCGTACTCGCCGTCGTATCGGTAGAGTTCGCCCGCCATCCGGTCGGCTACGGTGCGGATTCGGTCGACGATCCGATCGCGTTCTGCGGCCAGTTCGGCCGTCGACTCGATCGGCGGGAACTCCGTCGAAACGCCGTCGAACAGGCCGTCGAACGAGGCGACGTACTCGTTGTACGCGGCGACGAAGGCGTCGTAATTGGCCATCGCAGTCGCGAGCGGTTCGGGTTCGGGCGGCTGTTTGCTCGAGACGACGTACGTCTCGGATCCGGATTTCGGATCGAATCGGAGGTACTGGACGTCGCCAGCCTCGTATTTGAGGGTCCAGCTCCCGGCGTCCGTCGAGAACGTCTCCTGTCCGTAGTCGCCACCCTGCAACACGGCGAGTTCGCGGGCGATCTGTCCCGCGTGCGTCCGAACGCGCGCGGCGACGTCGTCCCGGCGCTCAGCGACGTCGCCTAGTCCGTCCACTTCGCTCTCGAGTTCGTCCGTCATCGTCTGCAGTCCGGGCCGGGAGGGAGTAACAGTTGCGTTCGCGATCGGCGGGCGGATCGCTGCGTCGAGAGCCTCGGTATCGAGGTCCTCTCGCGTGGGAGCCGTCCGTCGGGAGCCGACGGCGACGCGGCTCGTGACGGAACGGTCCGGTTGGCTTATGGCTCGGGACTGCCGATGGACACGTATGAGTGCTGACGTCGATCTTACGGAGCTCGAGCGAGCGGTGGTCAACGCCTATCAGGGCGGCTTTCCGGTCGTCGAGCGACCGTTCGAGCCCGCCGCAGCCGCCATGTGCGAACGCGGGGTCGACATCGATGCGACCGAACTGCTCGAGACGATCCGTGACCTCGACGACCGCGGGGTCCTCTCGCGGTTCGGACCGCTGGTAAACGCCCAGCAGATCGGCGGACAGGCGACGCTCGTGGCGATGCACGCTCCCGAAGAGCGCTTCGAAGAGATCGTCGAGGCGGTCAACGGCCACCGCGAGGTCGCACACAACTACGAGCGAGAACACCCCTATCTGAACGTCTGGTTCGTCGTCTCGGTCGCGAGCGCGGACCGGGTCGCGGCAGTCCTCGAGGAGATCGAGGCGGAAACCGGACAGGAGACGTACAATCTACCCAAACGACGCGAGTTCCGCGTCGAGGCCAAGTTCTACGTCGATGGACCGCTCTCGAAAGCCGGAGAGGGAGACGGAAACGGACGTCCGAAGGACGACGGCTCGACCGGTATCGACTGCTCCGATCTCGGCCCCGACGTCTCACCGACGACGAAATCGACGCTTTCGCCGGCCGAGCGCGACCTCGTCCTCGAGGTTCAGGACGGGATTCCGTTGACCGAAACGCCTTACTCCGACGTCGCTGCGACGATCGGAACGGAGACGGACTGGGTACTCGAGACGGTCAAACGATTCGATCTCGAGGGGAAAATCCGTCGCGTCGGCGTCGTTCCGAACCACTACGCGCTCGGCTATACGGAAAACGGAATGACGGTCTGGAACGTTCCGGACGAACTCGTCGAGGAGGTCGGTCCCGCGGTCGCTTCGCTCCCGTTCGTCACCCACTGTTACGAACGGCCGCGCCACGAGGGCGTCTGGCCGTACAACTTCTTCGCGATGACACACGGACGAACCGAAGCGGAGAGCGATCGCCGGATCGCAGCGGTCCGCGAGGCCATGACCGAGTACTGGGACGTTACCGATGAGGACTGGGACTCGCTGTTCTCGACGCAAATACTGAAGAAGACGGGAATCCGACTCGCGGAACGGGCGGATGCCAACACGGAGTCCGCCGGCTCCGGAGCGAACGAACGACCGCGATGATCCCGCTCCTGCACGACTTTACGGACGCGACGGTGCTCGTCTTCGGCGGCGGTCCGGTCGGGGCACGGAAGGCCCGGCGGTTCGCCCGCGAAGCCACGGTAATCGTCGTCAGCCCGACGTTCACCGATCGAGATTTTGGTCCGAGCGAGCGCGTGCGGGCCGCTCCCGGGCCGACAGAGGTCGCAGCGTGGATCGACCGAACGTCACCGGCGCTGGTCGTCGCCGCGACCGACGACCGGGACGTCAACGATGCCGTCGATGAGGCCGCTCGAGCGCGCGACGTCCTGGTCAATCGCGCCGATCGATCGGGTGGACGCGACTTCGGAAGCGTCGTGGTTCCCGCGACCGTGCGGGACGATCCGGTCGTCGTTTCGGTCGCGACCGGCGGGCGGGCACCCGCGCTGAGCCGGTACCTTCGTCGCGAACTCGAGGAGTCCATCTCCGGTGCCGGGTCGATGGCGACGTTCTGTGCGGAGCTTCGCCGCGAGCTCAAATCGCGAAACGTATCGTCGAGCCGACGGCAAGAGATCGTCACTGACGCTGTCAATTCTCCCGCCGTTTGGACAGCTTTACGTAGCGGCACTTCCAATGACCGACAAGTGATTGAGGACGTGCTCGACGAGGAACTTTCGACTGGAGGTGAGTCGACGTGATTCCGGCCGGCATCGTCGCGGCTGGGCGGGTAACCCACCGGAGTGCGGGCGTCGACGATCTCGCAGCCGCGAGCCCCGAGAGCCAGCGAGCCGGCGTTCGAAAGCTGTGCTCGATCCCCGAAATCGACGAAGCGTACGTTCTTTCGACGTGCAACCGGATCGAGGCCTACGTCGTCGCCCCCGACGCAGCCGTCGGTCGCGCCGCTCTCGAGGGATTTTTTGACGGAACCGACGACGAGGCGATCGTCGAAACCGATCACGACGAGAGTCTTCGACACCTGCTTCGTGTTGCGGCCGGCCTCGAGTCGGTCGTCGTCGGTGAGGACCAGATCATCGGCCAGGTTCGGACGGCATACGAGGACGCCCGGTCGGTCGACGGCATCGGCACGATGCTCGAAGCCGCCGTCACGAAGGCGATCCACGTCGGTGAACGCGCCCGAACGGAAACGGAAATCAACGAAGGGGTGGTCTCGCTCGGATCCGCGGCGACGCAACTGGCCGCGCGGGACGTGACGCTCGCAGGGGCAACGGCACTGGTCGTCGGTGCCGGTGAGATGGGACGACTCGCCGTCCGCAGTCTCGCGGGAGCGGATATCGACGAGCTGGTGGTCGCGAACCGAACCGTCTCACACGCCGACCACCTCGCGTCGGAGGTCGACGTCGACGCGCGCGCCGTTCCGCTCCCGGCGCTCTCGACCGTCGCCGCCGATGCGGATGTCGTCGTCACGGCGACCAACAGTACCGATCCCGTCCTCGAGGTCAGTCATCTCGAACGGAACGAACGCGGGCCGGATAACGGGGTTGTCGGTGAGGGCGACCGGACCGTGATCGTCGACCTCGGCCAGCCGCGCGACGTCGCTCCGGCGGCCGGCTCCATCCCGTCCGTGACCGTCTACGACCTCGACGATCTCGAGTCGATCACGGAGGAGACGCGCGAACAGCGTGCCGACGCCGCCCGCGAGGTCGAGACGATGATCGACCGGGAGTTCGAGTTGCTCTGTGAGCAGTACAAGCGCGCCCGCGCGGACGAAGTCATCGCGGCGATGTACGAGTCCGCAGATCGGATCAAAGAGCGCGAACTCGAGACCGCATACTCCCGACTCGAGGACGAGGAGTTCTCTCCGGCCCAACGCGAGGTCGTCGACTCGATGGCCGATACGCTGGTCAGTCAGTTGCTCGCGCCGCCGACGAAGAGCCTGCGGGAAGCGGCGGCCGAGGACGACTGGAGTACGATACACACGGCGCTCCAGCTGTTCGATCCTCATTTCGAAGGGGAGATGCCGTTCACCCCGGCGTCGTTCGAGGATCGGACGACCGCAGATACCCGGCTCAGATCGGTCGACGACGACTGATCCGGAACGAACCGGTGAGTCGATTCCTTACTCGAGGAAGGACACGTCGGTGATTTCGAAGCGGGCACCGCCACGGTCCCCGTCAGTCACGGTTACCGTCCAGTCGTGTGCAGCGGCTATTTCGTCGACGATCGCGAGTCCGAACCCGGTGCCGTCCGTCGACGTGGAGTACCCGCTTTCGAAGACGGCTTCCCGGTCTTTCGCCGAAATGCCGGGGCCGTCGTCTTCGACGTAAAACCCGGTCCGATTCGGGAGTTCACCGACCGTCACGGTCACGTCGTCACCACCGTGTTCGACGGCGTTTCGAAAGAGGTTCTCGAGGAGTCGTTTGAGTCGGTTCTGGGCCGCACGGACGGATCGGTCGATGTCGGTGATGAGCCGCGCGTCCCCGGTTTCGACCGTTTCCCAACTGGATTCGCTGAGCTCTGCCAGATCGACGACGTCGCGATCTCGCGCCCGCTCTCCCCCGCGTGCGAGCGACAGAATGTCGTCTATCAGCCGGGCCATCCGGTCGTGCGCCCGTTCGACTTCGTCGAGGTGTTCGTCGTCGCGCTCGACTCGAGCCAGTTCCAGTCTCCCTCTGGCCACGTTCAGCGGGTTGCGGAGGTCGTGGCTGACGATACTGGCGAACTTCTCGAGGCGCTCGTTCTGTTGTTCGAGGGCGTGCTCGCGGTCCTTTTGCTCGGTGATATCGATGATGAAGCCGTCGAGAGCATCGGTATCGGTCTGTTGGCCTCGTTCCCAGACCCAGCGCTCGTCGCCGTCGCGGGTCAGAATCCGATAGGTGAGGGTGAACGGCTCCGACTCGTCGATCGCATCGGAAACCGCGTTGGCGATCCGCTCGTGATCGTCGGGATGAACGATATCCACGCCCCAGGTGACCTCGGTACAGAGCTCCGACGCGGTGTAGCCGGTCAGTGATTCGCACTCGCCCGCGGCGAACTCGAACGGCCAGTCGGAGCCGGGTCCCGACCGGTAGACGATTCCCGGGAGATTCTCGATGAGTGTCTCGAGGCGCCGGCTGGTTTCTCGTTGCTGGGTGACGTCCCTGCCGATCGCGACCGAGCCGTTCAACGCCGTCGCCGGATCGGTGAGCGCATACGAGTACCAGGAGATGATTCGGTCGTCGCCGGATTTTGTTCTGATCGTCGTATCGAACTCCGCGACGTTCGTTTCGCTCCGAAGGATGTCGTCGACCTGCTCGAGGATGTCCTCCCGATACGCACGATCGGGATAGAGCCACTCCCAGATTCTGTTGTGGCCGATGACTTCCTCGGACGCGTAGCCGCTGATCGCTTCGGCCGTCTCGTTCCAGACGACCACGTTGCCCGACTCGTCGAGGACGTTGATCCAGACGTTTGCACTCCGGATGATCTCGTCTCGCGCGAGTCGACTCGCCTCCAGCTGGGAGCGTCGATCGGACGCTATTCGTCCACTCGTCGATTCGACGGCGGACAGAATACGGGTTGCCAGTAGGGCGGACTGATCCGTCCCGGGCTCGTTCGGAATGTAGTCGGTGACGCCGCTCGAAATCGCCGCGCTCGCGATCGCCTCGCTTCCGTTCTCGGCAAATAGAATAAACGGGATCTCGTCGTCGTTCTCGCGGACTGCGTCCAGAAACGCCAGCCCGTCCACGTTCGCCAGATCGTACTCGCTGACGATGCAGTCGATCGGTCGTTCAGCGAGGATTTCGACTCCCTCACGGGCGGTGGCCGCCGTGACGACGTCGAGACACGACGCTTCCGCCTCGAGTCCCATCGTGGACTGATGCGGAGCCTCGTCCACGTACAGTATCGTAACCGAATCGAGAGCCTCGCGCATCTACCACACCCATAATACCCCGTATGAAATAACTTTGTGCTCGAGAGACGGCCCCCTTCTCACCACGGAAATTACGGAAAGTCAAGGAGAAAGATTCGCGTTCAGCGCGGGGAGGATACCACGGGTTCTCGTACGGCACTGAGATACTCGACCTGTTCCGTCTGTCGAAACACCTGCTATCACGATTATCCAGCGCTACCCGATATTTTGAGACATATTCTAGAAATATGGCTATTAACCAGACGTAATTAGCGATGCGCTGGTGTTTTCTTACCATCGATAAACTACGAGATACCTGTGTAATAGTGCTGTAATGTTGTGGTGATATAGATGATTTATCACGAATAGGCAAAAAATAGGAAATATTAATACCTGTGCTGAACACTCTCAGCCGTGATTGACCAGTCGTTCAGGCAGCGGCGGACACCGACGACGGTGAGACGGCGGCCGCCGACGGTTCAGCGTCGATTCCTGACCAACCACGGTGCAGCGGACGACGAACGGACCGTCGAATGCGGATCACGGGGAGATGAGCGACGATAACCGGCCGGTGCTACCTGCGGAGTTCGATAACCTAGACGTGGGTATCACGCTCCACGATTCGGAGACCGGAGCCGTTCTCGACGTGAACGAAGAGTTAGAAAAACTGTACGGCTATTCGCGAGCGGAGCTTCGGTCGATGACGGTCGGAGAGTATACGGCACCCTCGACGCGGTTCACTCAGGAAAAAGCGCTCGATCGGATTCGAGCCGCCGCGGCGGGCGAGTCACAGGTGTTCGAATGGCACGTCGAGCGCTCGAACGGGGAGTTGCTCTGGGTGAGCGTCCACCTCAGTGAAACGGTGCTCGACGGGGTCTCGTGCGTTCTGGCCGAGGTCTACGACATCACTGACTTCAAAGCGCGCGAACGTCGACTCCGCCTTCTCAGCCGGGTGCTCCGACACAACCTGCGAAACGAGATGACGGTCCTTCGAGGGTACGCGGAACTGCTCACGGAAGCCATCGAGGAAGAAACCCTCGAAGAGCAAGCCGAGACGATCTTCGAGATCGCGACGGAGGTCGGTGAGTTGAGCGATTCGATCAGGCAGATCGAAGAGATCGCAACGCCGGATGCGACGAAGCGCTCACCGACGAACCTGCGAGACGTGGTGGTATCCGTCACCGGAACCGTTCCCGACGAGTATCCGGAGACGGACCTCTCGGTCGAGACGAGCGAAGACGTCTGGGTCGTGGCCGACAGGAGTATCCGGTACGCGATCACCCACGCGATCGAGAACGCGATCGAACACAACGACCGGGAGTCTCCGACAGTCTCCGTGACGATCGACGACGATCCGGAGGCGGGGCGAGGAGTCGTTCGAATTGCGGATAACGGACCCGAGATCCCGAACGTCGAGATCGACGTCCTCGACGAGAATACCGACCCGAACGAGGTGTATCACGGCTCGGGCGTCGGACTCTGGGTGATGAAGTGGTGCGTAGACTCGCTCGGGGGCAGCCTCGAGTTCGAATCGAACTCGCCGAGGGGAAACGTCGTCTCGATTTCGCTGCCGAGAGTCGATCCGTAGTTCTGTGGAGATCGTCGTTCCCGAACGTCCTCCCGACGTCCTGCGGTTCTCTCGCCGTCCGTTCTCGCTCGAGAACGAATCCGGGTGCGACGTCTTCTGGACGCGTCTCCTCGAGATCGCCGGTGCGGTCTCCCGAATACGTGGTGGCGGGTCACCCACAGCGGCTCTCGAGCCAGGCGCGAAACCGCGAGCCGACGGCAGTAGCGACGGCGGCAGCGATTCGGTCGGGAGCGTCAGTCAGATCCCAGACGTAGTCGCCGGTCCGAGAGATCCCCGCCCACTCGACGTAGTTTTGGCGCTCCAGTTCGAGAAGAAGCTCGTCGAGTCTCCCTTCTTCGATGCGGTAGCCGACCGCGTTCTCGAGGCTCGCTGCGAGTTGGGCGGTCGTCACGATCGCGCGTCCGTCCGAGCGGCTGTCCGGCGACTCGGTCTGTCTCGGGCGAGGTGCGGAGGGCCACGCCGGGGACGACGGCGACGGCGGCTGATCGGTCATACTCGAGCGGGGTTTGTGACGACGACCACATGACGGTGGGCCTTCACCAGTACGGGACTCATGTGGTGGCGGACACCGCCGTGATCCGTCGGTTCCTCGAGCCGCCAGGAAGGATCGTTCGTATCAGCACTTGGGAGTCGACTACCGCGAAAGCCGACTACTCTTCGGGACTCGGCCGCTGCAGCCGGGAGAGGTACGACGCGAGGTCGGTCGTCGTGACGATCCCGATCGCGCCCTCCTCGTCGTCGACGACTGGAACGTGCTTGAAGCCGTGCTCGACCATCAGGTCAGCGACGTCGCGGATGCTGTCCTGTGCCGACGCCGTGACGACGTCCGTACTCATATACCGCGAGACCGTCGTCTCGGCTTTCGGATGGCTCCGTGCGACGATGTCGACGAAGTCCGTCGTCGTCAGAATCCCCTCGAGGTGGCCCTCGTCGTCGACGACGATCACCGAACTGATGTCGTTGTCGAGTATGAGCTGTCCCGCGTCTTCGACGAGCGTGTCCGGACGGACGGTCTTGAGCGATGACGACATGACTCGTGCGACGAAAATATCTTCCATACGACAGAGTGTGGCTTGCACACTATAAGGATTGTCCGACCGGAGCCGCGGACGGGTCGCCCAATTTAAATACGAGTTCGAACATACACGGTGACGTATCAGTCATGTCGCCCGACTCCTCGCTCGAGGGTTCCTGTCGGCTCCTCCCCGCCCCCACCGGGTCGCTGTCCGAGGCGGTCACCGAGGAGTACGCCGAACTCGCCACCGAGTACGGCCCGCGGAACGTCCTCGTTCTGAAGCGACATCCGGCGGGTCTCGAGCGCGTCCGCGAACTGCTTGCGGCCGTCGACGTCGCGGACGGGTCGCCGCGGTCGCCACGGGTCGAGTCGCTGCCCGAACACGCCTCGAAAGTCATCGAGGAGTACGACCCGACGCTCGATCGTCTCGAGTACGAAGAGCGGATCGAGCTCATTTCGCTCGTCATCGACGGTGCGAGTCGGGACGTTCCCGCGTACCTCGAGCGCGCGTCGGATCACGAGAGTTTCGCTCGCGACGTGGGACAGTTGCTGCTCGAAGCGACGCGCCAGCGAACCCGACTCGCTGACCTCGAGGCCGGCGGTCGGGACCCACACGAGTGTCTCGCGTTTCTCTACGCGATGAACGACCGGTTCCACGAGGAACTCGAGCGCCGCGGATACGTCGAGCGGGCCGACGTGGTCCCGCGGGCGACCGCGCTGCTCGAAACCGATTCGGACGGTCTGCAAGGGCGCATCACGTCGTCGATCGACGCCGTGCTCGCAATCGAATTCGAGGAGTACCGCCGGCTCGACCGGCAGTATCTCGGCTTTCTTTCGGAGGACGCAGCCCTCGTCTGTCTCGGTGAGCGCCACGCGAGCGTCGAGCGAACGCGAGTCGAACCGGGCCGGATCGAGAGCGTCGTCGGGGACGGACTCGAGGTCGACGTTCTCGCTGGACGCGACTCGGCTCGTCCGCCGGGCGAGCACGCTCCGAGCGCGTCCGACGAGCGACCTCCGCACGCGGCGATCACCCGGTTTCTCGCGACGGGAGAACCCCCACCAGTGACGCGGGAGAGCCTCCCGTCGGAGACGGGGTCACAGGATCGGGGCCGGGCGAAACGGATTCGATCCCGGACCGCCCGCGAGCAGGTCCGGGCGGTCGCGACGGAGATCAAGTCGCTTCTCGACCGTCACGGCTGGACCGGCGACGACGTCGCGGTCGCCGTCCCGAGGATCGAACGCGTTCCGGAGACGCGACGCCGACTCCGCGAGGCGGGGATTCCGACCGCGACGATCGGCACGCCGTCGCTCGCGGAGGATCCGGCGGTCAACGAACTCTACGCCGTCGTGACTCTCCTGTGCGCTCGAGACCGCGGGGACGACGGAGAACAGAGGCCGCGAGGACGGGACCGTAACCGGGACGTCGCCCGCGATCGGCTTCGAGCGCGAGTCGACGACTTTTCGCCGTCGCTGCTCGGGGACTGCGAGCGGGCGAGCATCGTCCGGTCGCTCGAGCGATGGATCGTTCGGACGGACCTGAAAGGACGGATCGCGAGCGACGAGTCGTGGGTCGACGCCCGCGAACAGTTCGAGGGGATCCGCCGCGTCCTCGAGATCGCACGGTTCGTCGAGCGAACCGATCTGATCGGCCCCGACTGGCGGGGACTCCGACGGATGCTGAGGCGAACGATCCAGTACGACGCACCCTACGTCCACGCGGTCGAGACGCGGCCGCCGACGGGCGGCGTCACGGTCTGTTCCGTCGACGCACTCAAATACGATTCGCGGGAAGCCGTCTTCGTGCTCGACCTGATCGACGAGAACTATCCCGGCGAGCAGTTTCTCACCGGGTTGTTCCCGACGGCGTGGCTTCGGACCATGGCGACGTACCCCGCCGTCACCGATCCGTCACGGGGGACGATCCGGGACACGTTCGCGACCGCCGCCGACCCGGACGCGATCGGTGATCCCTTCGAAACCTACCACGCCCAGCGATCGCGCCGGCGACTCGCTCTCGGCTCTCGGGCGGCCCGAAGCGTCCTCTACGTCTGTTCCTACGAGCGCGGCTCCGGCGGTCTGCGTCGGAGCTACGACGAGTCGCGCTATCTGAAACTGATCGATTCGACGCCAGGGCTCGTCTTGGAGGACGTCGAGACGTCGACCGAAGCGACGATTCACGGCGAATCGAACGCCATCGAGGCGCTGCTCGACCAGCCGCGTGGCGAACTCGAGCGGGTGCTGTGCGAGGCGAGTACCGGTGGACAAGCGGACCTCACGGAGACGGAGGCGCTGTTCGAAGAGATCGCGGTCGTCCTCGAAGGAGACGTCGACGAGGAGCTCGCGGCGGCGGTTCGCTCGCAGTTCGCGTTCGCCGTCGGCGACGTGATCCCTGGATCGGACCGAACCGGATCGGGTGGATCGAGATGAGCGACGATTCGGTCGATCAGTCCCGAGCCGACTCGCGGATCCCCGCCGACGGCCTCGACACGTACCTCCGCTGTCCGCGCCAGTACGAGTTCGCACACGTCTACGGGCTCGAACGCGACGACGACGCGGTCGACGAGCGCGTCGACCTCCTCCGGCGCTCGATCTGTGCGGCCCTCGAGAGCGGTGAAACGGACGCGGAGGCGCTCGGTGAGGTCGCTCGGACGCGGCTGTCGTCGCTGTGGGAGGACCACGACGAACGGTTTCACTCCCGAGCGCAGCGACGCCACGAGCGAAACGTACTCGAGGCGACGCTCGAGGCCTACGTTTCCCGCGTCGGGGCCGATCACGCGGCCGGCATCGACGTACTGGCGTCGACAGCCGACGTCGACGGCGCTCTCGTCGGACCGGACAGGACGCTCTCGAGCCGGGTGTCGGCGTCGCCACCGGCCGCACCTTCCGAACCGTCGTCCTCCGCCGACGCGAACCGCGAGTCGGGTTCGAGAACGGTCTCTCGGTGCGAGCCACGGTCCGTGGCGATCGAGGCGAGCGTCGACTACGTCTACGGCGAGGGCTCCTCGATCGTCGGGGTTCGGTTCGTTCCGACGCTCGCTCCGCTCGGACCACTTCGGTACCGGTCGGAGTGGGACGGCGACGTCGCCGCGCTGTTCGAGGATCACTTCGATCCCGACGCCGCCGCGTTCGAACCGGGACCGGTCGGCGCGCTCCTGGAGACTGCCGTGGTCCTCGAGGGACTTCGAACTCTCCGGGATCGGCTCGGGCTCGAGGGACGGACCTGTCGGTTCGTCGTGATTCCGCTCGCAGACCGGTCGGGAACGTCGGTGAACTGGGTCAGCGAGTCGGTCGAGACGAGCCTCGAGATCGTCGATCTCACCGACGTCTACATCGATCATCACACCTACGGAATGACCCACGAGCACCGAAACGAGACGGTCGAGACGCGACTCGAGACGGTGGCGGCCCAGCTCGTCTCGGATGGCTTCGATCCGAGCGATCGCTGGGATGACATCGAGCGAACGGTCTGTCCGGATTGTGCGTACGCCGTCTGCTGCCAAGAGCGGATCGCGACGGAGGTTCGATTCGATGGCTGAGACGGGAGAACGCGAACCGGAGCGGTCCGACGACGCGGGGTCCGATCGCCTCGAGCCCAGGGGAAATCAGCGAGCCGTCATCGAGAGCACGTCGGCCTGTACGTCCGTCGATGCGGGTGCCGGAACCGGAAAAACCACGACGATGTTGTTGCGACTCGAGCGCGAGATCGAGAGCGGGGACGTCGATCCCGAGGACGTGCTCGTCCTGACGTTCGCCAACGAGGCGGCGGGCAACATCCGCGATGCGGTGTCCGAACGCCTGGATCCCGAAACCGCGGCGGCGATCGACGTCTACACCTACCACTCCTTTTGTTATCGACTGGTCAGGGAGTACGCCTACTTCCTCGGCTACTCGCCGGAGTTCGAGGTCGTGACCGAGCGAACGCGCCGCCGGATCGTCGGCCGGCTGCTCGCTGAAAACGAGTACGACTTTGCGGCACCGCGGGCGACCGGCGACGGATCGCCGGCCGACGTCGTCGACTCGGTCGATCGTTTCATCCGGGCGATGAGCCAGGAGGACATCACGCCGGAGACGCTCAGAACGGAGCTCCCGGACGTTCGGACCCTCGAGTTGCTCTCCGAGTTCGTCCTCTGGCTCGAGCGACGGGCCGACGAGGAGCTGTCGTTCGACAACGAGGCCCTCCGTTACTTCACCGACGAGACGCATCTCCGGGACGCCGGAGAGTCGCTGGTCGGCTACGGCAAGCTCCTCTCGTACTGTCGCGAGAAGATCGTCGAGGCGCCGGCGGCGTTTCGCGACGACGCCGTCGTCCGTGACGTCGATCGCTACCTTCGGATCCTCCAGCGGTGCGTGACGAACACGATCGAGACGCTTTCGCTCGCGGAACCGACGACGAAACAGCTGCCGCGTGCGCTGTTCGGAAACGAGATCTGGCGGACGGCGACCGATCGGATCGAACAGAGCCCGTTCGGTCGGCTGAAACACTACGTGGAGTTCCTCCGGCTGGCTCGCCACTACGCCGACGTCTACGCCGACTATCACGAATACCTCGAGGCCGAGCGCGCGCTCGATTTCGACGAGCTGGTCAGGACCGCGACCGGGCTGGTCGACGGCGAGACGGGCCCGTCGTCTCGGTCCGGGACCGACGCGGAGTCGCCGCCCCCCGAGACGGTCGCAGACGAGATCGCCGGACGCTGGGAGCGGGTGTATTGCGACGAGTTCCAGGACACGGACGAAACCCAGTTCGCGCTGATTACGGCGCTCACGAGCGGCTCCGATCGACCCGACCTGCTCGCGATCGGGGACAAAGACCAGGCGATCTACGGCTGGCGGGGAACCGACCGCGAGGGGCTCGACCGCCTCGGCGCGGTCTACGACGATCACGAGTCGATCGAACTCGAGCTCAATTTCCGGTCGCGCCAGGAGATCCTGGACCTGACCAACCACTGCGACTACGGACCCCAGACCTCGAAGACGCTCCGGGAGGTCGACCGACGATCCGGCGCGGCCGACGGAGAATCGAAGGCGGCCGACGACGAACCGGAGACGGGTGACGAGTCGGATGCGACGCCACCGGATCGCGTCATCAAAGTCGAGAGCGACGAGATCGAGCGCTCGAGCGCCGAGCAGGTCTCGACAGCGATATCGCGGCTGCTCAACGGCGAGTGCGAGAACGTTCCTCGTCGAACGCTCGGCGACGTTGCGGTCATCGTCCGGACCAACCGCCAGGCCCGAGCGATCGCGTCCGAACTTCGCGAGGTGCAGATCCCCTGTGAGATTTCGGGCTCGCCTCGAGGCGAGATCTCGCCGGGCGTCCGGACGGTCCTCTCGTATCTCCGGGTTCTCGTCGATCCGAGCGCGGACGTCCATCTCAGACGAGTCCTCCTCTATCGCTACCGGCTCTCGAACGACGACCTCGCGGTCCTCCAGCGTCGAGAGGGGGCGCTGTACGATGCGGTCTTCGAGGTCGAACGCGACGCCCTCGAGCGCCCGGCCCGTCTCGAGCGAGCGCGCACGCACCTCGAGGCGCTCGCGGGAATGCGCGACGTCTACCCGCTCACGGGGTTCGTCCGCCGGTTTCGAGCGCTGACGCGGGTCGAGTGGTTCCTCACGACCGAAGAACGGGGGGAGATCGACCGCCTCGAGCGGTTCGTCGAGGCGTACGACACCGATGCGACGCTTCGGGCGCTGTCGCCGGAGTTCGTCGACGCCCTCGAGCGGACGCTTCGGGGAGGCGAGCGCGAGCGAACCCGCGCCAGCGGCTCCGACGACTGCGTGGACGTGATGACGGTCCACCAGGCCAAGGGCCTCGAGTTCGATACGGTCCTCGTTCCGTATCTCACCGACGAGGAGTGGTGCGTCGAGACGGATTACGCACAGCGCGCACGGTATCAACTGCTGGCCGCGACGCTCGACGACGAGGTCGACTCGCCGCTGCGTTCGGATCCGGCCGCCGAAACGGTCGGTGAGGAGTGGCGCGTCCTCCACGTCGCGCTCACGCGGGCCGAAAATCACCTGTTCGTCTTCGGTTCGGCGTACGACTACGACGGGGAGGACGGCGAACTCGGGGCCGAAACCGCGACGGCCTGTCTGGCACCGGAGATCGAGTGGTCGGTAACCGGCGAGCGCATGGATCTCTGGTCGTCGCTGACCGAGAGTTTCGAGCGCGTTCGAGAGACCTACCCCGAGACGGTCGTCGACCGAACCGACGAGATCGCCCGGTCGGCCGACTCGAGGCCGGGAACGATCACGTACTACGCCGGCATCGACGATCGGTCGATCGAGCCGCTCGAGACGCGGGAGGCGATCGAGACGGTCCACCGACTGGGGCGGATGCTCAGGGACGGAACGCTGTTGCCGGCGGCCGATGCGGCGGACGTGACCGACGCGGTCGATTCGGCCGCCGTCGGGCAACGGGACCGAGACGACGAGCCACGGGGGCCGGTGCCGAGCGGTCGGCAGGCCTCGGCGCTCACGAACGAGACGGTCCGGTTCCCCGTGGAGGCGCTCGCAGGGGGAGCCGAAACCCCGGTCGCGATGCGCCACAGCTACACCGCGATGGAGACCCACGGCACCTGTCCACGGAAACACTACCTGGACCACGTCGTCCGGGCGGTCGACGATCCGGTCGTGGTCGGGGGCGACTCGAGGGGAGCCGAGACGCTCTCGGACGATCCGAGCCCGCGCGTCGTCGGAACCGTCTTTCACGACGTGGCCGAGGAGGCGTTCTACCGGGAGTACAGCGGCCGGGACGAGTGGCGCGAGGCGGCGGTCCGACAGCTCACCGCCCGGGATCTCGAGGGCTATCGCGAGGCGGTCCTCGCCTGTGTCGATCGCTACTTCGAGGCCGGGGCTCCGTCGATCGACCGGCCGGTCGCGGACTGGGACCTGCTCGCCGCGGAACTGCCGTTCTCGCTCGAGGAGGTCGACGGCGTCTCCGGCGACGTCGTCGGCTACGTCGACTCCGTTCGCCGGCTCCCGGACGACGGTCCCGGCGAGGGATCGCTCGCCGTCCTCGATTACAAGGCGACAGCCGAACGGATCGATCCCGACGAGGCCGTCCAGCTCGCGCTCTACGCTCGAGCCTGCGGCCGCCGCTTCGAGGAGTCGATCGCCACCGCTGGCTACGTCTACGTCGGGGATCTCGATGGGCCGCGCGTCGACCTCTTCGAACCCGACGAACTCCCGCCGTGGACCGCGGTCCGCGAGACGATCGAGGCGGTCGACGATCCCGCCTACGCGGAGACGACGCCGGGCGGTCACTGCCGGTCCTGCTCGCATCGCTCGCTCGGCTGTGGGCCGACGTGAGCGGGACCCGAATCGAGCGAACAGCGGGCGGAGGTGCGGGCGAAGTGGGACGAGCGGGTGCGGGGGAGGACGTGCCGCGATCAGTATCCATACGTTGCTCCGGGCGAATCGACGACCATGATCGAGGCGACGCTGTGTTTTCCCCTTCGAGGCGACGTCGAGGGCGACGCGAAGGAGGTTCTCCTGATCGAGAAACGGCGGGGGCTGGGCCAGGGCTGGTACAACGGTCCCGGCGGAAAACTCGAGGCCGACGAGACGCCCCGCGAGTGTGCCGTCCGGGAAACCCGGGAGGAGGTGGATCTCGCGGTCGACCCCGACGACCTCGAGAGGGCGGCCGAACTCACGTTCGTCCTCGACGGCGAGACGCACACGTTCTGTCACGTCTACGTGACCGAGACGTTCGAGGGCCAGCCGCGGGAGTCTCCGGAAGCCCGCCCGGAGTGGGTCGCGATCGAGGAAGTCCCCTACGATCGGATGTGGGAGGACGATCGGCTCTGGCTTCCGGGGGTACTCGAGGGCCGGACGGTTCGCGGCGAGTTCGCGTTCGAGGGCGGACGGCCGCTCGACGAGGCCGAGTTCGTCGGCCACGACCTCGAGTGGGACGTCCCGCTGTCGGAGGAGTTCTGATCCGGCGATCCTTGGCGTCTGGCGGATAATCGATCAAAATCCAATTAACGGTACTTTCGGGCCTTTTTGACCAATACTTCCGTTATCGAAGTAATGGAAGAGCGAAACACGTCGCGGGGTCGACGGCGAATCCGGGGGAGCCGTCCTTCGCATGGTTTAAGCCTGCGCTGGCAGAGTGTCGAACTAATGAGCGACGAGAGTCAAGAACTCGGGATCACCGAGTCGAAATCGCACAAACCGGGCGAGTGGTACGCCGAAGTCGTCCAGAAGGCGGGTCTGGCGGACTACGCGCCGATGGGCGGCTTCATCGTCACCAAACCCCGCGGCTACGCCCTCTGGGAGCGAATTCAGGACGCGCTCGACGACTGGTTCAAAGCGACCGGCGTCGACAACGTCTACTTCCCGATGTTCATCCCCGAGAGCTACCTCGAGCGCGAAAAGGACATCGTCGAGGGGTTCGATCCCGAGGTGGCGTGGGTCACCCAGGGCGGTCACGACGAACTCGAAGAACGGCTGGCGGTGCGTCCGACCAGCGAGTCGATCATCGCGCCCTTTATGGCCGAGTGGACGCGCAGCCACCGCGACCTGCCGCTGCGGCTGAACCAGTGGTGTTCGGTCGTCCGGTGGGAAGCCACCGAGACGAAGCCGTTCTTCCGGACGAAGGAGTTCATGTGGCAGGAGGGGCACACGGCCCACGCGACCGACGAGGGGGCCTGGGAGGAGGTCTGGACCCGACTCGACCAGTACGAGCGCGTCTACGAGGAGGTCCTCGCCGTTCCGGTGTTGCGGGGCAAAAAGCCGGACCACGACAAGTTCCCCGGGGCCGACACCACGACGACGGTCGAGGCGCTGATGCCCGACGGAAAGTCGGTCCAGGGTGCGACGAGTCACAACCTGGGCCAGAGCTTCGCTGAGGCGTTCGACATCACCTTCGCCGACGAGGACGAGGCCGAACAGACGGCACACACGACGTCGTGGGGACTCTCCTGGCGCGCACTGGGTGCACTCATCATGACCCACTCCGACGATCAGGGACTCGTACTCCCGCCGACGATCGCCCCCACCCAGGTCGTCGTCGTCCCGATCTGGCAAGAAGAGACCAGAGACGACGTCCTCGAGTACGCCAACGCACTGACGGCCGAACTCGAGGAGGCGGGCGTCCGCGTCGACCTCGACGACCGCGACGAGCGAAATCCCGGCTTCAAGTTCAACGAACACGAACTCAACGGCGTGCCGCTCCGACTCGAGATCGGCCCGCACGAGGTCGAAGACGAGCAAGTCACCCTCGTTCACCGCCCCGACAACGAAAACGCCGTCGCTGACCGGGAAGACATCGCGGCCGCGGTCGACGACCACCTCGAGACGGTCTTCGAGAAGCTGTACGACGCCGCCGAGGAGAACCTGACGGAGAACGTCCGGGAGGCCTACACTCCGGAGGAGATCCTCGGAACGATCGGCAAACACGGCGGCTACGTGAAGACGTCCTGGTGTGGCGATCCCGCCTGCGAAGAGGCCATCAAGGAGAAAATCGCGGCCGAAATCGTCATGCAGCCCCTCGACGACGAGGGTGGCTCGAGTGCGGGAGCGGTTCCGGAGCCGGATCACGACGACTGCGGCGTCTGTGGCGAGCCCGCCGACGAAATCGCCTACTTCGCGAAGTCGTACTGACAGGCAAGAGCCTGCGTGAGGCTGTCGTTTTCGAGTCGCTCGACCGTCGTCGCTGTGACCGTGCGACGAACCTAATCCTTTAACCCAAGATGGCTTACCAGTGCCTCGAGAACGGAATACTGGTGTTCACTCCGGTGGTGAACACTATGTGACTCTGACACACATTCCCCCTCGCTGGGTCTGCCCGAAACCGAGCGAGGGTGGGTCGTTACGGGAGTTCAAGGAGAAATCTCCGTGCTCTAGCGCGGGGAGGATGTCAACCCGGTGTCTTTTCACCTGTTCGTCGAAAAACGACTCGAGAGCACCGCCGTCGAACCCGTCGTTCTCACGACGGTCTGCAATACAAACCAACTGAAACCATATACCTTATACACCCTAGTATGTATATATAATACACTTAGTCATTATGGGGTAGTCTCTTATGTACGTTCCCGAGATGAGTGGGTATGCCACAGCCACGTAGCACGCTATCCGCCGAGAGGCGACAGGGGCTCGCGGACCCTGCCGACTCCCGGTCGAACTGCGGAGTCGGCGTCGTCATGGATCTCGACGGCGAGTCGAGCCACGACATCGTCTCCGACGGACTCGATCTTCTCGTCAATCTCGAGCACCGGGGAACCACCGGCGCGGAGAAAAACACCGGCGACGGAGCCGGGATTCTGTTTCAGATGCCCGATACGTTCTTTGCGGACGTTCTCGAGACCGATCTCCCCGACACCTACGCCACGGGCTCGTTCTTCTTCCCGCAGCGTCGCGACGCCCGCGAGGAACTCGTTTCGCTCACCGAGGACGTCTTCGATCGCTACGGCCTCTCGGTCCTCGAGTGGCGGAACGTGCCGACGATCAACGACGACCTCGGTGAGACGGCTCTCGAGTCCGAACCCGACGTTCGACAGGCGTTCGTCGCCCCGGAGGACGACCTGACGGACGAGGCGTTCGACCGGCGGCTGTACGTCGCACGCCGCGCCCTCGAAAGCGCGGTCGACGAGGGCGACGCCGACGGTCTGGATCGGTTCTACGTCTGTTCGCTCGATTCGAAGACCGTCGTCTACAAGGGACTGCTCAAGGGCGAACAGGTCGCATCGTACTACCCCGACCTGACCGACGAGCGCCTCGAGTCGACGTTCGCGATGGTCCACGAGCGGTTCTCGACGAACACGCTCGGTGCCTGGCACCTCGCACATCCCTACCGGAACGTCATCCACAACGGCGAGTTCAACACCATCCAGGGGAACATCAACTGGATGCGCGCCCGCGAGACCGACCTCGAGAGCGACGTTCTGGACGATCTCGACGCGATCAAACCGGTGATCAACGACCCCGATCAGTCCGACACCGCAAGCGTCGACAACGCCCTCGAACTCCTGATCCAGGACGGGCGCGAGCTCGAACACGCCCTTCGGATGCTCGTTCCCGAAGCCTGGCGCGGCGACGACGCGATGGACGACGATCGAACGGACTGGTACGACTTTCACGCCTCGCTCGTCGAGCCCTGGGACGGCCCCGCACTGGTCGCCGCGACCGACGGCGAACGCGTCGGCGCGGTTCTCGACCGCAACGGCCTGCGACCCTGCCGGTACGACGTGACCACCGACAACCGCCTGATCATGGCCAGCGAAGCGGGCGCACTCGAGACCGATCCCGAGACGATCGACGAACGCGGACGTCTCCAGCCCGGCCAGCTGTTTCTCGCGGATCCCAACGAAGGACGAGTTATTCCCGACGACGAGGTGTTCGAGGAGCTGACCGACGACCGCTACGGCGAGTGGATCGACCGCCACCAGGTTCACCTCGACGACATCCGATCGACGGACGACAGTTCACCGCGGGAGACGGCCGCTCCGCTCCGCGATCACCAGGCCGCCTTCGGCTACACGCACGACGAACTCGAGAACCTGATCGAACCGATGACCCAGAAGGGTAAAGATCCCGTCGGCTCGATGGGCGACGACACCCCGCTTTCGGTCCTCACGGAGTTCAACCGGCCGCTCTTTTCGTACTTCAAGCAGCTGTTCGCACAGGTGACGAACCCGCCGCTCGATTACATCCGCGAAGAGCGAGTGACCTCGATGGAGAGCCGACTGGGCTACCAGCGCAACCTCCTCGCGGAGTCGCCCGAACACGCCCGCCAACTCGTCCTCGACTCTCCGATCCTGACCGACGCCGAACTCGATTCGATACGGGAGTGTTCGACCAACGGGATCACCGCCGCGACGATCGACACCACCTACGAGCCGGACGACGAACTCGGCACGGCGCTCGAGGCGGCGATCGACCGCGTCCGCGAGGACGTCGTCGCGGCGATCGAGGAGGGACACGACGTGATCGTCCTCTCGGACCGCGGCGTCGACGCCGACCGCGTGGCGATCCCGAGCCTGCTCGCGACGGGGGGCGTCCACCACCACCTCGTTCGCAACGGCCTTCGCAATCACGTCGGCCTCGTCGTCGAGTCCGCCGACCCGCGGACGGTCCACCACTTCGCGACGCTCGTCGGCTACGGTGCCGGCGCGATCAACCCCTACCTCGCCTACCGGACGATCGACGACCTCACGGCGGGTCCGGACGGTGCCGACACCGAGGTCGCCATCGACGCCTACGTCGGTGCCGTCGAGGACGGCCTGTTGAAAGTCATGGCCAAGATGGGGATCTCGACGGTCGAGAGCTACCAGGGTGCCCAGATATTCGAGGCCGTCGGCCTCGACTCCGATCTCGTCTCCGAGTACTTCGACGGAACCGAAAACCGCACCGAAGGCATCGGTCTCTCCGAAATCGAAGCGGACGTCCGGGAGCGCCACGAGAGCGCCTTCGGCGTGGAGACCGACCTGGAGCGCCACGGCGAGTTCGAACACCGGACCAACGGGATCCACCATCAGTGGAACCCGGAGACGGTCGGAACGCTCCAACAGGCCGTCCGCTCGAACGACTACGAGCGCTACGGCGAGTTTGCCGAACTGATCAACGACCAGAACCAGAATCTCCAGACGCTCCGGGGGCTCCTCGAGTTCGATTCGAGCCGGGATCCCGTCCCGCTCGAGGACGTCGAACCCGTCGAGGAGATCGTCGAGCGGTTCTCGACGGCCGCGATGAGCCTCGGCTCGCTCTCGCCGGAAGCCCACGAGAACAACTCGATCGCGATGAACCGCATCGGCGGCAAGTCGAACTCCGGCGAGGGCGGCGAGCCGCCCGAACGATTCGGGACCGAACGGGAGTGTAACGTAAAGCAGGTCGCCTCGGGCCGGTTCGGCGTCACCTCGACGTACCTCTCGAGTGCGGACGAACTCCAGATCAAGATGGCACAGGGTTCGAAGCCGGGCGAGGGCGGTCATCTCCCCGGCGAGAAGGTCAACGAGATGATCGCCCACGTCCGGAAGTCGACGCCGGGAGTCGGCCTCATCTCCCCGCCGCCGCTCCACGACATCTACTCGATCGAGGACCTGAAACAGCTGATCTTCGACCTCAAGGCGGCCAACGAGGGGGCGGACATCAACGTCAAGCTCGTGAGCGAGGCCGGTATCGGCACGGTCGCGGCGGGCGTGGCGAAGGCCAACGCCGACGTCGTTCACATCTCGGGTCACTCCGGCGGAACCGGCGCGTCGCCGCGGACGTCGATCAAGAACGCCGGCCTCCCCTGGGAACTCGGACTGGCGGAAGCCAACCAGATGCTCCGTCAAACCGGTCTTCGAGACCGGATCCGAATCTCCGCCGACGGCGGCATGAAAACCGGACGCGACGTCGCCGTCGCCGCCCTGCTGGGTGCCGAAGAGTACATCTTCGGGACCGCGAGCCTCGTCACCAGCGGCTGCGTGATGGCCCGACAGTGTCACAAGAACACCTGTCCGGTCGGCGTCGCTACCCAGCGCGAGGACCTCCGCAAGCGGTTCCCCGGCGAGCCCGAACACGTCATCAACTACATGACGTTCATCGCCCAGGAGCTCCGCGAGATCATGGCCGACCTCGGGTTCGAGACGATCGACGAGATGATCGGTCACGTCGAGGTTTTGAGCCAGCGCGACGACGTCGACCACCCGAAAGCTCGCAGCGTCGACCTCTCGGCGGTGCTCGCAGATCCCGGCGGCGACGTCCGCCGGAAGGTCCGCGAACAGGACCACGAACTCGAGGAGCAACTCGACCGGACGTTCATCGAGGACGCCGCCGACGCCATCGAGAACGGGACCCCCGTCGTCCTCTCGGGCGACGTGACCAACGTCGACCGGACCGTCGGCGCGATGCTCTCGAACCGGATTACCGACCGCTACGGCGAGGTCGGCCTCCCCGAGGACACGATCACCGTCGATCTCGAGGGGACGGCCGGACAGAGCTTCGGCGCGTTCCTGGCGAGCGGCGTCTCGATGCACGTCGACGGCAGCGCGAACGATTACGTCGGCAAGGGGCTCTCCGGCGGGAAAGTGACGATACGGACCCCCGAGAACGCCAGCTACGATCCGGCCGAGAACGTCGCGATCGGAAACGTCGCGCTCTACGGCGCGACCGACGGACAGCTGTACGTCAACGGCGTCGCAGGCGAACGATTCGCCGTCCGAAACTCCGGCGCGAAAGCGGTCGTCGAAGGCGTCGGAGACCACGGCTGTGAGTACATGACCGGCGGCGTCGTCGCCGTGTTAGGTGAGACGGGAACGAACTTCGCGGCCGGAATGTCCGGCGGCGTCGCTTACGTCTCCGATCCGGACGACGAGTTCGACGCGCGGGCGAACACGGAGATGGTCTCGATTCACCGCGACCTCGAGGAAAAAGACGAACGGATCCTCCGTCGGCTCGTCGAAAACCACGTCGCGTACACCGACTCCGAACGCGGACGGGAACTCCTCGACAATTGGGAGGGCGCACTCGATTCGTTCGTAAAGGTCATGCCCGAAGCCTACCACGAGGCGATCACCGAGGAGGGCTCGGACGACGTCAGGAACGAACTCCCGGAGACGCCGACGACCGACCTCGAAACCGGATCGACCGGCTACGCGACGAGCGACGACTAACGCGCCGCCTCGATCGACGGCGTCTCCGAGAACGGACCCGATCGCGGACACTTCCGGCAAACCCCCGATTACCGATCCGCACTCGTTTCTGCGGGCGGTCGCGGCAACTCGAGAACGACCGTTCCGCCGCCCTCGCTCTCGTCAGATTCCGGAAGCTCCTCGTCGTCAGCGGCGGTCGTTCCGGACGCGGGAATCAGAAGCCGGCCGTCGTATCGACTGACGATCCAGTCGACCAGCCACAGCCCGATTCCGCCGGTGTGATTGACCTGGGATAGCTCACGCTTGCCCGTGATAACGGCCACATCGTCCGCTGGAATGCCGGGACCGTCGTCTTCGATTCGGATCCGAACCCGGTCGGAGGTCGAGACGATTTCGACGGCCACCGACGGCTCCGGTCCGGCGTGTTCGACCGCGTTTTCGAGCAGTTCGTCGATCGCGATCGACACCTCGGTTCCACAGGCTGCGATCGCCCGCTGTGGTCCGAAGACGGAGATCGAGCGACTGTCGTTCCGTTCCGATTCACCGGTTCGAACCAACCGATCGACTCGATCCCGGACCATAGTCGCGACGTCGGCCCGACACTCCTGCGTGTCGACCGGATCGACCAACGCCTCCGTCATTCTGGCGCGTTCTGCGTCGTCGAGCAGTTCCCGCGCCGCCGTAGCGATCTCCGCGGCGGCCTCGCGGTCCTCACCCTCGAGCGTCGACTCGAGTTCGTCCGCTCGACCGGTGACGACGGTGAGCGTGTTCCGAAGGTTGTGGCGCAAAATGCGGTTCAGAACGAACAGCATCTGTTCGCGACGAGCGAGCGAATCGGCCAACCCGTCGAGTGCGTCGTCGATTCGTTGCCACTCCGCGTGACCTCCGATCGGGGTATCGGAACCGTACTCGCGGCGTTCGATCGCCCGAATGCGTTTTCGGAATCGACCGATCCGCGTGACGTTCGAGCGATACATCCAGATGCCGAAGACGAAAACGGACCCGAGCAGCGCCACCGCGAGAAGCACGTAGCTCTCTACGAGCCGATCGACCGGCGACGTCACGACCGACCGTTCGCGGTGAACGACGACGGTCCAGTCGACCGTCTCGAGTTCGGCGCGTTCATCGATCGGGTCCTCGAGTCGGTCCGCGTCGGTAAACACCGTTTCCTCGTTCGTTTCGACCGTCACCGCGGACCGTTCGTCGGTTACGAGCGAATCGAACGGCGCCGCGTCCTCTATATAGTACGCGCCGTTGAGCGAACCGACGACGTCATCCCCGTCCCGGATCGGCGCGCTGATGACGACGATTTCGGCTCCCGTTTCGGCGGAAACCGGATCGCTGACGGACGTTTCACCCGCGAGAGCCGAAGCCACGTACTGCCTGTCGCTCAGATCCGATCCGGTGACGTCCGACGGATCGTCCGCTGCCGTGGACTCGATCGCCCTGATCTGTCCCGTCTCGTCGACGATACTCGCCCCATCGAACGCCGACAGTTCGACGAATTGCTCGAGCGTATCCGCCTGTCGATCGGTTCCGTGTGCGGCGAGGTTGGGATTCGATGCGGCGAATGCGACCGTTCGTTGGTGTTCTCGTATCCGGTCGTCGAGCGTCGACGCGGATCGGTCGGCCCGCTCCGAAAGCGATCGATCGGCACCGTCCACCACGTCGGATCGGTGTGCGTCGAACGTCACGACGAGACCCGCGACAGTGACGAAGACGACGAGAAGAAAGACGAAGCCGAACCGATACGTGAGCTTCATTCTGGAGAATATGTTGCATTACATATCATGGTGACTTTATATTTATGGCTGCCAGATGGGCGAGAGAGTGTGAGGGCGATCCGATGGACCTCGGAACGGACGGACTCCGGTTACGACCGAGGGTCGTACCGATTTCTGATGAGGATCGCAACGGCGTTCATCAGCAACAGGATCGTCAACAGGACGACGATTCCCGCGGCCGCGACGTGTTGAAACTCCGGTTCGGGTAGCGAAGCCCACTCGAAGATCATCATCGGCATCGCGCTGAAGGGACTCGTCAATCCGTCGGGAGCGACGAACAGCGACGTGGCAGCACCGACCATGAGGATGGGAGCCGTCTCACCGATCGCTCGCGAGAGCGAGAGGATGGTCCCGGTCATGATTCCCGGCAGCGCCCGGGGCAAGACAACGTCGCGGATGACCTGCCACTGCGTCGCGCCGACGCCGTAGGCGGCACGGCGCTGGGAGTCGGGAACCGCCCGAAGCGACTCCTGCGTCGAGACGATCACGATCGGCAGAATCAACAGCGTAAGCGTCAGTGCGCCGGCGATGAGGCTCGAGCCGAGCTGCGCCGCTCGCACGAAGATCGCCAGTCCGAGCAGTCCGTACACGATCGACGGAACGCCCGCGAGGTTGGCGATGTTCGCTTCGATGAACGAAGACAGCCGGCTATCGGCTGCGTACTCCTCGAGATAGACCGCTGCGCCGACGCCGAGAAAGACGGTGAAGACGGCCGTCAGCGCGATGAGGAAGATCGATCCGACGAGTGCGGGGTAGATCCCGGCACCGCGACCGTCGGGCAGGAAGTTCTCGATCACCTGCGACGGCGGGTACGTCAGAAACTCCCAGGTCACCCAGCCCCAGGACTCGGAGAGGACGTCCGCGAGCAGGGCGACGAGCGCGACGATTCCGACGAGCGTCGAGGCGAGACAGACCGCGACGAAGACGCGACCGATCAACCGCTTTCGCTCGATCTCGCGCGTTCCGTCGGCGAACGGGTTCTGCGCGCTCATTGGTACTCCTCTCTGTACCGCGACTTGATCCAGAGGCTGATCAGATTCATCGAGAGCGTCATCGCGAACAGCGTTAATCCGACCGCGAACAGACTCTGGTAGCCGATCGAGCCGATGGAGACGTCACTGATACCGATCTGGACCATGTACGCGGTCATCGTCTGCATCGGCTCGAGCGGATCGAACGAGATCTGCGGATGCATTCCGACCGCGAGCGTGACCGCCATCGTCTCTCCGATCGCCCGCGAGAGCGCGAGGATGTACGAGGCGATAACGCCCGAGAGCGACGCTGGAACGACGACGCCCGTCGAGACCTCGAACTTCGTCGCACCGAGTCCGTAGGCCGCGTTCCGGAGATCGTCCGGAACGGCCGACATCGCGTCCTCGCTCAGACTCGAGACCATCGGGATGATCATGATTCCGACGACGAGCGCCCCCGCAACCGCGTTGAACGTTCCCGTTCGGGGAAAAAGCTGCTGGAGCAGTGGCGTGATAAACGAGAGGGCGAAAAAGCCGTACACGATCGTCGGGATCCCGGCGAGGATCTCGAGTGTCGGTTTGACGATCTTCCGGAACCGGGGACTGGCGTACTCGCTCAGGTAGATCGCAGTCGCCGTTCCGACGGGGATCGCGACGAGTGCCGATCCGACCGTCACGACCAGAGTTCCCCAGATCAGGGGTAACACGCCGTAGCTGTGGGGGCGAATAACCGGCGACCACTCGGTTCCGGTCAGATATTCGACGATCGAGACGTGCTGGAAGAACTCGAGAGATCCCTGGACGAGGACGAGGATAATGCCGAGCGTCGTCAGAACGGTGACGAACGCACACGAAAAGAACACGTACCGGATCGCGGCGTTTTTGCGGTCGTCGATCCCACCCGGGCCGCCCGTCGTGATGGCCGTCGTCGTGTCGGCCTGGCTCATTCTGTCACCTCCGCGATTGCGCCGGCGAGTGTTTCTCGTCGATCGTCGATCTGGTCGTCGGGGATCGCGTAGTAGCCGACCCGACGAGCGGCCCACTGCGTCCAGGTGAGGCTCTCTCCCGGCTCGACGATGTCGGCTTCGGTCGCCTCGCCGTCGATCTCCTCGAAGTAAAACCGGGCAAACGAACGAACCTCTTCTCGTGCCAGTGCGTCGGCCCGGAAATAGGTGTACAGGGGACGAGTCAGCGGCTCGTAGTCGCCGCTTTCGATCGTCGCTTTCGTCGGCTCGATACAGCCCTCGCCGTTGTCCACGCCGACGAGTTCGAGTTCGTCTTCGTTCTCGTAGTAGTAGCCCGCCCCGCCGAATCCGAGGGCGTACTGACTACCTCGGACGCCTCGAACGATGACGTTCGTATCCGCGCTCGCGGAGTAATCCGATCGGATGTTCCCGACCTCGCCGGTGATATTCTCGGTGAAGTAATCGAACGTCCCGGAGGCCGGATCGCGCCCGTAGAGTTCGATCTCTTCGTCGGGCCACCCCTCGCGAACGCCGCTCCACCTCTCGACGTCGGAGCCGGTCTCCCAGATCCGTGCGAGCTCGTCGACGGTGAGACAGTCACACCAGTCGTTGTCGGGGTGAACGAAAACGGCGAGCCCGTCCAGTGCCGTCTCGAGTTCGACGTACTCGATTCCGTTTGCCGTACAGAGCGCGCCCTCGTCCTCTCCTCCGTCGTCGAAGATCGGACGGCTCGCGTTCTGGACGTGGGTTTCGCCGTCACAAAACCGCTGGAATCCCGCGCCGGTTCCGGAGCCACGAACCGGGATCTGAACGCGGTTGTTCCGCCACTGGAACTCCTCGGAGACGACCGCGCCGTGAGGCAACACGGTGTTGCTTCCGTCCATCCGGATCTCGCCTTCGAGATCGCTCTCGTATCCACGAGCGATACAGCCGGCGAGCCCGGCGAGCGTCGCTCCGGCCGCACCGAGGAGAACGCGCCGACGCGAGCGGTCGACGGCTCGATCAGCTATCGGCTCGGTTGGCATCACCAGAACAGTGGCGAGATTCCATCTAAATAACCTACTATGATCGCTATATATATCTATATGAGTCAACCGTTGTCGTGGGTTCTCTCCCGTGATCTCGGAGTGATATTTGCACGACGGTCGACCGAACCCGGTTCGATATACACGATCGGGACTGGATACATAGCGGAAGCCATATTTATGTCTCCATAGCCCAACTCCAACCTATGGAGACGCGCAAGGTGCAGGTGACGGGCGGATCGACGTACACCGTCTCGCTTCCCAAAGAGTGGGCGACCGACAACGACGTGAGTGCCGGAACGACCGTCGAATGCTATCCCGAAGACGACTCTCTGTTGTTGACCCCTCAGAGCGACACGCAACGACAACAGGGGACGCTCGACGTCTCCGATCTCGAGGGCGAACGGCTCACTCGAGCCGTGATGACGATGTACGTAAGCGGCTTCGACATCATCCGCCTCGAGGCGGGCCGGATCACGACCGATCAACGCCGGGCGATCAGGGATGCAACCCAGAGTCTCGTCGGCGTCGAAGTTCTAGAGGAGACGAGCGGGAGCGTCGTTATCCAGGACCTGCTCGACTCCTCGGAGCTGTCCATCGTCAACGCCGTTTCCAGAATGCGGTTGATCGCGATCTCGATGCTCGACGACGCCATCACAGCCCTGATCGAGAACGACGACGACATCGCTCACGACGTCATCGAGCGCGACGACGACGTCGATCGGCTCTGGCTGGTCGTCTCGCGCATTTTCCGGGCCACGCTTCGTTCGCCCCGAGCAGCCGAAGAGCTCGGCGTTCCCCGCGAGGACTGTTTCGACTATCACTCGAGCGCCCGTCAGCTAGAGCGCGTCGCCGACCACGCCGCAAAGATCAGCAACCTCGCGCTCAAACTCGAGGAGATTCCGGAATCGGTCGCTGAGGCGCTCGCGGCGCTTCGAACTGATGCGGGCGACGTCCTCGAGAAGGCGATGGACGCGCTGTTCGCAGACGAAAGCGACGAGGCGATCCGACTGGGCCACGCGGCCCGCGAGGCCGTCCTCGAGATCGACGAACACACCCGCACGATCGACGACATGCTTCGCGACCTGGAGCCCGTTCAGGCCCAATCGCTCGGGCTGATCGTCGACTCGCTCTCTCGGAGCGCAGATTACGGCGGGAACATCGCTGAAACCGCTCTCCAGAAGGCGGCACCCCGGCCCGGATCGTAGCCGGTCCTCGACGAACCGGATCGGCGTTCTGCTCCGGCGCTCGGAGCGTCTACTCGTACAGACGGAGTTCATCCGCGAGGGCGGCGACGAGCGAGATGATCCCGAAGATCGAAAGAGCATATCGACTCGACCGTCGGAAATCCACAGAAAGAACCGCGAAACCTCCGATCAGCGATTCGATCAGTTCTCGAGCGAGACGGCGTTGACCTGGCCGGTCTGGCCGGGTCGGGACGTCACGCGGGCCTGTCCTTCGGAGGTCGCGATGACGGCACCCTTGGTGATGATGTTCCGACGGACGTAGTTGGGGTTCGCGTCGTTTTCGACGACGTCTTCGATTTCCGCGGAGACCGCCTCACCGCCTTTGTTGACGCTTGCAACGTCCGTCGCGAGGGCTCGCGTCTTCGAGCCGTTTCCGCGAACGTCGACGGTACGGAACCGGGGTTCACCCACCTGGGTCTCGGTCGGCAGTCGACCGAGTTCGTCCTTTCGGCGGTTGCGTACGTTCTTCAGTCGGCCGCCGGTTCGCTTTCGCGTAGAGCGTCCCTGATCTTGCATACCCGGGAAAAGATCCGGCGAATACTTGAATGCACGCTTTCGAACCGACGCCAGCACCGAGTCGAGCGACACTTCGCGTTCCCAGCAGGTAGGAGGTCACGCTCGCTTTATCCGTCCTCCCGATCGAACAGTCGCGTATGTCTAACACCGTAGCGTCCGTCTCCGGGGTGGATATGCCCGAAGACGAAATCGACTCGTTTCTCGAAAAGACCGGTATCGGAACGCTCTCGTTCGGAACCGAAGACGGCGGATACGCGGTCCCGATGTCGTTCGGGTTCGACCGCGACAACCAGCGGTGTCTCTTCCAGTTCGTCTCGGACGATGACAGCACGAAAGAGGCCCATCTCGAGCGATCGAACCGGGTGACGTTGACGGTCTACGAGTGGTCCGAAGTCGACGACTGGCGGTCTGTCGTTCTTCGAGGTTCGTTGGACGAACTCCCGGACGACGAGCTGTATGACGCCGCGGATACGTTCTCCGATTATGCGGTTCCGGTTTCGCTGAGTATCTTCGAGAAGAAGGCGACGGAACTGGATTTTTCGTGGTACACTCTCGACGTTCGGAGCAAAAGTGGTCGGTGGGCGAAACCGATCGAGACCGACGGATAAACGCGACCTTCGACGAGTGGTATTCAAGGCTATCGAAACCAACCCACGGGTATGACCGACGTGCTCGTTCCCGGCGGCCGTGACGTTCGCGGATCACTCGAGCCGGCCGATGGAGCGGACGCCATCGTCGTCGCGTGTCCGCCCCATCCTCGACAGGGTGGCTCGCGACGCGACAGTCGACTCCTCGCGCTCGAGGCCGCACTCCAGGAGCGGTCGATCGGAGCCCTTCGGTTCGATTACGGCGCGTGGGACGAGGGGAACGGCGAGCGAGAAGACGTTCGAAACACCGTTCGCTGGGCCAGCGAACGACACGACCGCGTCGGCCTCTTCGGCTACAGCTTCGGCGCGAGTCTGGCGCTCCTCGCCGCGGGCGACGTCGACGGAATAGCCGCCGTCTCCGCGCTCGCTCCGACGGCCCGCATCGGTGACGATCTCGACGCTGTCGCCGCCCTCGGGGCGCTCGAGGTACCCGTACAGATCGTCTACGGCGAGCGAGATACGACGGCCGAGTGGGAGCCGGTCGTCGAGGCCGCAGACGTCCGCGAACTCGACTCGAGGATCGAGGCCTTCCCCGCGGATCACTTCTTCGTCGGCAACGAAGTGGACGTCGCTGAACGAGTTGGATCGTTCTTCGAGGAGACGCTGTGATGGTGAACTGCACTCCCTCTCGGTTCCGCGAACGGAGAACGAAGTCCGTTTTCGTCTGCGCTCGATCGGACGACCGATGAGTCGATCGCGGGCGGCCGTCGTCGACGTTTTCAGTTCGCTTCCGACGTCAGCAGTCGACGAAGCACGAGGTGAAGCACGCCGCCGTTTTCGACGTACTCGACCGCAGCAGGCGTATCGACCTGTGCGGTCACGTCGAACTCGGTGGTGTCGCCGTCGTCGTACTCTGCGGTGACGGTCAGTTCGGCGTTCGGCTCGAGGCCGCCCTCGAGTCCTTCGATGGTGAAGTGCTCGGAGCCGTCGAGGCCGAGTTCCTCCCATCCCTCTCCCTCCGCGAACTGCAGCGGGAGAACGCCCATTCCGATGAGGTTGTCCCGGTAGATCCGTTCGTAGCTCTTGCCGATGGTCGCGCGGATGCCCAGCAGGTCGGTACCTTTGGCCGCCCAGTCACGGCTCGAGCCGGTGCCGAGTTCCTCGCCAGCCATCACGACGAGGGGCGTGTCTTCCTCGCGGTATCGCTCGGACGCTTCGAAGACGGTCGTCTCCTCGCCAGTGGGGTGGTGGATCGTGTATCCGCCCTGTTTCCCGTCGAGCATCTCGTTTTCGATGCGGACGTTCGCGAAGGTCCCTCGCATCATCACTTCGTGGTTGCCACGGCGCGAGCCGTAGGTGTTGAACTCGTACGGTTCGACGCCGCGTTCGGAAAGCCACTGACCCGCGGGCAGCTCCTCGCTGAACGGTCCGGCGGGACTGATGTGGTCGGTCGTGACGGTGTCGCCGAGAGTCAACAGACCGCGAGCGTCCTCGACGTTCTCGACGCCGGGTTTCTCGAGCGGGAAGTCCTTGAAGAACGGCGGCTCGCGAATGTACGTCGACTCGGAGTCCCAGTCGTAGACGTCGCCGGTCGGTGCGTCGAGTGCCTCCCAGCGTTCGTCGCCTTCGAAGGCGCTCGCGTACTTCTCTTCGAACATCTCCGGCGAGACGTTCTCGTGGATCGTCTCGCGGATCTCCTCGGTTTCCGGCCAGACGTCGGAAAGATACACCTCGTTTCCGTCGTCGTCTGTCCCGATCGGTTCGTTCTCGAGGTCGATATCCATCTTGCCGGCGAGGCCGTAGGCGACGACCAGCGGCGGGCTGGCGAGGTAGTTAGCCGCGATCTTCGGGTGAATACGCGCCTCGAAGTTGCGGTTACCCGAGAGGACGCTCGTCGCCCAGAGATCGTTCTCGTCGATGGCCGCCTCGATCGGTTCCGCGAGCGGACCCGTGTTGCCGATACACGTCGTACAGCCGTAGCCGACGACGTGGTAGCCGAGTTCCTCTAGGTCCTCGAGCAGCTCTGCTGCCTCGAGGTACTCCGTGACGACGCGGCTGCCGGGTGCGAGGCTGGTCTTGACGTACTCCGGCACCTCGAGTCCCTTCTCGGCGGCGTTGCGCGCGAGCAGGCCTGCCGCGACCATCACCGACGGGTTCGACGTGTTCGTACAGCTGGTGATCGCGCTGACGAGGACGCTCCCGTGACCGATCTCGACTTCGGTTCCGTCCTCGAGTTCGACGGGAACGCGGTCATCCAGATCGAGTCCTCGATCCGCGACGAGCGCACCGTCGCCGGTATCGACGTCCGAACCGACCGCAGCTCCGTCGCTATCGACGACGTTCTGCTCTTCTAACAGCGCCGGGAAGTGTTCGTCCAGATCGCCCATCGGGATGCGCGAGTGGGGTTTCTTGTGGCCCGCGAGGCTTGGCTCGACCTCGCTGAGGTCGAACTCGACGGTTTCGGTGTACTCGGGTTCTTGCTCCCCGAAGAGACCCTGTGCCTCGAGGTACTCTTTGACGAGATCGATGTGGTCCGGATCGCGGCCGGTCAACTCGAGGTACTCGAGGGTCTTTTCGTCGACCGGGAACATGCTGATCGTCGATCCCTGCTCGGGAGCCATGTTCGAAATCGTCGCTCGGTCGGCCACCGAAAGCTGCGAGACGCCGGGACCGAAGAACTCGACGAACTTGTCGACGACGCCGACCTGACGCAGGCGCTCGGTGATGTGGAGCACGAGGTCGGTCGCCGTTGCGCCGTCGGGGAGGTCGCCGGTCAGCCTGACGCCGACGACTTCGGGCAACGACATGGTGATCGGCTGACCGAGCAGCGCCGCCTCGGCTTCGATGCCGCCGACGCCCCAGCCGACGACGCCGATGCCGCCGATCATCGGCGTGTGACTGTCCGTACCGACGAGCGTGTCGGGCAACAGCCACTGTTCGCCGTCGATTTCGCGGTCGTGGACGACCTGGCCGAGGTGCTCTAAATTGACCTGGTGGACGATCCCGGTCCCCGGCGGAACGACGTTGAACTCGTCGAACGCCTGCTGTGCCCACTTGATCGCGCGGTAGCGCTCTTCGTTTCGCTCGTACTCGAGTTCGACGTTCTGCTCGTAGGCGTCCTCGCTGCCGAAGTAATCCACCTGAACGCTGTGGTCGATCACCAGGTCGCAGGGCACTTCGGGTTCGACGACCGTCGGATCGACGTCCGTTCGCTCAGCGGCCGATCGAAGGGCCGCCAGGTCGACGACCGCGGGAACGCCGGTGAGGTCCTGGAGCACCACTCGAGAGACGGTGAACGGGACTTCGACGTCCGGGACGTCCGGCTCCCAGGAGGCGGCGTTCCGAACGTCGTCGTCGTCGATCATCTCGCCGTCCGCGTTTCGGAGTACGGACTCGAGGAGAATTCGAATGCTTACAGGAAGCGTATCGAGGTCGCACAGTCCCTGTTCCTCGAGAACCGTTAGATCAGCCATCGTATACGATTCGCCGTCGTGTTCGAACTCCCGGATCGCATCCGAGAACTCATCGGTTACCATACGGCGAGTTAGAAACCTACGCATTTGAATGCCTCGAGATGTTGCCGTAGCGCCGCAAAAACCCCCGACAGTTGTCGAGTACGTTATTCGACATCACGAACTCGACAGGTTCGACGCTTCGAATCATATCGTGGCCGAGGTGTTCGGTGATCCAGGTAGTCACGAACCCGACACGTTATATGACACTGGTGTCTCTGGCTCGCGTATGAGAGACGTCTGTATCGTCGGCGGCGGTGTCGCGGGTCTGGCCGTGTCGATCTTCACCGCTCGAGCCGGCCTGGACACGCTCGTCGTCGACGGCGGCGAATCGATCCTCGCGCGCAACGCCAGTCTCGAGAACTATCCCGGCTTCCCCAACGGCGTCGACGCCCGTCGGTACCTCCAACTAACGAGGGAACAAGCCAGCGAAGCGGGAGCGACGTTCGAACTCGGGCACGTGACGAGCGTGGAGGCGAAAGACGCGACGAACTTCGAAGCCGGATTCGTCCTCGAGACCGAGGCTGGAGAGCCACTCGAGGCCCGCCGGGTGGTCGCGGCGTCCTGGTCCGACAGCGAGTACCTGGTTCCCCTCGACGTCGGCCGAACGCAACGCGGGAGCAAGCACTTCGTGAGCGTCGACGAGGGCGGCCGAACGGCCGTCGACGGCGTCTACGCCGCCGGCAGGGTTGCAGGCGAACCCCACCAGACGATCGTCGCGGCGGGTCACGGCGCGAAGGTCGCACTCGCCGTGATCCACGACTCGGATGCGAATTTCTATCACGACTGGGTCGTCCCGGAGGGCTATTTCACCGGTCGCGGTCGCGAGGTTCCGCCGGCCTGCGAAGAGATCGACGACACAGAGCGTCGGCGGCGGGACGAACGAGCGCGAACGCGGCTCTTAGAGGCGTTCGACGAACCGCTCGAGGAGGTCCCGACGATGCACCCGAGCGTCGAGCGAGAGTGACGAAGAGGACGGTTACTCGAGGTTGTCGACAAGACCGCTCGCGACGCCCGTGTATCCCGTCGGCGTCAGCGCGTGGAGTTCCTCGCGGACGTCGTCGTCGACTTCGAGGTCGTCGAACATCTCTCGGAAGTCCGCGAGCGCGACGTCCTTGCCGCGGGTGACGTCTTTGACCCGTTCGTAGGCGTCTTCTTGTCCTTCCCGGCGGAGGATCGTCTGGACCGCTTCCCCGATTATCTCGGGGGTGGACTCGAGGTCGTCGCGCATGACGGTCTCGGTGGGGACGACCTTCGCGAGGCCGACGGCCGTCTTGTCGTAGCCGATCAGACAGTGCGCGAAGGCGGCGCCGATGTTGCGCTTGACCGTCGAATCCGAAAGGTCGCGCTGGAGCCGAGACGTCGTGACGTAGTCCGCGAGGAAGGTGAGATCCGAGTTGGCCTTCGAGAGGTTGCCCTCGCTGTTTTCGAAGTCGATCGGGTTGACCTTGTGAGGCATCGTCGACGAGCCGGTCTCGCCGTCGACGGCTTCCTGGCCGAGGTAGCGATCCGAGACGTAGAGCCAGATGTCGAGGTCGAGATCCAACAGGACGTCGTTCGCACCTCTGAAAGCGTCGAACAGCGCCGCGAGGTCGTCACAGGGGCTAACCTGCGTCGTGAGCGACTCGAACCCGAGGCCGAGGTCGGTCACGAACCTCTCGGCAAACGCCTGCCAGTCGACGTTCGGATAGGCAGCGACGTGGGCGGCGTAGGTGCCGGAAGCACCGCCGAGCTTTCCGCGCAGGCCGTCGGTTGCGCCTCGGATTCGGCCGGTTGCGCGGCCGAGACGGGCGGCGTAGACGGCCATTTCCTTGCCGAACGTCGTCGGCGTCGCGGGCTGGCCGTGAGTCCGTGCAAGCATCGGCAGGTCGCGGTGTTCGCGTGCCATCTCCGCGAGGGCGTCCCGGACGTCGTACAGGGCGGGCAACAGGACGTCGTCGACGGCGTCCCGAACGAGCAGCCGGTGGGCCAGGTTGTTCACGTCCTCGCTGGTCAGCCCGAAGTGAATCCAGGGCGAGGCATCGCTGTCTTCGGGGAGCCGATGCCGGACGAAGTACTCGACGGCTTTCACGTCGTGATTCGTCGCATCGAAGCCGGCGTGACCGTCCGTCTCGAGTTTCTTTACCAGTGCCGCATCGTCCTCGTCGAAGCCCTCGTACAACTCACGGAGCGTTCCGCGCTCGTCGGAGTCGAGCGAGAGCGGCGTGGCCTCGAGGTCGGAAAGCGCGATCAGGTACTCGACTTCGACGCGAACTCGAGCGCGCATGAGCGCGGCCTCGCTCGCGTACGGCGACAGCGGCTCGGTCCGCCTCCCGTATCGACCATCGAGCGGCGAGACGGCGTATAACGCGTGGGTGTCGGTCATCGTCCGACTCTTTCCAGCGCGGTGCAAAAGGGTATCGAAACGCCGACCGACAAGAGCCACGTGTATGTATATCGATCTCAGAATTCGGTGTATTAGAGCGGATACAATACACAGATGTGGATATGTTCCGATCCGAGACCGCAATCACTTTGCCCCTCGCGGGTGGCGTGTGAACCATGACTCGAATCGCCGGGATGGCCGGCAACCGGGGCCGCAACCTGTTGAACATCGACGATCGACGGCCGGGCGAAGCCGAACTCGCCGTGATCCTGACGAACGGCGAGGACGCGCCAGTGCTCGAGTCCGCGTCCGAGCGCGGCATTCCGACCGAAGTCGTGCCGATAGCGGACGGGGCGAGCCGCCGCGAACACGAGGAGGCGGTGCTCGAGGCGCTGTCGGATCACGAGTTCGATCTGGTCTGTCTCGACGGCTACATGCGGATCCTCTCGGATACGTTCCTCGAGAGCGTGCCGACGACGCTGAACGTCCATCCGTCGTTGCTGCCGTCGTTTCCCGGCGTGGACGCCTGGAGCGATGCGCTTTCGGCGGGCGTCTCGGTGACCGGCTGTACGGTTCACGTCGTGACGGACGCGACCGACGCGGACGGAAACGTGATCGAACGCGAGGTCGATGCGGGTCCGATCGTCACCCAGGAACCGATCCCGGTCTACGAGGGCGACGATTCGGACTCCCTGAAAGAGCGAGTGCTCTACGAGGGCGAGTTTCGGGCGTATCCTCGCGCGATCTCGTGGTTCGCTGCGGACGCGATCGACGTCGACCGTGAGGCGGACGAGGTAACGGTCGACGTCGACGTGGCGAGCACCGACGGCGGCGACCACGACGGACTTCCCGGCCGGCGGCTGACCTCGAGCGACCGCCTCGACACCTTGCGCTACGGGGAGAACCCACACCAGGACGCTGCGGTGTACGCCGATTACACCTGCGACGAAGCCAGCGTCGTCCACGCCGAGCAGTTGAACGAGGGCGCGAAAGCCCTGTCGTACAACAACTACAACGACGCCGACGGCGCGCTGAACCTGATCAAGGAGTTCGACGAGCCCGCCGCCGCGGTTATCAAACACACGAACCCGGCGGGCTGTGCTACGGCGGACTCGCTGTCTGTGGCGTACGACCGGGCGCTCTCGACGGACCCGATGAGCGCTTTCGGCGGCATCGTCGCGCTCAATCGCGAGTGCGACGCGACCACGGCCGAGGCGATCGTCGACTCGTTCAAGGAGGTCGTCGTCGCGCCCGGCTACGACGAGGACGCCCTCGAGGTCCTCTTCGAGAAGGAGAACCTGCGCGTGCTCGACGTGGGTGAACTGAACGAGAAACGGACCGAACGGTTCACCGAGAAACCCATCGTCGGCGGCCGACTCGTCCAGGAACGCGATTTACAGTCGGTCTCGGTCGACGACCTCGAGGTCGTCACCGAGCGCGAGCCCACCGAGGCACAACTCGAGTCGATGGTCTTCGCCTGGGGGACGCTGAAACACGTCAAATCGAACGGCATCCTCTTCGCCGACGGCACCGAGACGGTCGGAATCGGGATGGGGCAGGTCTCGCGCGTCGACGCGGTTCGCCTCGCGGCGATGAAAGCCGACGAGCACGCCGAGGGCAAAGACGCCGAGGGCGCGGTGATGGCCTCCGACGCCTTCTTCCCGTTCCCCGACGGCCTCGAGGAGGCCGCGAAGGCGGGCATCGAGGCCGTCGTCCAGCCCGGCGGCTCGGTCAACGACGACGACGTGATCGCGGCGGCAGACGAACACGGTATCGCGATGACGTTTACGGGCCAGCGGAGTTTCCGGCACGACTAGTGAGCGCGAGGCTGCCGGGACACGACTAGTGAGCGCGGCCCGTTACGAGCGTGCTCGAGTAACCGATTCGAAACCACCTCGTTAGGGGTGGCCGTTAATCCGCTGGCGGCCGTAGGACGCGATAATGACTACGACCCTCGTAATCGGCGGGGGAATCGGCGGCCTCACGGCGGCCCACGAACTCGCCGAGGACGGCGTCGACGTCACCGTCCTCGAGGCCAACGGCCGTTTCGGCGGGAAAGCGCGATCGATGCCGGTCGACGACGATCCGTCGGCGCTCCACGGCGAGCACGGCTTTCGGTTCTTCCCGGCGTTTTACCGCCACGTCGTCGAGATGATGGCGCGCATTCCCGACGGAAGCGGTACCGTCGCGGACAACCTCGTCGAAACCGAGGCGACGCTGCTCGCGAGCACAACCGAAGCCGACCGAATCGCGGAGACGCGGACGCCCGACTCGATTCGCGGCTGGCTCGAGGCGCTTCGGCCGGCGTTTGCGGACGACCTACCATCCCGCGACGTACGCTTCCTGCTCGAGCGGTTGGCGTACCTGCTGACGTCCTGTGAGAAACGGCGGACGGAGGAACTGGACGACGTCACCTGGTGGGAGTTCACCGACGCCGAGAACCGCTCGCCGGCGTTTCGGGATCGACTCACCTCGACGACGCAGTCGCTCGTCGCGCTCAGGCCCCAGGCCGCCAGCGCCCGCACGATGGGGACGATCTACCTCCAGTTGTTGTTCGGCCAACTCGACCCCACCAGGCCGACCGAACGGGTGTTGAACGCGCCGACGAACGAGGCCTGGATCGACCCCTGGCTTCGCCACCTCGAGAACCTCGGCGTCGACCTCCGTCCGAACACCGCCGCCCGATCGATCTCGTTCGACGGGCGACGGATCGACGGCGTCGAACTTGTCGACGGGACGACGCTTTCGGCCGACGAGTACGTCCTCGCGGTTCCGGTCGACGTCGCACCGAAATTCGTCACGCCCGATCTGGCTCGCGCCGCGCCGGAACTCGGTCGAATCGAGCGACTCGAGACCGCCTGGATGAACGGCATCCAGTTTTACCTCTCCGTCGACCTCGCGTTGAGTCCCGGTCACCAGGTGTACACCGATTCGCCGTGGGCGCTAACGTCGATCTCTCAGCGCCAGTTCTGGACGGAGTGCGACGTCGACGAGCGGGGTCCGGAGGAGGTCGCTGGCGTGCTCTCGGTGGTCGCCTCGGACTGGAACACGCCGGGGATCCTGTTCGATACGCCGGCCAGGTCGTGTACGCGAGAAGAGATCGCACGCGAGATCTGGGCCCAACTCAAAGCGCACCTCCGCGTCGCAGAGCCACGACTGACGGACGACGTACTCGTCGATTGGCACCTGGACCCGGCGATCGTCGAAACGGACGACGGCGTCGAGAACCGTTCGCCGCTGTTGATCAACACCGTCGGCTCGCTTTGCAATCGTCCGCCGGCGGACGTCGCGATCGAGAACCTCACGCTCGCGGGCGATTACGTTCGGACGAACACCGATCTGGCGTCGATGGAATCCGCCGCCGAGGCCGGTCGCCGCGCGGCCGATGCGATCTGTCGTCGTCACGGAATCCCATCGACAGCCCGTATCTGGGACCTCGAGGAACCCCTCGTCTTCGAGCCGTTCAAACGGCAGGATCGGCTCCGGTACCGTCTCGGCCTTGCACACCCCGCCGAAGTGACCCAGACTCTCCGCTCGGTGACCAACCGGATCGGCGGCCGTCGGTGAGTCCCCTTAGTGTCGTACCGCGGCTGTCACTCGATCCCGCTACGAGAGGCGGTTGCGGAGTCGACGAATCACCGTCTCGGGAATGTCCTGACGTCGTTTCGCCATGATAACCGCGCTCTCTGCCTCGCGTCCGACCGTCTCGGGAACGTCCCCGACGAGAGCACGCTGTAAGAATCCGCCTTCGGCCGCGCCGAGGACGGTGACGTCGTGGGCCGCGGTCCGCTCGACGATCGTCTCGACGACGGAGCCCTCGAGGGCCGTCTCCTCGACGGACTCGACGGCGCCGAGCATCGACGACGTCCGTGTGAGCATGGCTCGGGCGTCCGAGATCGTCTCTTCGGTACGGTCTGGGACGACTGTGAGGAGCTCGATGCGTGCGTCGTGAGAGCGAGCGAGCGAGCCGGCGACCGAGGCGGCGAACTCGGTGTGGGGACCGCCGGCGACCGGAACGAGTATCGACGAAACGTCGGTCCGATCCCGATCGATGCGCTTGACGAGGACGTCACACGGAGCATCCGAGAGGACCTCGTCGATGTAACTCCCGAGGACGACGTCGCGGCGACGGGGTCGTCCGCGCCATCCGAGGAGAATCACCTCGGCGTTACTCTCGGTCGCGACGCCACAGATTCCGCTCGCGACGTCCCGACCGAACCGAATCCGTCCGGTCGCCTCGAGACCGTATCCGCGGGCCCGCTCGACGACGTCCTCGACGAGCGCCTCGCTTTCGTCGATCTCGAGCGAGTCTCGGGCCTGTGTGAGTGAGAGCTGCATCGGCACGGTGACGACCGTGAGAACGAGAATCTCGAGGTCTCGATCGGAGGCGATATCGATGGCGGTGTCGAGGAGTCGGTCTGCGGTTTCCGGATTCGCGACCGGGACGAGGAGCTGATCGCCGGACATATCGGAGATCTCTCTCGCGCAGGGTTATCAGTCGGTCGACCGTTCTCACGACAGTCGATCGAGGGACCGTTTTCGGATCGATTCGTTGATCCACCGACCGCTGAAAGAGACGTTTTAGCTTACCGAGGTGATTTGAGAGTGTCGGTCCAACACCTGGTATGGATCGAAGACAGTTCCTCGCAGCATCGACGGTCGGCGTGACGGCGGCGATGGCCGGCTGTATGGACCGCGCACTCGGGAGTGACGAAGGCGAGCGCTCCGATCGTGGGACGACGGGGGCGGCATCCGGCGACGCGGTCGACCGAGAGATCACGGTGAGCGCAAACGGCGAGGTCGAGACCGAGCCCGATCGGGCGACACTCTCGGTCGGCCTCGAGGCCGAGGGATCGGAGGCGGAAGAGGTGACTAACGAACTCGCAGAACGGGCCGAGGCGCTTCGGGACGCCCTCGACGAACTCGGGATTCCGGACGAACACGTCGAGGAAGGACAATATCGCGTCCATCCCCGACGCGGCGACGGTGACGGGTTCGAGGGGACGCACACCTTTCAGATAGAACTCGACGACGTCGAACGCGTCGGCGAGGTCATCGACGCCCTGGTCGAAGAGGGCGTCGACAACGTCGGCCGAGTGAACTTTTCTCTTCACGACGAAACCGAGGCAGAACTCCGTGACCGTGCGATCGATTCCGCATTCGAGAACGCGGACGAAGAGGCGATGTACATCGCGCAAAATCGAGACGTCTCACTCGCTGGAATCGTTTCGGTTTCGACGACGAACGTAGATACCGTTCCCGTGCGGTACGATGCGCGGGATGTAGTCGCTGAGGACGACGTCGCAGCGTCGGCGGCCGAAACGGAAATCGACGCCGACCCCGTAACCGTAACCGCGTCCGTCGAAGTCGTTTACGGCTTCGAAAACCGCGGCTGAGGTATCGAGTCCGGATCGTCGAGCGATCGACCCGACCCGGTTAGCACAAACGACCGGTCGCCCGCACCGGATTTCGCCTGATCCAGCGATCGCTGTACCGTCCGTCAGTCGTTATTCGTCGCGAGAACGACGCTCCGCTCGCTCTCGTCGGCGCGACCAGCCGAGCGAACACCGTTTTGAGCGCGTTCGTGTCGTCGCCGGTCAACAGGATCGAGGTTCCGCTCTCGACGCCCTCGACGATGAACTCGAGTCGGCCGTGGGCGTCCGGCAGGTCTCGGTTGAGGTATTCGACGATCAGCTCTTCGAACGATTCGGTTTCGATCTCGCCGGTGGAATTAGTCGTCGGCGGGGACGGCCGCGGTCGTCTGCGAGTCGGTCATCCCGAGGACGTCGTCGAAGAAGTCGAGGGTGTCCTCGGGACCCGGGTTGGCTTCGGGGTGGTACTGACGCGTGATGACGTCGTACTCGAGGCCGTCGAGTCCCTCCGGCGTGTCGTCGTTGACGTTGACCTGGGTTATCTCGAGGTGGTCGCCGGGGTCGGCAACGGTGTAGCCGTGGTTCTGGGTCGTCATGACGACTCGACCCGACTCGAGATCGAGAACGGGTTGGTTGATGCCGCGGTGACCGAACGTCATCTTCTCCGTCGTCCCTTCGAGCGCTTCAGCGACGATCTGCTGGCCGAGACAGATGCCGGCGACGGGCGTATCCTCGACGAACTCCCGAACGAGCGAAATAGCGTTTTCGTAGTTCGTCGGGTCACCGGGTCCGTTCGAGATGAACAACACGTCCGGGTCGATATCGTCGATGGCTTCGACGCTCGTATCGTACGGGAGAACGTGAACCGTCGCCTCACGCTCGAGCAGGGAGTCGACGATCGATCCCTTCGCACCGCAGTCGACGAGTGCGACGTCGGGACCGCCGTTGTCCGCGCCGTGGATCGTCGGTTTCTCGACGCTGACCTGTGCGCCGATGTCGGTGTGTTCGCTCATCGTCTTGCACCGGTCGAGTTCCGCCAGAGCGTCTTCTTCGGTGACGTCGTCACCGACGGCGATGCCACATTTCATCGCACCACCGTCGCGGATGTCGATGACGATCTCGCGGGTATCGAGGTGATCGATCGACGGCACGCCTTCGCTCTCGAGCCACTCCGCGACGTCTCGGGTCAGTTCCTTTGCGAGTACTGCACGCGGGTGAACGCGGTCGTCTTCGAACCGCTCTTCGCGGACGCCGTAGTTACCGATCAGGGGGTACGAGAAGGTGAGCACCTGTTCTTCGTAGGACGGATCGGTGAGGCTTTCTTCGTAGCCGGTGTACGCCGTCGTGAAAACCAGTTCGCCACGAGCTGTTCCTGGGGAACGACCACGGCCCTCGATCACGTGGCCACCCTCCAGTGCAACGTAGGCAGCTGTCATTACGATCTACGTATCGGGCACACGATCATAAGTGTTGTCTTCGAAGCTGAGTTACGAAATTCGTAATCGGTAAGTGGGGTGTCGTCGTACTCTCGAACCTCCATGGACGACCTGGACCGACAGATCCTCGATATTCTCCGCCGAGACGCCCGGACGCCTTACACCGAGATCGCAGACGAGGTCGAGACGAGCGAGGGAACCGTTCGCAACCGCGTCGAGCGAATGATGGACGACGACGTCATCGAACGGTTTACAATCTCGACGCGGACGGGAAACGTCAAGGCGATGGTCGAAATCAGCGTCGCCGTCGACGTCGACACGAAGGCCGTCTCCGAACGGATCGCCAGCTGGGAAGAGGTCGATTTCGTCTGGATGGTTTCCGGAGAACAGGACATCGTCCTCGTCGTCGACGCCGCGGACACGCGCGGCGTCAACGATCTCATCACGCAGGCCCGCGATCAAGAGGAGGTCGTGAGCACGAAGACGCGGCTCATTCTCGACGAACAGCTCGGGTAGACGTCCTCGGGTCCCCTTCGGTTCATACGGTCTGCTGTAACTGTTTACCGGCGCACCCGGCATCCGGTCTCCGGATACGCCGGTACTGACTTACGGCAGACCGTATCAGGACCTCTCCTCGCCGGGTGGAGTTCCGACTCCCGGCGTCGGCTCCTCGAGCGCGTCGATCACCCGTTTGCGGCGGTGGATCGTCCGGTAGCCTCGACGAAGCAGTCGGTCGAACCGCGAGTGAGCGACGCGCGCTCCCACACGTCCGTCGCGGATCGCTTCGACGACCGCCGTGGGCGTGAGTCGATCAGCGTCGACGATCGTGTACGCTCGCCCCACCTCGAGCGGGTAGTGGGCGTCGCTGCCACCGACCAGTGGGAGATTTCGACCCTCAGCCAACGCTTCGACCAGCGGTCGCGACCGTGGATGCTTGCCGTTGACCTCGATCGCGTCGAACGGAACCTCCTCTAGTTCTCTTATCGTACTGTTTCGAAACGGGTGGGCAACGATCGCAGCGCAGTCGCGCTCGTGAGCTAACTCGACCGCCTCCGCCGGCGTGAGCGTCCCGGGTTTCGTCTCCGCGGGCGGGTCGGGACCGACGGCGAGGACGTGGCCCCGATCCGTCGTGATCTCGATCCCCGGGACGAGTTCGACGTCGGCGGGCGGATCGAGGGGCGTATAGTAATCGTGGTTGGTCGTCGCCACCCCCTCGAGGCCCCGTCGCTTGGCCGCTCGTGCGAGCAATCGAACGCCGAGCGGGTCGAATCGATCTCCGAGCTGTCGGTGACCGTGGAAGAACCTGGTATGTGCGTGCAGATCGACGGCGTACATGGAGATGCAGACGCCGGGAAGATGCTTTTGCGCTGTGCCGGCGTCTTCCACTGCATGGGATCGGACGGCACGGACGGAGGCCGGACGGATGGTGATCGCGTCCTCGTTCTCAATCCCGTCAGCGGAGACGAAACGCGCGTCGACGACGTCGTCGAACTGGCACGCGATCACGGCTTCGAGGTTCGACGGACCGAGCGGAGCGGCGACGGGAAGAGGTTGGCTCACGAGGCGGCCGTCGACGCAGGTCTCGTCGCCGCAGCTGGCGGCGACGGAACGATACACGAGGTCGTCAACGGCGTCTTCGACGCTGACGCACTCGGGTCGACGACCGTCGCCGTCGTTCCGACGGGAACGGGAAACAACTTCGCGACGAACGTCGGGATCGAGGGCATCGAACACGCCTTCGAGGCGATCGATCGGGGTCGCCGTCGGATCATCGACCTCGGAATCGCGAACGATCTCGCGTTCGTCAACTCCTGTGTCGGCGGTCTCACCGCCGAGGCCAGCGACGAAACGTCCTCTGAGAGCAAACGCAATCTGGGCGTGCTCGCGTACGTGAAAACGACGCTTCAGACGGCTCGCTCGTTCGATTCGCTCCCGTTGCGGGTAGAGTCGGCCGTTGGACCGGACGGCGAACGTGGACGGACCTGGGACGGCGAAGCACTGTTCGTTCTCGTCGGTAACTGCCGGCGGTTCAACGGGACGCGGACTGCACAGGCCAACGTCGAGGACGGCCTGTTCGAGCTAACGATCGTCGAAGCCGCCTCGGCACCCGAGCTACTCGGAGACGCCGCTTTCGAGAGACTGTTCGGCCGCGACGGAAAACACATCGTCCGCCTGCGGACGCCTTCGCTCTCGATCGAGAGTGGAGGGGAACCCGTCGGATACAGTCTCGACGGCGAGATACTCGAAACCGAACGCCTCGTCCTCGAGACGAATCCCGGTGCGCTCGAGGTCGTCGTCACCGAGAGCTATCGCGCCGATCCAGATGCGGACGGAACGCCGTGGCCGCTCGGCCGACAGCTGGAAAGAAAAGCGAGTAACGGTGTGCGTTCGACGCGGTCGAAAGACGATACTGGTTTCACGAGTCGAGACAATTAGACGAGTATGAGTACACCGACGGACGAGCTAGAGCACAAAAACGCCGCACAGGACGTTATCGCTGTCGACGAAAACGATAGTGAACTCGAACTCGTCAACCGACTCGAGGCTCACACGGGCGATGGGATTCGCCACCGGGCGTTTACGTCGCTCGTCTTCGATCAGGACGACAACGTCCTGCTCGCACAGCGATCGCCGGACAAGCGCCTCTGGGGGACCTATTGGGACGGAACCGTCGCCTCACACCCCGTCGAGGGCCAGAGCCAGGAGGAAGCGACTCAAGAGCGTCTCGAAGACGAACTCGGAATCTCCCCGGACCAGTACGACGGCCTCCGGCTTACGGACCGATTCGAGTACAAGCGGTACTTCGAAGATCAGGGCGTCGAACACGAAGTCTGTGCCGTTCTGAAGCTGACGCTGACGGATCGAACCCTCGATCCGAACGAGGAGGAAGTCGCGGGGCTGCTGTGGGTTCCCTACGAACGATTGCACTCGAACCCCGAGTGGTATCGACAGCTTCGGCTCTGTCCGTGGTTCGAAATCGCGATGCGTCGAGACGTTCGATCGGTCGAGTAGCATTCTCGGTGTGTGCTAACTTGTGACAAGGCTTATTACGTCGCTGTTCGTATCGTCCTCTGAGGGCCGACGGAATCGGTCCGTGTGACGAAATGAGTTCCCCACCACCGGAAACCGAAACGCACGAAGTGACGCTCTCTATAGAAGAGCAATGGGTCGTCCATCACGTTCTGGCCGACCGAGTCGACGAAGCGCTCGACGCCGAAAAAACACCTCCTTCGTGGACGATGTCGGCGTTCGAGACGATCGAATCCGACGACGATCCCGAGACGTTCACTGGCCGGCAGATCCGGAACCTCTCGGGCGAGTTGGCGACGTACGTCGATCGCGACGAGACGCCCGAACGAGATCTCGTCCACGGATCGGCCGTCCTCGAGCGCTTCGAGGACGCGCTTCCGTCGGACTCCGACCGGTAGTACAGCGTCCTGTTTTCAGCGTCAGGGTCGAGTCGTCGCCCAGACGGCCGTCACCGCGAGCAATACAGCGGGGACCAGCGGCAAGATCAACAGTGCGAACAGATAGCCCACGTCCGGTGGCCAGAGCAAGATCGCAACGGGAGAGACGATAAACGCGAAGACGATGACGCCGACGAGTATCCACCCTCGCCAGTCGAACTCTCGGTCGGCACTATCGGGATGAATCGGCTCGTCGGTCCACTCGCTGTCGTCCGATTCGGCTGAGCCATCCCGGCGCTCCCCGTCGGAAAACGCCGAAGGGTCGTGAACGTATCCACCGTCGTCGCTCGAGGTCACGGGCGGACGTTCGGAGCGCGCTATCAAAGCACTCACGGTTCGCCGCTGTGGCTCACGGGCGGCTCACGGCGAGAGCCGTCCAGTGTACTCGCTGTCCGGTCGGACGACGACCTTTCCAAACCCCTCGCGGTCTTCGATGATCTCGTGTGCGCGGGCCATCTCGCTCATCGGAAGGACCGCGCGAATCGACGGCTCGAAGGTGCCGTCCCAGACGAGTTCCATCACGTCGTCGACCTGTCCCGGCGTCCCCATCGTCGAGCCGATAATCTGGAGTTGATTCCAGAAGATGCGCGGGATATCGGTCCGGGGGTTCCCGCCCGCGGTTCCGCCGCAGGTAACGAGTCGCCCGTTCTTGGCCAGGCTCTTGATCGAGTCCTGCCAGGTTCCCGCGCCGATGTAGTCCACGACGACGTCGACCCCGCGCTTTCCCGTCTTCTCGCGAACCCACTCCGAAAAGTCTCGGTGCTCGTAGTTGACCACGTGATCGGCTCCGTGCGCGCGTGCGTACTCGAGTTTATCGTCCGTGCTTCCCGTCGCGTACACCTCCGCACCCGCGAAGTCCGCGATCTGGACTGCGGCGTGACCGACGCCGCCGCTCGCACCGAGAACGAGGATCTTCTCACCCGCCTCGACACCGGCGCGGTCGATCAGCATTCGCCAGGCGGTCTGAAAGACCAGAACGGTGGATGCGGCCGTGAGCCAGTCGACGTCGTCGGGGACGGGGATCAGATTTTCCTCGTTGACGGCGGTGTACTCGGCGTGGAGTCCTGGCACGTGCTCGCCTATGAGATGAAAGTTGACGCAGAGCGTCGGATCGCCGTGTCGACAGAACTCGCAGTCGCCACAGCTCACGCCGGGCGTCACCGCGACCCTGTCCCCCGGCTCGAACCGGGTCACGTCCCGACCGACCTCCGCGACGACGCCCGCTGCATCGCTGCCCGGAACGTGGGGCATCTCGAGGGAGAGCGTCGGCAACCCACGACGAACCCAGACGTCGAGGTGATTGAGCGCACCCGCTTTCACGTCGACCAGCACCTCGTCCGGGCCGACATCGGGATCGGGATACTCGCCGTACTCGATGACGTCGGTCCCGCCGTGTTCGGTGATTTTGACTGCCTGCATATCTCACACAGACGAGAACTCCATCCATAACAGTTGGGCACTCGACCACGTTCGAACGGTTCACACGGACGGTCGTCGGTGATCCGTCGCGCCCGTTCCGTGTGCGTATCGTTTTCCCGTCGGCTCACGAAGACGGCTCCATGAACGAGACGGAACAGCAGGCGAGTTCGGAGGCGACCGGTCAGGAGTCCCGGGCGGCGGATCCCACGCTCGGCGTTGCGACCGTGACGATCGCCTCGAGTCGAACCCTGGCGTCCGACAGTGCGGGTAAAGCTATCGAGACCGCCATCGAGCGGACCGATCACGAACTGACGACTCGAGAACACGTCGGCACCGATCACGACCGGGTTCAGTCGATCGTCTCGCGCGTGATCGAACGCGACGACGTCGACCTCGTCGTCACCGCCGGCGCGACGAGCGTCGAGCCGACCGATATCGCCATCGAAGCGGTCGAACCCTTACTCGAGAAGAAGTTACCCGCGTTCGATCACCTGTTCACCTCGCTTGCCTACGAGGCGGTCGGCACTCGAGTCGTCGCCGCCAGAACGCTCGCCGGCGTCGCTGAGGAGACGCCCGTGTTCTGTCTTCCCGGCGACGAAGCTGCGACCCGACTCGGAATCGAAGAGATCGTTCTCCCCGAAGCGACACACCTCGTCGATCTGGCTCGAGCGGATCGCGAACGCGAGGAGACGTACGGGACGGACGACGGAGATGAGCCGATGGGCAACGAACGTGACGATGGGTCGAGTGGCGGTGGAACGACCGGTGGACACGAATGACCGACGAGGGAGTTCTGGATCCCGACGACGCCGACAAACCGGCGATCCGCGAGCGGGTCTGGGATGATCTCGAGGAGAGCGGAACGGCTCGGTTTCCGTTCCCGCCCCACGGTCGCATTCCGAACTACGAGAACGCGATGACAGCGGCCGAACGACTCGCTGAACAACCCGAATGGACGGAGGCCTCGACGATCAAGGCCAATCCCGACGCACCACAGCTTCCCGTCCGTCGGCGGGCGCTTCGGGACGGCAAAACCGTCTACATGGCGGTCCCTCGGTTGCGAGAGGAGCGGTGCTTTCTGAAGCTCGATCCCGACGAACTCGAGGATTTCGACGCGGCGACGACGGTTTCGGGCTCGTCAGAACACGGCCGGCCCGTCCACCCGGACGAGATGGATCGAATCGACCTGATCGTCTCCGGGAGCGTCGCAGTCACCGACGACGGCAACCGAGTCGGTAAGGGAGAGGGGTACAGCGACCTCGAGTACGCGATCTTGCGAGAACTCGACCTCGTCGACGACGAGACGCCGGTCGCGACGACCGTCCACGAACGACAGGTACTCGACGATGCGATCGAGGCCGACGATCACGACGTCCCGATGGATCTGATCGTCACGCCCGAACGGGTGAGACGACCGGACGAACGCGACTCACCGACCGGAATCGACTGGGATCGTCTCGATCCCGATCGGCTCGAGGAGATACCCGTTCTCGAGCGACTTCGCGAAAAACACGGTAACCGCTAACCGTCGAGCGTGTCGTCCCCCGTGCACTGATCGTCGCTCCGCGTCGAATGACTCTCCGGTCTAACGTCGCGTCGAATGACTCTCCTAATCGAAGCTACTCGTCGTACTCGGTCGGAAAGAAGTCCCCCCAGGACGCGAACGGCGCGTCCGGGGTGCCAGAACCGCAGGGTGTGACGCGGGCCGGTGCAGCGGAACCCGCGTCGAAACGGTGTGGCAATGGTGGGAAGGGTGCTGTGGTGGGATTGCTGGAAGTCACGGGAACAGGCGTGGGGTGCCTCGGTGGGATATGCCCGTCGACCTCCATCGTAACCAATCGGTGACTGCTACTTCAACGGGGATGACGGTATACCGTTCTTACGCCGAGTTCCGTCGGATTTAATCCGGATTCAATCCCCCGATAACGGGGTGTAGACTGTTCATACCTCCCTATTCGTGAGTCTATAATAATCCATCACGTGCGAACGCCGAACGCGGATCGTCGGGTTCAATCGACGAGCTCGTCGGCCACGACGGCCGGATCGACCAGCCGCGGATCGACGGAGAGATCGAGCTGTCCCCTGACGAACTCGGGTATCGTCTTTCGGCTGTAGACGACGGTCCGAATCTGATCGCTGAGATCGCAGACGATCGGTATCGACGTCGCCTGATCGATATCGGTGAGGACGTACAGTTCGGCGCCGACGATCCCGACCTCTTCGAGTCGAGGTCGCGTCAGGACGCCGTCGAGTCGATGCACGTCCGCACCCTCGTTCTCGAGGGCCGGTGCGATGTCGTCGTCGTCGGGACCCGCGACGATTACTTTCCGGCTCATTCGTACTCGATCGTCGCGGGAGGCTTGTGCGTGACGTCGTAGACGACGCGAGCGACGTTCTCGTTCGTCCCGGTGATACGTGACTGAATGCGTTGAAGGGTTTCCCAGTCGATCTCCTGTGCGCGGGCGGTCATCCCGTCTCGCGATTCGACGGATCGAACCGAGACGACCCAGCCGTGAACGCGGTTATCGCCCTTGACGCCGGTCGCCTTGCCGATGACCGCGGCGAGTGCCTGCCATGGCTCGTACTCTTCGAGTTCGTCTTCGACGACGTGACAGGCGTCTCGTGCGACCTCGAGTTTCTCCTCGGTGACGGGGCCGATCACGCGTACGGCGAGGCCGGGACCGGGAAACGGCATTCGTTCGGCAACGAGTTCGTCCAGTCCGAGGTGGCGAGCGACCTCGCGGACCTCGTCCTTGTAGAGGTCGCGGACGGGTTCGACGATGCCGTCGAAGTCGACGACCTCCGGAAGTCCGCCGACGTTGTGGTGGGACTTGATCCCGCCCTCGCTCTCGATCCGGTCGGGGTAGATCGTCCCCTGGACGAGGTAGTCCGCGTCGGCGTCGTTTGCCTCGCGTTCGAACTCGCGGATGAACTGCTCTCCGATGATCGCGCGCTTTTCTTCGGGGTCGCTGACGCCGGAAAGGGCCTCGAGAAACCGGTCTTTGGCGTCGACGACACGAAGTGACTCCATGTAGGAAAACGTCTCGCGAATCTGTTCCGTCTCGCCTTTTCGCATCAGGCCGGTATCGACGTACACCGGCGTGAGCCGATCGCCGATCGCCTCGTAGGCGAGCGCGGCGGCGACCGAGGAATCGACGCCGCCCGAGAGGGCGATGACGGCGTTCTCGTCTCCGATTTCGGTTTCGATCTCTTCGACTGCGTCCGGGGTGAACGTCTCAGTGTCTACCATCAGTGGGTTACCTCCGTTTCGGAATCGATGTCGGTCGTCTCCTGTGTGTTTCCGGTTTCGTCGATCTCGATTTCCTCGAGAACAGCCTCGACGAGTCCGAGAAACGGCGGACTGGGCTGTCCAGGCCGGGACGTGTACTCAGGGTGGAACTGCGTGCCGACGAAGTAGGGGTGGTTCTCGAGTTCGAGGATCTCCATGCGATTGCCGGCCGTTCCCGAGAACGTCAGCGGCTCGTCTTCGAACGCCTCGAAGTACTCGGGGTTGACCTCGTATCGGTGTCGATGGCGCTCGGAACAGGACGTATCGCCGTACAGTTCGTAGGCGAGCGTCTCAGGTTCGATCACCGTCGTGTGCTCGCCCAGACGCATCGTCCCACCCATGTCCTCGACCTCGTACTGTTCGGGCAGGATGTCGATGATCGGGTGGGGCGTGTCCTCGTCCATCTCCGCGGAGTGTGCGTCCTCGAGTCCCAGCACGTTTCGGGCGTACTCGACGACGGCCATCTGAAATCCGAGACAGAGTCCGAGGAAGGGAACGTCGTTCTCGCGGGCGTACTGGACCGCCCGGATCTTGCCCTCGGAACCGCGCATACCGAAGCCGCCGGGGACGATGATTCCGTCGACGTCCTCGAGCTGGTCGTCGTAGCCGTCGGCCATCCCGTCGGCGTGGACCCAGTGGACGTTGACGTCGACGCCGAGTTCGAAGCCGGCGTGTTTCAGCGACTCGTGGATCGACATGTAGGCGTCCTCGAGGTCGTACTTGCCGACCAGCGCGACGTCGACCGTTCCCTCTTTTTCGCTGGTGACGATGTCGCGCCAGTCGTTCGTTCGCTCCGCCTCGGGAAGTGCCTCGTCAGCGAGTCCGAATCGCTCCAGGACGTACTGATCGAGTCCCTCGTCTTCGACCATCAGCGGAACGTGATAGACGTCTTCGACGTCGGGGTTCGAGAACACCGCTTCGGTCGGGATGTCACAGAACAGTGCGATCTTCTCTTTCGTCTCGGACTCGAGGCGATTCTCACAGCGGCCGACGATCACGTCGGGCTGAAGTCCGATCGAGCGTACCTCCTTGACCGAGTGCTGGGTCGGCTTCGTCTTTTGCTCGCCGTTTTTCGAGTACGGTACCAGAGTGACGTGTGCAAAGAGAATATCGTCGTCGTCTTCCTCGTGGGCGAACTGGCGCAGCGCCTCGAGATACGGCATTCCCTCGATGTCCCCGACTGTGCCGCCGACTTCGACGAGACAGACGTCGGTTCCTTCGGCCGCCTCTCTGATCCTCCGTTTGATGTCGTCGGTGATGTGCGGAATGATCTGGACGGTCTTGCCCAGGTAGTCACCAGCGCGCTCTTTTTCGATGACGTGCTGGTAGGTCTTTCCGGTGGTGACGTTGTGGTCCGACGTCATGTCGACGTCGAGGAACCGCTCGTAGTTCCCCAGATCGAGATCGACCTCGCCGCCGTCCTCGAGGACGTACACTTCGCCGTGCTGGTAGGGATTCATCGTCCCGGCGTCGACGTTCAGGTACGGATCGATCTTCACCGCGGTGACGTCGAAGCCGGCGTTCTTGAGAAGACGGCCGGTGCTCGCAGCCGTGATTCCTTTGCCGAGTCCCGACATCACCCCGCCGGTGACGAAGATGAACTTGTTCCCCAGAGACGGGTCATAATGAGTGTCCGATTCCGTCGGCATACCGACTGTCCGCGTGAGCAGTTGAAAACGATTTCGGGACCGGACCGTCACCGCCAACCGTTCGCATTCCTCGAGCGACCGTGGCTCGGCATTCGAAACGATCCGAACGCGTACTCGAGGACCCCGAGACGACACTCGACGTGATCAAGCGCCGTCGAACCGGTGCTTAGGTGAGTCGGATCCCAACCGCTGAAGTACTGCCTCCCCGTTGGAACGCGTATGACGGACCTACGTCTCACCGTCGGCGGAATCGAACTCGAGGCGACCTGGACTAACGACGCGCCGGAAACCCGCGCGGAGCTCGATGCGGCGCTTCCGGTCTCCGGCGACGCGATCCGCTGGGGCGACGAACTCTACTTCGACGCTCCCCTCGGAGTTTCGAGCGAGAACGCGCGCGAGGTCGTCGCCGAGGGGTCGATCGCGTACTGGCCCGCCGGCGGAAAGCTGTGTCTGTTCTGGGGTGAAACGCCCGCGAGCGTCGACGGCGAACCGAGAGCCGCCGCGCCGGTGAACGTCGTCGCGCGCGCAACCGAGACGAAGCCACTCGAGACGCTCGAGGGCGGAGCGAGGATGACGCTCGAGCGCGCCGAGGAGCGTTGATTCCAGAGAAAAACGATTCATCGGGAATTCGATCCGTAAATCCGAACCCCCGTTCAGGTCGTCGCTACTTGCCGAGAGATGGGCAGCGACTTAGCAACCGAGTTGTAGGAATCCTCCGCCTCGATGCTCTCCCGTTGGTGGTCGTCTGCTTGCTTGTCTGTACTATACCACATAACATGCTGATATTTCTGTGGACCGCTGCTTACAGGTAGTTCCTTATATAAATACTGGCGGTTGCTTACAGGGTGTAACGCATCGGTCGATTGCTTACAACCAGACACAGCAGACACACATCTATACTTCGTTTTGAAGGGTTATTCGGCTGTCTCAATGATTAACTCTGAAACCTCAACTGTTGAACTATTATCAGTAGAACCATCACTATAATTAATGCGAACAGTATTTTCAGGGTCTTCATATTCATTTGTTGTATCTGCTGTGAATGTATGCTCACCATCTTCTTGGATATATATCTGGTCGACAGATGTGGTTGAACGTAAACAACCACGGGTCAGGTGACCCGTGGCTTTTGTAATTCCCTCAGCCTACGTCGTAAGCACTCCACGCGAAGCGATTTCGCGGGATGAGGATGGGCGGTTTACAGAGCGCCCCGACCCAGACAG